>DATHQE010000127.1:0-24764 GCA_035483035.1 Streptosporangiaceae bacterium | reverse complement strand
CATTGCATTGGCCGACAGTCACGGCGCATGGCTGAAGTGGTTGCCCTGAGCGGTGTGATGCCCCCAAGGGTCGGGCATTGCCTAGGCACCAGTCGAACCGAAGGGAGATGCCGTGTCGGTGAGCATGAGCAGTGCGGAGCGGGAGGCGTTCCTCGCCGCAGTGCACGTCGGCGTGATCGCCGTGGCCGCCGGGCCGGACCGGGGGCCGCTCGTCACCCCTGTCTGGTACAACTACCAGCCCGGCGGTCCGGTGCGCGTGAACACCGGCGGAAGCAGCAGCAAGGCCAGAGCCATTGCTGCGGCCGGGCGTTTCAGCCTGTGCGCTCAAGATGAGGCGCCACCCTATAAGTACGTGACCGTGGAAGGCCCGGCCGTCATCGAGCCATCCGAGGAGGCCGAGCGGATTGCCATCGCTCGCCGCTATCTCGGCCCCGAGGGCGGTGACGCCTTCATCGCGGCCAATCCCGGTGGCGACCAGGTAATGATCCAGATGAAGCCGGAGCACTGGCAGTCTGCCGACTTCGGCAAGGCCGGAGGATAACGGCGCCAGGCGGCTCGCACGCGGCGGCCGCCCGGGCCCGTCGGTCTGCTAGTGCATGGTGTCCAGGAGCTCCCGGCAAGCCTGCTCGCAGCGCCTGCATGCCTCGGCGCAGACGCGGCAGTGCTCGTGCATCTGGGCGTGCCGCTCGCATTCGTCGCCGCAGCTCTTGCAGGCGGCTGCGCATGCCTCCAGTAGGGGCCTGGTGACGCTGGCATCGCGCGCGGCCGGCCGACTTATGACCCCGATGGCTGCGGTGCAGATATCAGCACAATCCAGGCACAACCGGATGCACAGGACCATGTCCCTCAGATTCTGCTCGCTCAAGTCATCATCGACGTCGGCGCGGCAGGCCTGGGCGCAGTCGCTAAGCGCGTCGATGGTGGCGGCCAGGGGGCTAGCGTCGGCACTGACGGTTCGTGGATTGGCGTCCAGCAGCTGCCGGGCGTAGCTCATGGCTCCTCCTGTTGACGACGATGCGGCGACAGCACCTCGGTACCCGTTTTACGCGCGCCTACATCGCCGGCATGGCAGCAGCGTTCAGGCCAGGAAGGCGCGTTCGTTAATCGATACCTGACAGCCCGAGGAGATCCCGCAGCGCAGCCTGGCCGGTCGTGGTGAGCCGTACTGCCCGGCCGGATCCGATCCGGGCCACCCAGCCGTTGTCGAAGAACTTCTCGCACAGCTTTGCCCCTGCCGTCCCGGCGAGGTGCTGGCGCCGCTCCGTCCAGTCCAGACATCCGCGGGCGAGGGGCCGTTTGGCCGGCCGCAGGTCCGCCGGCCTCACCCCGAGCGTGTCGGTCAGCCAGCACAGACCAGTGCCGGTGAGGGCGAAGCCGCCGGTCTGGTCCAGCAGTCCCGCCCCAGTCATCGCGTCGGTCACAGCGACGCCGAGCCGTCCGGCGAGGTGGTCGTAGCAGGTGCGGCCGCGCTGCATTGCCGCGTTGGCGGTCACCGCCCGCAACCCGCGCGCCGAGTCCTGGCGAGGTTCGAACCGGGCCGATAGATCCTCAAGCAGGTGCGCTACCGAGGCGTCGGCCAGCTGGACGTACCGGTGACGACCTTGGCGGCGCTCGATGAGCAGGCCGCCGTCGACGAGCCGGTTGAGGTGCTCGGTTGCGGTAGAGGGCGCCACCCGCGTGTGCGCCGCCAGCTCGCCCGCGGTCCACGCGCGGCCGTCGAGCAGCGCTAGGCAGATGGCCGCCCGCGTCTCGTCCGCCAGCAGAGCCGCGAGCGACGCCAGATCGGAGGCTGAGGTCATCATCCCATTCTCGGCCCCAATGGTTCGGCCGGTACCGAAGGGTCCCGGCCTTAGCGTTGGCCGCATGCAACGGATCAACGGCGGCGATGCCGCTCTTGCCGTCCTGACTGACCCGGCTTTCATGGTGCCGGCGGTCCCGCCCGCATCCGCAGGAGTCGCCTGGCTACGCGCCACGGTCGCCCGCTTCAGCAGCGGAACGGTGCACGATCGCAGGCGCGCGCTGGTCATCGCGCTCCTGGACGCGATCCCGGTGGAGTCTCTGCAGGCGCGCAGCCGGATGCACCCGGTGGCGATCCTGGGCCGCGCGATCGGCGCCAATGAGTCGGTCACTGACCTGGTACGGGACGTCGCGCAGGCGTACCAGCCGGGCACCGGCGACGACTGCCGCGCTGACGCGGCGGTCGATCGGCTGGTCGCGGTGTTCGGTGGTGTCTTCGACGAGCCGACGGCGGCCCGCATCGGGCTGCTCGTCCAGGCGTGCGAGGCTACGGCGGTTCTGATCGAACGGGCCAGGCACCGCCCTGTCGACGAGGTGCTGCGCGAGGACCCGCCGGTCTCAGCGACCAAGCGGCGGGCTCTGGTTACGACGACCGTCGGTGGCATCACGATCGAGGCCGGCGAGGTGGTGCAGGTATGCCTGCGTGCGGAGCTGGCGTTCGGCGCCGGGTCCCACCGTTGCCCCGGCCGAGCGCACGCTCTCGCCCTCGTCGACAATGCCCTGGCAGGAGACACCCTGTGACTGACTTCAGCGCCCTCCACCGCTTCGGTGACCCACTCGTCCTGCCCAACGTGTGGGATGTGGCCTCAGCCCGTTGCCTGGTCGAGGCCGGCTTCGGCGCGCTGGGCACCACCAGCCTCGGCGTCGCCGCCGCCAGCGGCCTGCCCGACGGTACCGGCGCCGCCGATGCCGAAACGCTGCGCCTGACCCGCAGCCTGGCGAAGCTGCCCGTGCACCTCACTGTCGACATCGAAACCGGCTCGGTCGGCGCCGCGGTCGCCGTGGCCGCGGCCGGCGCGGCCGGGGTGAACATCGAGGACGCCATGGGCCCGGCCGACGCGCACGCCGCGCTGATCGGATCGGTGAAGCGGGAGCTACCGCGGCTATTCGTGAACGCCCGCACCGACACCCATTGGCAGCGACCCGGCGACCTGGCTGAGACCTTGCGCCGGGTACGCCGCTACGCCGACGCCGGCGCGGACGGGGTGTTTGTGCCCGGCCTAGCCGAGCCCGCCGACATCGCCGCCGTGGTGGCTGCCGTCGATGTGCCCGTCAACATCCTGTTCCTGCCCGGCCGGCACACCATCGCCGTCCTGTCAGACGTCGGCGTACGTCGGGTTAGCACCGGTTCCCTGCTCTTCCGCGCCGCCCTGGCCGCCTGCGTCGACACGGCCGTGGCCGTCCGCGACGGCCTTGTCGTACGACCGGACCTTCCGTCCTATGCGCAGGTCAACTCCTGGTGGCCGACCCGGTGCCGTTAGCAGTCAGCTGGCGGCGCGATCCTGGAAGGTGCGGCGGTAGGCGTGGGGACTAGTGTGCACGGCCTTGCTGAAGTGCTTGCGCAGGTTGGCCGCGGTCGAGAATCCGCTCTGCTCCGCGACTGCATCAATGGGCAGGTCGCTCATCTCCAGGAGCCGCTGGGCGAGTTGGACACGCTGCCGTAGCAGCCACTGATACGGCGTCGAGCCGGTGCTGGCCAGGAACCGGCGAGCAAACGTGCGAGGGCTCATAGCCGACCGAGCCGCGAGGCCTTCGACCGTTACCGTCTCGTTCAGATGCTCCTGCAGCCAGCAGACGGTGTCGGCAAAGAGGCTGGAACTATCGAGCTCCGGCATCGGGGCGGCGATGTACTGAGCCTGTCCCCCGTCGCGCTGGGGCGGGACCACAAGCTGGCGGGCGAGCTGGGTGGCGATCTCAGTGCCGTAATCCCGACGGACGAGGTGCAGGCACAGGTCGATGCCCGCGGCGCTCCCGGCTGAAGTGAGGATGTCGCCCTCGTCGACGAACAAGACGCCAGGATCGACCGTCACCAGCGGGTAGCGGCGCGCTAGCTCCTGGCATTCGGTCCAGTGCGTCGTGGCGCGGCGGCCATCGAGCAGCCCCGCGGCGGCCACGGCGAACGCGCCAGTGCACAGCGAGACGATACGGCTCCCCCGCGCGTGAGCCTGCTGCAGTGCTTCAGGAAGCCCGGCAGGGACCTCCTCGGAGACGGTCGGCAGCACGATCACGGTATCGGCACTCACGATCCGGTCCGCTCCGTGAGCGGCCAGCACCTGGAATCCCGCATCCACCGTCACCGGCCCTGGGGTGACGGCACACACGAGACTGCGATACCAGGGAACGCCGAACACTGCCGACCAGCTGTTGCCGAAGACCTCGCAGGCGACCCCGAGCTCGAACACCCCAACCCCGTCGGACACGACGACCGCGACGTTGGCAGGATAGTTGCGCACATCGTCAATCCTGCCACTTACGGATCGTCGTGTCGAGGCAGAGGCTTGGTGTATGAAACCCGATCAGCTGCTTCGATCCGCGCCGTACAACTCCGCGCCGTACAACTCCGCGCCAGACCACGGCCGGCCCTGGGACCTTTTCGCCGTCCGCCTGCAGGCCCCGTCCCTCGATCGCCAGCTCGCGACGGGTAAGTCGCCGCAATCGAGCCGGGCCCTAGCCATCCGCGCCCGGCAGATCGTCTCGCCGGCCGGGCGCCGCGAACTCGCCCAGCACTGGACCCACGTCCTGGACCTGGCAGTCCGGCCGCCTGTGCCGCTGCCGCTCCACGGGACGCTGCGCCGCGGCGCCGTCGCCGCCGCCGAACTCGACGTGCGGGCGATGATCGACGTCCTGACCGGCAGTCTCCCGATCGCCGCGCGCGGCGCGGCGATCGCTAGCTGGCTCCTCAGCGACGGCACCGGGCCCCTGCATAACCCGCGCTCTCCCCTCGAGCTGCGCGTTGCCGTGCAAGATGCGACGCGGCAAATGGGGTCCGTAGACTAACGGAGGATGAGCGAAAATACGCCCTGGATATTCGTCGACTGCGAGGCACGCGGCGCCAGTCCGGTGCACGGGGTGCTGACCGAGTTCGGCGCAGTTCATTACGACACGCGTGACACGTTTCATGGACGGCTGTTCGACGCGACCCCGGATCCGGAGAACCCAGCCATCAGCATCGTCGGTGAGCGCCTCGCGTCCGACGCCGAAGTCGCCGAGCGCTTCGCGAGCTGGCTCGCCGAGCATCTGGGCAGCAGAGCGCCCGTGTTCGTGAGCGACAACCCCGCCTACGACTGGCAGTGGATAGCTGGCATGTTCGATCGAGCCGGACTTGCCAATCCGTTCGGGCACTCCGGCCGCCGCATCAGCGACTTCTGGGCCGGCCTCAACCGGAACTGGAGCGACACTCAGGGCTGGAAGCGGTTCAGGAGGACAGTCCATGACCACAATCCCGTCAACGACGCGATGGGGAATGTGGAGGCGTTCGACGAGATCCTGCGCATCGTGAACAGCGGGCGCCGATGAGCATTCCTGACGTCGGCTGGGTGGCCGAGCTCGTCGGCTCGTTGCGCGTGCAGCCGGGCTCGAAGGTCACGCTGCCGGAGGACTTTGACCCAGGAGCTCGGTTCGGCATCCATAAGAAGAACGACGGTGCACGGCTGCTCATGCAGGGCGTGGACCTGCTGGCGGAATACCAGGACCGGCTGGCAGCGCAGGACACCTACGGGGTGCTGGTCGTGCTTCAGGGGATGGACGCGGCCGGCAAGGACAGCACGATCAAGCACGTGATGAGCGGCGTGAATCCGCAGAGCGTGCACGTGTCGAGCTTCAAGGTGCCGTCCGCGGAGGAACTCGGCCACGACTATTTGTGGCGGCTGGCCCGGCGGCTGCCGGCCCGCGGGGAGATCGGGATCTTCAACAGGTCGCACTACGAGGAGGTCCTGGCAGTCCGGGTGCACCCGGAGAACCTGGACCAGGAGAAGCTACCGCCGGAGTCGAAAGCCCACGACATCTGGCAGCGGCGGTACCGGGAAATCAACGACTGGGAGCGTTATCTGACCGACAATGGGATCCGCGTCGTCAAGCTGTTCCTTAACGTGTCCAGGAAGCAGCAGCGGATCCGTTTCCTGCAGCGGATTGACCGGCCCGAGAAGAACTGGAAATTCTCTCCGGCGGACGCGCGGGAGCGTCGGTACTGGGATGACTACCAGCACGCCTACTCGCAGATGCTCACCCATACCAGCACCGAGCGGGCTCCGTGGCATGTCCTGCCTGCCGACCACAAATGGCTCACCCGCATCTGTGCCGCCGCTGTCATTGCGCAGACGCTCATCGACATCGACCCGCGGTACCCGAAGCCCGATGCCGCCACCCGGCAAGAGCTCCTGCAGGCGCGAGCCGAACTCGAGGCCGAGGCACCGCCAGAAGTCCAGGCACCGACTACTGGTCCGGCCACCTGACGCACCGCGAGTCTCAGCTGCTCGTTCGACGCGGGGCCGATCGTTGCTGGCCTGTGTCGCGGGCCCGCTCGAGGCCGTCGAGGATCAGGTCGAGCCCGAAGGCGTACTCGCTGCCGTAGTCGTAGCCGGGTCGCAGGACGTGCGTGACGGTGAGCTCGGCCAGGTGGCGGTATCGGCCTGCGGGGAACTGCGCCATGATCATCTCAGCCAGCTCGGCGGTCTGCTCCGCAGTATCGAACGGCAGGCTCGCCTCCTGCAGGGCAAACCCGTAGGTATAGCTGTCCAGGAGCGAGAACGCATGCGCGGCCATCTCCACCGAGAAGCCCGCTTCGCGCAGGCTGCCGAGGACGGCGTCGTGGTGTCGCAGCGTCGCGGGTCCCGGTGAGGTCCGCGATTCCATCAGGCCGATGGCCCAGCGATGGCGCGCGAGCGCCTGGCGGGCAGAGACCGCTCGCTCTCGCATCGCCGTTTTCCAGGGGGCGCCGGCCAGCGGCAGGTCGATCTCACCGAAGACGAGGTCGATCATGCCGTCGAGGAGTTCGTCCTTGTTGGCTACGTGGTTATACAGCGACATCGCCTCAACGCCAAGGACCTCGCCGAGCTTGCGCATGCTCAGGGACCCGATGCCACTCTCGTCGGCAAACGTGACCGCCGCCCGCAGCACGCGGTCGCGGGTGAGGGGGCTTCTGGCCTCGGTGCCGGACCTGGCCGGTCGTGCCATCTGAGCGTGCTCCTGTCGCAGGGGTTGACTTACTTACACTGTAAGTATAGCGTGCACTTACAGCGTAAGCCAGCGATACCGTCGCGGCCATGACGACAGCAACCTTCGAGCCTGTCGACTTTGTCACGTAGGGGTCGGAATGCTGCAGGGCGCCACAGCCCGCGCCAAGACCCGCCATCCGATTACCGGAGCGGCATGACCGAAGGAGCCCCATTATGTCCATCCCCACTCAGTCTCCACTGCAGGCTGACGCCCCCGCGGCGACGATGACGGCGATCGTCCAGGACGCATACGGCATTTCACCCGAGGAGGTCCTGCGGCTGGATGACGTCGCCAGGCCCGTGATCGCAGCTGACCAGATACTCGTCCGCGTCCGTGCCGCCAGCGTGGATCGGGGCACCTGGCATGAGCTGGCCGGCCTGCCCTACCCAGTGCGTCTGGCGGGCTTCGGGCTTCGCGCGCCTAAGGCCACCAACCCGGGTCGGAACTTCGCCGGGATAGTCGAGTCCGCAGGCAAAGACGTGACGGAGGTCAAGCCGGGCGATGAGGTTTACGGCACCTGCGAGGGCGCCTTCGCGCAGTTCGCAAGGACGCGGGCAAGCAGGATCGCGCCCAAGCCGGCCAACCTGACTTTCGAGCAGGCCGCGGCTGTCCCGGTTTCCGCACTCACCGCGCTGCAGGCCGTGCGGGACCAGGCACACGTGCAGCCAGGCCAGCAGGTGCTGATCATCGGTGCCTCGGGCGGAGTCGGCACATTTGCCGTACAGATCGCTAAGGACCTCGGCGGCGAGGTCACCGGCGTGTGCAGCGCAGCAAAGGCGGACCTGGTTCGCTCGATCGGAGCCGACCACGTGATCGATTACGCCAGTACGGACTTCACCGATGGCTCGCACCGCTACGACGTCATTCTCGACACTGGCGGCAACCGCTCGCTGGCCCAACTCCGCCGTGCCCTGGCGCCAAGCGGAACGCTTGTCATCATCGGCGGCGAGACCGACGGGCGGTGGCTCGGCGGCAGCGACCGCCAGCTCCGCGCGCTCCTGCTCTCGCCCATGGTGAAGCAGAAGCTGGGAACGTTCATGGCTTCGGAGAACTCCGCCGACCTCATGATCCTGCGGGATCTCCTTGAATCAGGGAAAGTCACGCCCGTGATCGATGTTGCCTATCCCCTCGCCCAGACCGCGGCAGCAATTCGGCATGTCCAGGAAGGCCGAGCCCGAGGCAAGGTCGTCATCACCGTCTGATGGGTCGCCAGCAAGCTTGCGTCAGGTCTGGGTGCACAGAGCCGGAGTCGGCAAATCGGTCACGATCTGGATGTCGTCGTCGCCGATGACCAGCACCGCGGGGTCATCGGCCCGCCGGGGCCGCCAGCGCGCGCCACGCCCGGCGTTCGGATCGCCGTCGCGGATGAAGCTGATCCAGGCACCGTGCAGGGCGCCGGTCACGCGCTCAACCACCTCGGCGTGGACTCCCTGCACAAAGGGCGCAGGGCCCCATCTGTCGATGTTCGCGAAGGTGAACGGGAGCTCCATGCAATGGGTCGCGCCAAGCGCCCTGTCCAGCAGCGGCGAAGCCACCTCGAACTGGTAGGCGTGCACCGGGCGAGCAGCGGCGCGGGCGGCCGCCACTCGGAATCCATCGCACCGGAAGAGAAAGTCGGTGACCATCTCGGTCAGCACTTCCCGCGGGCTGGCGCCCGCGCTCGCCGCTGCGTACATGTCGTACAAGGCGGCCGCGCGGTCACCGTAGCGCTTGCGTGCCCACGCGATGACCTGGTCGCGAGTCGTTCCTGCGTACTGGGGATTCATGCCGAACGCAAAGGATGCCTCAGCCGAGGTCCAGCCGATCATTAGCTCGATGTCAGCGTCCGCCAGGCCGGCGACGGGATGCTCAGGCAGGGTTTCCTCGTCGATGACCGGGAGGAACGCCAGTCCCCACTCGCCGAACTGCGCGTACTCACCCATGACGCCAACGGTGCCGCTGATCAGTCGCTCCCACGGCTCCGCGCGTAGCGCGCCCGGATCGTCGTGGCCGAGGTGGCGGGCAAGCGACCTAGTCCGCGCCAGCGCTTCTTCGGCCGTCGGTAGCTCGAGCCCAAGGGGCGCGCTCTGCAGAATCCCGCGCTGGAAGAGGCCCCGCCCGGCGGGGTGCTGAGCCAGCGCGGCTACGGAGAACGCTCCGCCAGACTGACCGGCCAGCGTCACGCGCCCGGGATCGCCGCCGAATGCTGCAACATTGGCGACGATCCACTGCAGCGCTGCTAGCTGGTCGGTCAGCCAGACGTTCGCGTCACCGACGCCTGCCAGGAAGCCCAGTGGACCGAGCCGGTAATTGAGTGAAATTGCTACGACGTCACCGTCGCGCGCAAACGTGTCGCACGCGTAGAACGGCAAGCTCCCCGAACCGGTGAGGAAGCCGCCGCCGTGGATCCAGACCAGCACGGGGCGGCGAGCGTCATCCATGCCAGGCGTCCAGAGGTTGAGCGTCAGGCAGTCCTCGTCAAACGGCGGCGCCCCGTGAGACCCGACCGGCGGCATTCCCCCCGGCAGCCACGGCTGCGGGGCCGACGCGCCGTACTCGGCCGCGTCGCGAACGCCAGCCCATCCCGGGTGCGGCGCAGCGGCCTTCCACCGGCCAGCTCCCACCGGCGGAGCTGCATACGGCACCCCGCGGAAGACGCACAGTCCATCCTCGACGCACCCGCGAAGGGCCCCGAGGCCTGTGGTCACGGTCGGCCGTTCAGTCATTTCCGCCCATCTCAGTCGGCTGGCCCTGCCGACATTAGATCAAAGTGCCCAGCTGAGGATCTATCACCGAGGCCGGGCTCACCCGATCCTGGTGATGCAGGTTCACCTGCCAGCGATCGACTATGGCTGCGTGGAGACGGGAGTCGGCCCCGGCCGGAAGGGCAAGATGTCATGACCAGTCAGCGTTACGCCCTCGGCACGGCAACGGTGTCTCGGGTCGGATTCGGCGCGATGCAGCTGCCGGGTCCGGGGGTGTTCGGACCGCCGCGTGACCGTGACGCAGCTATTGCCGTCCTCCGCCGCGCCGTTGAACTCGGCGTCGATCACATCGATACCGCGCAGTACTACGGTCCCGATGTCGCAAATGAGCTCATCCGAGCAGCGCTGTCTCCGTACCCCGAGGGTCTCGCCCTGGTCAGCAAGGTGGGCGCGCGGCGGGACAACTCGGGCGGAATACTGCGGTATGACCAGCCCGCCGAGCTCAGGCAGGGAATCGAGGACAACCTGCGCAGCCTGGCAGTGGGCCACTTGGCTGCGGTCAACTTGCGCTTGATGGACGACGCCGAGCCTGACCAGCGGTTCGACGACCAGCTAGCCGCCATGGTCAAGGCGCGAGACGACGGGCTGATCGGCGGCGTCGGGCTGAGCAATGTCACCCGCGACCACCTGCTGCACGCGCTCTCGGTCACCGACATCGCCTGCGTGCAGAATCCGATGAACCTCGCGGACCGGGCCTCGATGCCGGTACTCGATGAGTGTGACGCGCGCGGCATTGCCTTCGTGCCCTTCTTCCCGCTCGGCTCGGCCTTCAGCCAGGGCAATCCCGTCACCGGCAGCCCTCAGGTCATCAGCACCGCGGCGCGCCTCGGCTGCACGCCGCCGCAGGTGGCCCTGTCGTGGCTGCTCAGCGTGCGGCCGAACGTTCTGCTGATTCCGGGCACGTCCTCGATACGCCACCTCGAGGAGAATGTGGCCGTCTCAAACATCGAACTCGACGCAGAAGCACGCGAGCTACTGGCTTCGATCGGGTAACACCTAAGACGCAGCGGCGCGGGATTCCACTTCGACCGGGGCTCGGCGAGATTGCCGCAGCAGGCGCGCTGCTCTGACAATCAGGACAGGAGGACGTCCGAGTATGAACGTGACACTCACTGGTTCTACCGGTTTCATCGGCTCGCACATCCTGACCGAGCTGCAAGACCACGGGCACCAAGTGACCGCCCTCGTCCGCAATGCCGACCAGGCGCAGAGCGTCGCAGCTACGGGAGCCACCCCTGCGGTCGTCGATCTCTACGACCGGCCGACGGTTACGAGCATCGTCAGCAGGGCAGACGCCGCCATTCACACTGCCAGCCCCGGCGACGCCACCAGCGCGGACCTCGACGCCGCAGTGGTCGACGCGGTGACCGATGCCTTCGCGGGCACCGGCAAGCCCTACCTCCAGATCAGCGGCGAATGGATCTACGGGGACAATCTCGACATCACCGAGCAGTCTCCCATCAAGGCACCTCCGATGGTGGCGTGGAAGGAGCCGATCGAACGCCGGGTGCTCGGGGCACCAGACATGCGCGGAGTAGTGATCGTCTCCGGCGTGGCCTACGGAGACGGCGGAGGCGGGCTTCCAGGGCTCATTCTCGGCTCTCCCCGCGACGAGGCCGGCAACCTGATCATGCTCGGCAGCGGCCAGCAGCACTGGTCCACAGTGAATGTCGCGGACCTGGCCGACTTCTTCCGGCGTGCTCTGGAAGACGACTCGGCACGAGGCCGCTACATCGTCGCCGACGGATCGAACCCGACCGTTGCCGAGCTCACCGAGGCCGCCACCGTCCCAACCGGCGCGCCTGGGGCGGTCGCCGGCTCCGACGATGAGGCCAAGGCACGCGTGGGCGACTACTTCGCCGAGGTTCTTCTGCTCGACCAGGGCGCCGAGGCGGCCAAGGCTCGATCCGAGCTCGGCTGGCAGCCGACCCGTCCGGTGCTTGCCGACGAGTTCCGCGACGGGAGCTACGGAATGACTGGAGGCTGACCGGCCAGCGGTAGCCGGAAGGTGCGGCTCACTAGGTGTGACCAGCCGCACCCTCCGGCCCAACAGACCAGTTCGCTCGCGGAAGGACAAGTCAGGTGTCCGACTACCTGCCGGTTTCTGAACACGGCTTGATCGGCGACTTGCACACCGTGGCGCTAGTGGGAACCAACGGAACCATCGACTGGCATTGCAGCCCGTCGTTTGACGCCCCGAGCGTTTTCGGATCGATCTTGGACGCAGACCGAGGCGGGTACTTTGAGCTAGCGGCCGCCGTGCCCGCCAGGACCCGCCAGTTCTACCTCCCCGATACCAACGTGCTAATCACCCGTTTCTCGGCACGTGACGGCGTCGGCGAGATCCAGGATTTCATGCCGATTGGCGGCGCGGCTGAGATGCGGCGGCACCGGCTGATCCGGCGGGTGGTGTGCGTGCGGGGTGCTATGCCGTTCCGGGCTCGAGTCGCGCCGCGGTTTAACTACGGGATGGACCCGCACACTCTCGCCGAGACGGAAACTGGCGTCGTATTCACCTCAGACAGCCTGACCGTGGGTCTTACCGCCACGGTGCCGGTCGAGCACGACGGGCGTGATGTCAGCGCCGAGTTCAAGCTGGCTGAGGGTGAGTCGGCCGTATTCGCGCTGGACGAGGTGACCGGCGGCGAAGTACCGCGCGCATGTTCCCGTGGCGAGGCGGAGGAACTCGGGGACGCCACAATCGCTTTCTGGCGGACCTGGCTCTCGACGTCCCGGTACCGAGGCAGGTGGCGGGAGATCGTGCACCGCTCAGCGCTGACGCTGAAACTGCTGACCTATGCCCCGACTGGCGCGATCGTGGCCGCGCCCACGACCAGCCTGCCCGAGCAGATCGGCGGCGAGCGGAACTGGGACTACCGCTACGTATGGGTTCGGGATGCGGCCTTCTGCGTCTACGCGATGCTACGGCTGGGTTTCGCGAGCGAGGCCGATGCATTCATGCAGTTCATTCTCAAGCACGCCAGCGCGCGCGAACCAGGCGCCTCCGGCCCGATGCATGTCATGTACAGCATTGACGGTCGCACCGACCTGCCCGAGCGGGAACTGCCCCACCTGACTGGTTACCTGGGCTCGCAGCCGGTGCGGGTTGGCAATGGCGCGGCCAGCCAGCTTCAGCTCGACATCTATGGCGAGCTCATGGACTCGGTCTACCTCTACGACGAGTGGCATCAGCCCATTTCCAGCGACCACTGGGCCGCCATCACGACAAGGGCCGAATGGCTCTGCGATAACTGGGACCAGCCCGACGAGGGCATCTGGGAGACCCGCGGCGGCCCGAGGAAGTTCCTGTACTCCCAGCTCATGTGCTGGGTGGCCATGGAACGGGCGATCCGGCTGGCCAACCGCAGGGGCCTGCCCGCCGACCTGGAACGCTGGCGGCACGCTCGCGATGCGATCTACCGGCGGATCATGGACCGCGACTGGTCACCAGCGCTCCACGCGTTCACCCAATATGAAGGCGCCGAGGTTCTGGACGCAGCCGTCTTGCTGATGCCGCTGGTCAAATTCATCTCGCCGACCGACCCCAAGTGGCTGTCTACGCTCGACGCGCTTACCGACCGCCTCGTCTCGGACTCGCTGGTCTACCGCTATGACCCGCAGGCCAGCCCGGACGGCCTGCGTGGTGAAGAGGGCACCTTCTCGGCCTGCTCGTTCTGGTACGTCGAAGCGCTCGCCCGCGCGGGACGCCTGGAGGAGGCGCGGCTGGCGTTCGAGAAGATGCTCACCTACGCCAACCATGTGGGCCTGTACGCGGAGCAGATCAGCCTGACCGGCGAGCAGCAAGGCAACTTCCCGCAGGCACTCACTCACCTGGCGCTGATCAGCGCCGCCTTCAATCTTGACCGCGCCCTGGGCTGACCAGCGGCGGGGGCACCGGCGTTAGCCGTACTCGCGCAGTCCGTCCTCGAGGCTGGCCTGATCCCCGTTCAGCGCGGCGGGAAGCGCCTGCTGGAGGGCGAAAGTGCGGACGATGACCTCGGCCGCTGCCAACATCTGGCTGCCCGCCACGCGGCGCTGGGCCTGGATGCGGCGCGCCAGCGGCCAGCCGACGGTCACCGCGATCGAGGCTAGGTCGCTTGCCTGATTACCAATGCTTGCCCCGTCCCAGTCGAGGACGCCGGCCAGCTGGGGCTGACCGCCCGCGTTCGTCCACAGCAGGTTGCTGCCGCCGAGATCAGTGTGGACCAGCGCGTCACCGGCGGACGGCACGCGGGCGACAGCGGCCAGCTCAGCGTCGGCACGTCGCCGGCCGTCGCCGGACATCAGCGGGAACAGCACCTGCCGGACCTGCTCGCCGAATGCCTGCCAGTCGTCGGGCCCGGTGTGGGGAACCGACTGCCTGATGGCCGGATCGGCGCCCAGCTCGGCCAGGCTGTCCAGCAACCCGGCCAGCTGGGCGATGACCGCGCCCTCAGCTCGCGGACCGCTGATGACATCGATCGGCTGGCCGGGTACCCGGCGCAGGGCAACGTAGCTGGCACCGAGCGGGCAGCCCACATGATCGGTGGAGATCGGAACGGGGACCGTGACCGGAATGTGAGCGTTGGCCAGCGCCGTGAGCAGAGCTACTGCGGCCGGCAGCGCACGCCGGGACACTTCGTCACGAGGGAACCGGTAGGCCACGTCGCCGGCGAGCACGACATCGTGGAACTGGCCGTGCACCAGGCGCGCATCGCCTCCGCGCACGCCGACGACATCGAGGTACCTGGCGAGAGTGTCTTCCACCCCGGCGAGCATAGCCAAGCTCACGAGTCTTGACAGTGCAAGACTCCGGGGTGACGATCCCCTTAAGGCACCGGCCGCGAGCCGGAAACCAGGGCCAGCGGATCGCTGACAGCCACGCGACTTAGCTATTCTGGCCAGCCGGTGCCCCCCAGATCATTGGCAGGGAGACGGAGCGGTCGGAACGCTGCCTGGATCTCGGAAGCGAACAGCTGCGGCTCTTCCCAGGCGGCAAAGTGTCCGCCCCGGCCGGCCTCGTTGAAGTAAGTAAGGTTGGGATAGGCCTGCTCGACCCAGGTTCGCGGGGCCTGGAAGATCTCGCCAGGGAAGGTGGTGAAGCCGACCGGGACCTTGACCTCAGGCGGAGACTGGCCGGCCGCACGAGCCTGGGCACGTCCGCTCTCCCAGTACGACCGGGCCGCCGATGCCCCGGTGCCGGTCAGCCAGTACACCGTGATGTTGTCGAGGATGTGGTCCCGGGTGAGACCCCCGGACGGCTGCCCGTCGACGAAGGCGCGGGAGATCTTCTCGTAGGCGTCGGTGTCGTGGTCGAGCATCCAGGCCGCGAGGGCCACCGGTGAATCCAGCAGTGCGTAGCCGATCGTCTGCGGTCGCGTGGCCTGCTCAAGGAAGTAGCCAAAGCCGCTCGCCCGGAAAGTCTTGGTCTGCTCAATCGCAGCGCGTTCCTTCTCTGTTTCGGCCGGCATGTCGCCCCCGGAAAGCGCCGTCACGAGCAGGTTCAGGTGGATGCCGGCCAGCCCGTCGGGTGCCTGGCGGCCCATCGCGTCGGTTACCGAGGCGCCCACGTCGCCGCCCTGGGCGACGTAGCGGGTGTAGCCGAGGCGGTGCATCAGCTCCGCCCAGGCGCGCGCAACGCGGCCGGGGTCCCAGCCGACCTCGGCCGGCTCGCTGGAGAAGCCGTAGCCGGGCAGGGAGGGCAGCACGAGGTCGAACGCGTCCTCGGGGCGTCCGCCGTGCGCGGTGGGGTCGGTGAGCGGGCCGATGACATCGAGCAGCTCGATCACCGAGCCGGGCCAGCCGTGCGTCATGATCAGCGGCAGCGCGTCCGGATGCGGCGACTTCACCTGGATGAAATGGACGTCCACCCCGTCGATGTCGGTCGTGAACTGCGGCAGCGCGTTCAGTCGAGCCTCGCACGCGTGCCAGTGGTAGTCGCTGATCCAGTAGCGGGCGAGCTCCTGAATGGTCGTCAGCTGCACGCCCTGCGACCGGTCGGGCACAAGTTCGCGAGAAGGCCGGCGCGCCGCGGCGACACGTCGCCGGAGGTCGGCGATTGCTTCATCAGGAATGTCAACCCGGAATGGGCGAAGCTCGCTGGCGGTGGTGGTCATGACGACCTCCTTGCTAGCTCAGTCAGGGGAATGGCGCCCCGGCTCGCACGTGATCGCCCGGTGCCCGCAAGCTGGCGTACCCTCCGACCGCTAGGCCTAAGCGACCTGCCAGCCCGTGCCTGACGGCCGCCACTAGCGCTCTTGGAACTGCCTGACCTCGACCGTCCCTACCTCCGCAAGCGGAATGCTGGCTGCCACCTGAAGGGCCTCTTCCATGCTCGCCGCATCGATGATGGAGAAGCCCCCGATCTGCTCTTTGGATTCGGCGAACGGGCCGTCAGTCAGCAGGATCTCGCCGTTGCGGACCTGCACGCTCCTGGCTTCCTCCACCTCGGCCAGGCTCTGTCCGAGTACCAGGACGCCCTGGTCGGTCATCTGCTGATCCCACGCCTCGACCCGCCGGCCGAAGGCTGCTGACCGTTCCGGCGACTCCCTGGACGGATCGGTCCAGAACAGCAGTACGTATCTCATCGGTGCAACTCCTCGTCAATCGCGCCAGTCCACTGTCAGTACCTGCTGGTACAGGTACTAGCACGACGTAAGCCGGCCGCCCACATGGACAGACCATGAGAAGTTCGGCACGCCGTTGGCGGTCCATCTGGGCCTGCCGCGCTCGTCGTCATGGCGTGTCACCGGCGAGCCGGCCGGGGCCAGCGACCAGAGCGAAGAGGCGAGCAATGATCAGGGTCAAGATTCTCCGGCCGCTGACTGCGCTCGTACCAGACCGCGGACCGCGGCGAGTCTACGGACTAGCAACGCTGGTCAACACCGTCGGCTTCGGCCTGATCATGACGTCATCAGTGCTCTACTTCACCAGGATCGTGCACCTGTCGACCCGCCAGGTAGGCCTCGGCCTGACGATGGCTGGCCTGATAGGGCTCGCCGCGAGCGTCCCGATCGGCGACCTAGCCGACCGGCATGACCCGCGCCAGGTGGTCAGGATGACGATGCTGGTGCAGTGTCTCGCGACGTTCGGCTACTTGATCATTCACAGCTTCATCGGCTTTCTCGTGGTTGCCACGGTGGACATGCTGGGCATGAATGCGTCGCAGTCGGCTGGCGGCGCGCTGCTCTGGCGGGTCGGCGGGGACGACGCGACCACGTTCCGGTCAACGGAGCGCGCGATATCGAACGTGGGAATCTCGCTCGGCGCGGCTGGCTGCGCGGCCGCCGTCCAGATTGCGACACCCGGCGCCTACCGGGCCCTGATCATCGGCAACGCGCTCAGCTTCCTGGCCGCCTGGCTAGTTGCCGGGCGGCTGCCGAGGTACGAGCCGTTGCCCAGGCCGGCCGACGGCCGCCGCTGGGCAGCCCTCGCCGACCCGCCGTTCGTCGTGTACGTCGTGCACAACGCGGCAATGAGCCTGCAGTACTTCGTGCTCATGCTGCTGCTGCCGCTGTGGGTTGTCGATCACACCGCGGCTCCGCGGTGGAGCGTGGGCCTCTACCTCCTGATCAACACGGTCATGGTGGTGCTGCTCCAGGTCCGGGTCGGCAAGAACGTGCAAACCATCACCCAGGGCGGGGCCGCGCTGCGCCGGGCCGGACTGCTCTTCCTGATCAGCTGCAGTGCGATTGGCCTTGCTGCGGGACTGCCGGGATGGGCAGCGCTGATCGTGCTGATCATCGCTGTTGGCTGGCACACCGTCGGCGAGCTCTCGCATGCCTCCGCTTCGTTCGCGTTGGACTTCGGCATGGCTCCCGCGCACGCCCAAGGGCAATATCAGGGGCTTGCCGGGCTCGGCATGGGTGCCGGCGCCGCCGCGGCCCCGGTTGCGCTGATCGGGCTCTGCCTGAGCTGTGGCGTCGCCGGCTGGGTCGGCCTCGGGGCGTGTTTCGCCGGGCTCGGCCTGGTGGCTCCGGCGCTGGTGCGATGGGGCGAGCGGACGAGGCCGCAGCTGACCGAGCCGGTCCTCCCCAGCGAGCCAGATACACGCCAGATGGTGGCGGCCAAGTAGAGCCGCCGCTACCACAAATAGTGAAGTGATGACTTTACTATTGGCGGCGTGCGATGGCATACTCAAGCACGGGCTTAACTAAGTGGCCGAGTGATTCCCCGGCTAACACCGTCGTAGTTGAACAGCAACAACCAGGAGTTGTGCGATGGGCCAGATCTGCTCGTTCATGTTCGCCAGTCTCGACGGCTATCACGAGACCAGCGAGCACGAACTTAGCTGGCAGGACGTCGACGAGGAATTCGACCAATGGGACCTGGCGCAGCTCGCTGACGCGGCCACGCTGCTGCTCGGCCGTGTCACCTATAGCTCATTCGCTGAGTTCTGGCCCACGCCAGAGGCACTCGACGTCGACCCGGTACGTGCCAAGCTGCTCAACGCTATGCCCAAGGTGGTCGTTTCCGCGACGCTGCGCGAGGCCGCGTGGGACAACACCACGATCGTGAGTGCGGACGTCGACGCCGAGCTGAGCAAGCTCAGGGAGCAGGCGGGCGGGACCATCCAGGTCATCGGCAGCGCAAAGTTGACCAGCTATCTGATCCAGGTCAGGCTCCTCGATGAGTTGCGGGTTATGGTCAGCCCTGTGCTGCTGGGCAGCGGCATTCCGGCGTTCCCGGTCGCTTCCCAGGTCAACATGGAGCTACTGCAATCACGGCAGTTCGCCAATGGCAACATGCTGCTGACGTACCGGCCACAGGCCGCTAACACCGCAGACCAGCTAGAGGCCTAGACCGGGGCCATCGCCGAGGAGATCGAGATGCTAAGGCGGCAAGGCACCGTAGAGATCATCGCCCACTCGGCCCGCCTTCGCCGGCTGCTTGCGCCCGACTTCCACGAGTACGGTTCCTCCGGCGGTGAGGCCGGTTGCGAGGGAGCCGCGCGGGCTCGAGCGCGGGGAGCGGGCGGGCGCCTGCGCTAGGTCGAGGACTCACGCTGGCGGACGAACTCCCGAGGCTCTTGAGCCTGATCTTGCTCCCGGTCGGATGGCGCGCTGGCGCCTGCTCCGCGGGCTTGGCACCGGTCTCCGGCGGCTGGCGCGTGTTCGGCCCGAGCCGCGTTGGGCGACCACCGCTCTGGGCCACGCTTACGCCCGCTGCGCACCCCCCAGCGCGCCATTCTCTGACAAAACACCTCCGTGGCCGTCCTTCTGAGCCGCATTGCGGACGATCTGCCCGTCATGGGTGCCGAGTTACTGTTGCCATGGCCCCAGTAACTCTCCACCCATGAAACGATCATGGAGCTTGGCCAAGAGCCGTATATGCCGCAGCTTCCGATTTGCTCTCTTTGCGCGACGGAAGGGACTGCCCGCTCGCGCACGAAAGCGGAGTTGAGACGGCGATAGGCGTACCAGCTCCACATCTATAGCTGATCGCGCATTCGCGAGGCGGCGGGTTTCGTGCGCTGCGGCAGCGGGCGTCGCGTGACCCACGGACATTGTGACCAGCGCGCCTCGGCCCGGACAGCGCTAGCCCAGCAGCAACCAGCGTCAGCCCACCTGGCAGCGTGCGGAACCCGCCGCCCGATGCCGGCCCACCTGGCAGCGTGCGGAACCCGCCGCCCGGTGCCGGCCCGCCGAGCCGCGTGCGGAGCCCGGGGCATGGTGACAGCCTGCCGAGCAGCGTGCGGAGCCCGCCGCCTGGCGTGCATGGCCAGCGCAGGGCTCAGCTCGTGACACGCGCAGCCGTGGGACTCGACCAGATGCTCGAGCTCCCTAGATCCGCTCCAGCTCCGCACCGTCGAACAACGGCTCGATCTCGTGCCGCTCGACGTCGGCAGCCATCTCCTCGTCTGTCGGGGTCGGCCCGCCGGCGGCGGCGGCTTCGAGGGTTGGCCTGAGCAGGCGCGCGTCACTGGAGGAGTTGAGGAAGAGACCCGGGCGGCCCAGGACGTAACGCACTGCCCGAGCCAGCGCGTCGCCATCGGCCAGCGGCTCATACCAGCTGAACTGCGGCCCCGCTCCTTCCGGCCAGCGCCGGCGGGCAACCGACTTGATCGTCTGCACCGCCACGCCACGCTGCTCGCACACCTCGAGCAGCGCGTCCACGTCAGCCCGGTACCCGTCATCGGACATCACTGGGTAGTTGTAAGGCAACAGCACCGAGCTGAAGTCGAAGCGCTCCAGGCTCCGCAGGTGCATGCCCGCAATGCGCAGTCCGTGTCCAGTCACGCCGATGAACCTGACAAGCCCCTCGTCTCGGGCGCGGGACAAGGCCTCAACCGCGCCGCCCGGACCGTGGGCCACCTCCCACTCGTCTGGTTCGACGAGATTGTGGAGCTGGATCAGATCGACCGAGTCCACGCCGAGGCGGGTCAGCGAGCGTTCGAGGCTGGCGCGCGCGCCGTCGCCCGAGCGCTCGCCCGTCTTAGTGGCGAGGAAGAACCGAGCCCTGTGCCCTGCCATCCACGGCGCGACCCGAAGTTCCGATTCGCCGTAAGACGCCGCAGTGTCGATGTGGTTGACGCCGAACTCCAGCAGCGTCGCCAGGACCTCGTCGGCCCGCTCCTGCCGCATTGACCCCAGCGCCGCAGCGCCGAAGATGACACGGCTGCTCTCATGTCCGGTCCGACCAAAGGGCGCGCGATCAGTCATGATCGCAGACTACACACCTTGCCCAGCGGAACGCCGTGCCGACAATCAGGCTCCGGCCGACTCTCCGGGAAGCGTCACTCGCAGCACGCCCGACGAGTAAGGACTAGGCGTCACCGTGAATCCAGCCGCCGAAAGAAGGTCACGGTACTTCTGCAGTTCCCGCTCACGCTTTCTCCGCGCGGCCGGAAAGCCGGGGAAATAGTTGACCGCGACCCACCCGCCCTGCGGGTCACCTTCAACGATGAAGCCCCGGCGGCCCCCTTCCCACTCTTGGTAGCCGGCGTCTCGCAGTGCTATTCGGACCCGGTCGGCAGCCAAACTCGTGTCCATGCGCCACGTCGTACCACAGGCCCTCCGCCTTGCCAAGGGGCCAGCACATTCGCGTCCGTCTGCACGCCATCGGCGGCAGTAACTGTCCGGCACGAGCTGCCTCAGCAGGCGTTTCGCGGCAGGCGCCAAGGGCATCGCTAGCGGAGGGACCCGTGGCGGCGGTCGCGGTCCCGACCGCCAGAACGTGCTGCTTGCCTGGATGCCAATCCAGGCACTGGCCGGGCTCTGAGACCCAAAGCACACCCACGCGAATTCGGATATATAGGCATTTCGGATTCGGCGAGCCCGGTCGCCAGGTCGTAACCTGGAGGCAGGGATTGTTACAACCAGGCGCTGGAGGAAACGATGCCGCTGGAACCAGGCCACGGAATGCTCCCCAGCGGATACGACCACATCCGCGCCTCGACAGCGGACAGAGAGCGCGTCGTCGACGTCCTCAAGGCGGCCTTCACTGAGGGCAGGCTGACCCAGGAGGAATGCGGGGAGCGGGCGGGGCAGGCACTCAGCGCGCGGACCTACGGCGAGCTTGCTGCGCTGACCGCCGACCTGCCTGCGGGCCCGCTCGGCAGCCTGGTGCCCCAGCTGCCGGACTCTTCCCCGCCGCGCCGTCCGATGAACAAGCTGGCCGTCGCCTCCCTGGTGATCGCGCTCATGCCGGTCATACCGATGCTCGCCGTCTTCACCGGGCTCATCGCGCACGGTCAGATCCAGGAACGGGGCGAGCGCGGCGCGGCCCTTGCTACCGCAGGCATCGTGATCGGAGGGTTCGTCTCTCTGCTGTTCGTTTTCTACGGCCTGCGCGGCTGACCGGACGTCGCCAACCCGAACCGCGGCGCCAGTACGCCTGCCGCCGGTTGGCTGCGGCAGCCACGGGTACTCGTGCCGTGTGACCAACTTGGCATCATCGCCTAGCGCTGTCCGGCGGGCATACTACGAGGAGCTCAGCCAAGGCCAGCGGTCCGCCCTCCTGAGCTGGCTGGCGTTCACCACGACCTTTGCGGGGCTGCGTGCGCTGACCTATAGCATCCGGGCCGGCAAGGGGCCGTTCGGCAACATCAGCCTCGGCGGCGAGCACCTGCATCACTACATGTGGGGCATCGGCTTGCTGTCCGGCGTCGGCGCGCTCGCCGTCCGAGGCGATGAACGACAACGGCGTCACCCAGCGGTGGCCGTCAGCTACGGCAGCGGGCTGGCGCTCATCGTCGATGAGTTCGCTCTGCTGCTCGATCTGAAGGACGTCTACTGGGCCAAGCAGGGCCGGATCTCGATCGACATCGGCGTGGGCGGTATCGCCCTGGCTGGGTCTTACTTCGCGGCGCTGCCAGTGCTCCGCAGGCTGCAACGCGACCGCCGGCAGCGGACGCTGCCCCCCGAGCCCGGGGCGCGCTAGCAACGTAAGCGTTGACCAGCAGTGGCACGGCAGGTCAGCATCAAGGCTGTGGATTCGTTCGCTGGAAAGCTCGCAGTGGTGACCGGCGGTGGCTCCGGCATGGGGCGCGAGCTTGTCGGCCAGCTGGCGGCGCAGGGATGCTCGGTCGCGACCTGCGACCTGACCGCCGATGCCGTCGCAGCGGCCGCGGCCAAGGCGCGGGCGGGTGCCCCCGCAGGTGTCCGCGTCACGGGGCATATCTGCGACGTCTCCGACGAGGCGCAGGTCCTGCGGTTCCGCGATGAGCTGCTCGACACGCACGCGAGCGATCACGTGGACCTGGTCTTCAGCAACGCGGGCATCGGCGGCGGCGGCAGCTTCATCACCGACTCCCGCGAGGAGTGGGAGCGCACGTTTGCCATCGACTGGTGGGGCGTCTACTACTGCGCTCGAGCGTTCCTCCCCCTGCTCATCGCGAGCGGCGACGGCGTCCTGGTCAACACCAGCAGCGTGAACGGCCTCTGGGCGTCCCTGGGCCCGGGCATGCCGAACACCGCTTACTGCACGGCCAAGTTTGCCGTGCGGGGGTTCTCGGAGGCGCTCATCGAGGACCTGCGCTCACACGCGCCCGAGGTCCGGGTCGCCGTCGTGCTGCCAGGGCACGTGGGCACCGACATCATCGCGAATAGTTTCCGTGCCCGTGGCCTGCCCTCGCCCGACCAGATGAGCGACGTCCAGGTGGCAGAGCTGATCCCGGCCGACGCGCGGGCCGGGCTGATCCGCGCCGGCCTGCTGGCCGCGGACGCGTCACCCGGTGACCTTCGCCAGATGCTCGTCCAGATGAACAGCGACTTCCGCGACAAGGCACCGGTCAGCGCGGCTGAGGCGGCGACCGTCATCCTGGACGGCGTGCGATCGGGGGCCTGGCGGATCCTCGTGGGCGAGGACGCCAAGATGATCGACGCGGCCGTGCGCGCGAAGCCCGAGTCCGCCTACGACTATGCCGAGCTGTTCGGCGTTCCGGCCGAGGACGACTCATAGGCTCAGGGCGTGCAGGCGTTTGAGTCGGTGTCCAGCTGGCGCCAGCCGGTGCCGCCACCAGCGTCGGCGCAGCGGGCGACGCTGATCGCAACCATTGCCAGGAACGTTGCCCTTCTGGGCGAGGGCCGCCTCAGGGTCGCCGTCGACGGCTTGACCGGGGCCGGCAAGACCAGCTTCGGGCATGAGCTGGCGGTCGCGCTGAGCACCCAGGGACGCGCGACGATGCGCGCCTCCATGGACGATTTCAAGCACCCGTGGCGGCACGCCCGCGAACACGGCTATGACCGCCTTAGCGGCGAGGGCTACTACCGCAATGCCTACGATTTCGGCTCCGCGAGGGACCTGCTGCTAGGCCCGGCGGGCCCGGCGGGATCCGGCGAGGTAGTGCTGTGCGGGCACGATCCGCTCACCGGCATCGACCACCGGGACAAGAAGATCAGCGCACCGGATGGCGCGATCCTGATCGTCGACTCGGTATTCGCATTCCGGCCGGAGTACAACGACTGCTGGGAGTACCGCATCTGGCTCGACGTCGATCCGGAAACCGCGCTGAGCCGTGGTATCGCCAGGGACAGCGCCGCCGAGGGTGCCGAGGAAGCAGCCCGCGTGCACCGCGACCGGTATCACGCGGCCGGGGCGATCTATCTCGCCGAGGTTGATCCGATGTCCCTGGCCGACATGACCATCGACAACCGGGACTTCGCAAGCCCCCGCATCTTGACGCACCGCTGCAGCTAGCTGGCACAACCGCCGGGAGGAGCTCTGCTTCAATCCGGCTGAGCTGCGGTATGTCAGAGCGTGGCTGCACAGCGAGCGAGCCACATCCGCGCAATTGCCGGTCGTAGAGGAGATCCGAGCGTGAGCCTGGCGGAACAAGTAGCAGTAGTGCGCCGACCCGTCGCGCAACTGGAGCCGGTGATCGGCCCCCAGCGGCACGAGCGGCTTGTCCAGGCCGCTGAGGAGTTCCGGCAGCGCCTCGGCCGACGCACCGTCTGGAACATCAGCTCGACGGCCGTCGGGGGCGGCGTTGCCGAGATGCTGCAGGTGCTGCTCGGCTACGTCGAGGATTTTGACGTCCGGAGCCGCTGGATGGTGATCACGGGAGACGCCGAGTTCTTCGTCTTTACCAAGCGCCTGCACAACCAGATCCACGGGACGGACGCGGGCGGACACGTGACCGAGGCCGAGGCGGCCCATTACGAGCGCATGCTCGCGGCGAACGCAGCCGAGCTGGTCGAGCTGATACGGCCCGGCGACCTGGTCCTGCTACACGACCCGCAGACCGCTGGGCTCGCCGCGCCGCTGGCGGAGGCCGGCGCCCTCGTGGCATGGCGCTGTCACATCGGCGTGGACTGGGTGAATGATGCCACCGAGGCCGCGTGGAGCTTCCTGCGACCGCAGCTCGCTGCGGCGCGCGGCTTCGTCTTCTCTCGCGCCGAGTACGTGCCATCGTGGATTCCCGCCGACCAGGTCGCGATCATTCCGCCATCCATCGATCCCTTCTCCCCCAAGAACCAGTACCTCGACGACGACACCGTGCTGGGAATCCTGGCCCAGATCGGCGTGCTGGCTGGCGTCGCGGCCGACGGGCATTCGTCATTCACCCGCCGGGCGGGCGGAACGGGCCTG
>DATHQE010000126.1:0-3979 GCA_035483035.1 Streptosporangiaceae bacterium | reverse complement strand
CTGGCGTCCTGGAACCTGGTGTGTGACGGCGACCGCTGGGTTTTCATCGACTGGGATGGCGCGGGCCCAGGATCGCGCCTCTGGGACCTGGCCTGGGCCGCGACGAGTTTCGTCCCACTGGAGTCGGGCGGCGACCCGGCGGTGGATGCGCCGCGGCTGCGAGCGCTGGCCGATGGCTACGGGCTGACTGCCGAGCAGCGCCGGGAATTTCCACCGCTCATCGGCGCGCACTCGCGGGGCATGTTCGACCTTCTCCGCGAATCGGCCGAGACCGGCAGGCAACCATGGGCACGGCTGTACGCCGAAGGGCACGGCGATTACTGGGGGCCTGCCGCGGATTATGCCGACCAGCACATCGACGCGTGGTCTCGGGCACTTGGCCAGCGCGCGGCCACAGCCGACTGACCCATAGGCCCTTCTACGCGCCCTGCACCGTGTCTTCACGCGGCCTGCACACACGTGACATGTGCTGGGAAAATGATCGGCCTCTCTGCACTCGCTGTCTCCGCGCCGCTGTCGTACCTGGCAGCGTTCTGGATTCCGGCCCTCGACGCCGTCCTGCCGATCCTGCCGAGCGAAACTGTCGTGATCGCCCTCGGCGTCGCCACCGCCGGGAGCGCCGATCCGCGCATCGCCATCCTGGTCTTGCTCGCGGCTTTGGGCGCCTTCGCCGGTGACAACCTCGCCTACCTGATCGGGCGCCGCTTCAGCGGGGTCGCGCAGCGGCGATTTTTCGGGGGCGAGCGCGGCGAGCGCAGGCTTGCCTGGGCTCAGCACACTCTTAATAGGTTCGGGGCCGGCCTGATCATCATCTGCCGGTTCATCCCCGGTGGCCGCACGGCGGTGACCGTGACCTGCGGGATCGTCGGGTACGACCGAAGGCGGTTCGTCCTCGCCACCGCGGCCTCCGGAGTTATCTGGGCGAGCTACGCATACTTCCTCGGCCGACTCGGCGGCGCGGCGTTCGAGGGCAGGCCGTGGGCCGGCTTCCTGCTGGCACTCGGCGCCGCGCTTGTGCTGAGCGCTCTCGTCGAAGTTGTACGCCGGATCCGCGGCCGGCGGGCTCGGCGCCAGCCGCCGGCGGCTCTACACGCCGTCCCCACGGCCTCGGCACCGATTCCACACCGTGAGCGGGTGAACTTACGTTCCTACCGAGCAGTAAGGAGGAGACGGTGGTGGGCAGCGTGTGGTTCGAGCTTGCGCCTTGGCTGGCCTTCGGCGCCGCACTAGTCATCTTCTACCTGTGGATGCGCCGGCCACCGCGCCCGCACAAGCCGCCGCGGCGGCCAGCGACGGCGCTGAGCCCCGGCCGACGCGACCATGATCAGGTAGCCGAGCCCCAGGGAGGTAAGACGAGACCGTTATGACCACGTCCGCCGCCATTACGATCGCGGTCCTGGCGGCCGTGGGTGCGGCGTGCTCGTTCGGCGTGGGGGTGGCCCTCCAGCACCGTCAGGTCCAGCGGGAACGGGGCCGTGGTTCGCTGCGGCTGCTCTCCCGGCTGGTCCGGCGCCGGCTCTGGCTAGCCGGCCTCGGCCTCGCCGTCGCCGCGTACGGCCTTCAGGCCGTGGCGCTGGCGTTCGCGCCGCTGGCCGTGGTGGCCCCGGTGGTAGCTGCGGACCTGCTGTTCGCCTTGCCGATCGCCGCCGCCTGGGAAGGACGCCCGATGCGTCTCGTGGAGTGGGCCGGCTGCGCGATTGTCGGCGCGGGCGTGGCGGTGTTCGTGATCTCCTCGCCGGCCTCATCGGGGCGCTCCGACGCGCCCGCCAGCCACTGGCTGCTCGCCTTCGGCGCCGTCGCACTGGTCAACGCCGCTGCCGCGGCGGCCGCGGTCTTCAGCAGGCGCGCCACGCGGACGGCCCTGCTAGCGATCGCCGCCGGAGTCACCTTCGGCATGACGGCCGCGGTGACCCTGAGCCTGACCAGGATCGTGCGATTCGGCGATGGCGCGACTGTCCTGGCGCACTGGCAGCCCTGGGCGCTGATCGCGCTCGGCGGCACCGGGCTGGTGCTGTCGGCCAGCGCGTACAAGTCGGGCGCGCTGCGAACGAGCCTGCCGATCATGGATACCGTCGAGCCAGTCTCTGCCGTGCTCATCGGAACTGTCGTATTCGGCGAACGGCTCGCGACCTCGCCGGCGATGCTCGGGCTGCAGGCCGCCGCCGCGACTGGAGCAGCGGCCGGCATCGTGCTACTCGCCCGGTCCCCGCTCGTGGCGGCCCCCGCCGCGCAGCCAGTCAGCCGCCCGGCCTCAGTACGCCAACCGTCAGGAGTTGCCAGCCCGAGCTTTTCCGAGACTCGATCACGTGTTTGAATAAGGTGCATGACCAAGGGACAGTCGCCGATATGGTCGTGCATCCCGGTCCAGTGCCGACTGCATCATCCGTGGCAGCCAGGCACGGTGATCATCAGCTGGGACCCGTGCGAGTGTGCCGCTGCGCAGGCTGCGCGGGGCGGTCACGTTCGCGTCGCCTGCGGTGCGCCGCGCTGCTCGGAGGTGTGGTGCGCACCACTCCATAAGCCCATTGGCGTGATCGGCCACCACCGGCCAGGCTACCGCTGACGGCGCCGACGCCGCGGGTACGTTAGGTCCATGGCGACCACCAAGAGTGCCGGCGTCTCCCGCCGGAAGCCAGGCCCGACGATCTTCGTCTTGTTTGGCGCGACCGGTGACCTGGCCAAGCGCCTGGTCTTGCCGGCGTTCTACCAGCTGGCCCTGGACGGGCTGCTGCCCGACAAATGGCTCCTGGTGGGCAACGGCCGGGGCGACGTCGCGCATGAGGACTTCCGCAAGCACGTGCACGACGTGCTGACCGACTTCGGGCCGAAGCCGGATCCGGGCACGTGGCAGGCCTTTGAAAAGCGGCTGCTGTTCGCCGGCGGCGGGTTCAATACGGACGACCCCGGCAGCCTGCTTGATGTTGTCGATATGGCGCGCAAGTCGCTGGGCTCGGACCCGCAGTTCGTGCACTACTTCGCGGTGCCGCCGACCGCGTTCGTGGAGCTCACCAAGGCGCTCGGCACGCACGATCTGGCCGGCGGCGCGCGCGTCGTGTACGAGAAGCCGTTTGGCACCTCGCCGCAGGGCTTCCGCATTCTCGACCGAGCCGTTCATTCGGTGCTGACGGAGGATCAGGTCTACCGGATCGACCACTTCCTCGGCAAGGAAGCAACGCAGGACCTGCACGTGCTGCGGTTCGCCAACGAGGTGTTCAGCGGCATCTGGAACCACCGCCACATCGAGTCGGTCCAGATCGATGTGGTGGAGAAGCTCGGCATTACCGACCGCTCGGTGTTTTACGATGCCACCGGCGCGGTGCTGGACATGTTCATCACCCACCTGTTCCAGGTTGCGGCCGAGGTCTCCATGGAACCGCCAGCCAGCCTGGACGCCGCTGACCTTCAGTCAGCCAGGGAGAAGGTCATCAGGTCGTTCCGGCGTATCGATCCGGCCGAGGTCGTGCTTGGCCAGTTCGCCGGTTACCGCGACGTGCCCGGAGTGGCGCCGAAGTCGCAGCAGAACACGTTCGTCGCCGCCCGGCTGTGGATCGACAATGCCCGCTGGCGGGGGGTCCCGTTCTACCTGCGGACTGGCAAGCGGCTCGCCGAGACGAAGCAGCGGGTCAGCGTGATCCTGCGCAAGCCGGCCGACGGGCCGCTGGCCGGGATGCTGCCCGCTGAGTCGAACGTGCTCTCCTTCTCCCTCGCTGGCGACGGCGAGATCGATCTGACCGTGGTAGCGAAACGACCAGGCGCGGGGCTGAGCCTCGACGTCGCCACGGCCATGATCCCGCTTTCGAAGCTCGGGGACGCGGATCCGCTCCCGGCGTACGTGCGCTTGATCCACGACGTCCTGATCGGCGATCGGTCCCTGTTTACCCGTCCGGACGGGCTGGCCGCAGCGTGGAAGGTCGCAGAGCCGCTGCTGACCGACCCGCCCAAGGTTGCGTCCTACCGGCCGGGCTCATGGGGACCGGCC
>DATHQE010000125.1:0-4444 GCA_035483035.1 Streptosporangiaceae bacterium | reverse complement strand
GTCTACCTGGAACGTCTCGGCAGGTGCCGACCCGCGTAGCTCTGCGTCGTCCGGGATCAGGCTGAAGTCGGGTTTGAGCGCCGCCAGGATCTCGTCGGCGGTGACCATCTCGTCGCGACTCCAGCCGTGCTGGGCGTCCAGGGGCATCTGCTCGATGAATCGGAGCTGGTAGCCGTGGTCGAGGCAGAACCGCAGCAGCCCGGCGGCTTCGTGGTCGTTGACGCCGCGCATGAGCACCGCGTTGACCTTGACTGGTGCCAGCCCGACCGCGGCCGCGGCGGCAAGGCCGGCCAGCACATCAGCGAGCCGGTCCCGCTTGGCCAGCTTCACGAAAGTGGCGGCTGACACGGTGTCCAGCGAGACGTTGATCCGGTCCAGGCCGGCCGCCCGCAGCGGCCCGGCTAGCCGGTCCAGCCCGATCCCGTTCGTGGTCAGCGACATTTCCGGGCGCGGCCGGATAGCCGCGAGCCGCTCGACGATGCCGGGAAGGCCGCGGCGCAGCAACGGCTCGCCGCCAGTGAACCGCACCTCAGTGATGCCCAGCCTGGTGACGGCGAGGCCGAGCAGCCGGACGAGCTCGTCATCGGTCAGGAGCTCGGGCTTGGGCAGCCAGTCAAGTCCCTCAGCTGGCATGCAGTAGGAGCACCGCAGGTTGCACCGATCGGTCAGGGAGACGCGAAGGTCAGTAGCCGTACGCCCATAGGAGTCAGTGAGCACTACGCCACCTCCTCCGGCTCGGCCATCGGGCACGCATTGCGCGCGATCCACGGCAATGGTTACTAACCCTATGGCCGCGATCCCGAGGGCGCACGCCTGCGCCCTACCGAGGTGCAGCAACAACGGCCGGCAGATACTTCCCCGACCCGGCAGCTCGACTCAGGCGACCTGGTCGGCCGATCCCGCCATCGCGGCCCAGCCCCTGGTCGCATAGTCGGCGAAGTCCGGCTGGAGCCGGTCATAACGGCGCCCGAACAGCGGAGACGAGATCATGTAATCGGCGCTAGCGCGATTGCACGCGACCGGGATGTTCCACGCCACCGCGAGCCGTAGCAGCGCCTTGACGTCAGGATCGTGCGGATGGGGCTCCAGCGGGTCCCAGAAGAAGATGAGCATATCGACGTCGCCCTCGGCGATCCTGGCGCCGATCTGCTGATCTCCGCCCAGCGGCCCGCTGCGCAGGCAGGTGACCGGCATGCCGAGCTCGCTGCCGAGCAGCTGGCCGGTGGTACCCGTGGCGCACAGGTCGTGCTGGGCGAGCAGAGCGCGGTTGAACCGGGCCCACTCGGCAAGGTCACTCTTCTTGTTGTCGTGCGCGATCAGCGCGATCCTGCGCCGTATCTGCTGCTCAGGATGGATACCCATGGCTCCCAGGGTGCCGCAGGCCCGTTTCCGGTCAGCGAACGCCACGTTGCCTGCACGTTTCGGCTCGGCCAGCGTTCCGCGCTACGGTTGGGCTGCCCGCAGACAGCAGCCCAACCCATGTTGCCGGATCACCCAGGATGGGTCTCATGACCGTGAACGGCGCCATCTGGCGTGATCAGCTCACTGCCGCGGAGCGATCCGTGCTCGGCAGGGCTGACGACGGTGTTCGGCACGCCCGCCCGGATGTGCTGGTCATCGGTGGCGGCATCCTGGGCGTCAACATCGCCGCTGCGTGCGCGGAGGCCGATCTTGGCGACGTGCTCCTGATCGAGACCGGCAGGCTAGGCGCGGGTGCCACTGGCGGCGCGACCGGCCTGCTGATCCCTGAGCCGCATCAGTGGAGTGACCCCGAGCCCTTCGTCGACCTGGAGCGCGCCGGCCTCGAGCGGTGGCGTGACCTTGAGCAGTCAGTGCCCGGCGGGGTCGGCCTCATCGAACTGGACTGGCTTGGGCTCGCGCCGCACGACGGCGGCTACGCCGCCCACCAGCCGCGCGCCGTCGAATGGCTGAACCCGGGCCAGGTAGCCGAGCTCATCCCCGGCCTCGCCCGACCGATGGAAGGTGCGCTCATCCACCGCCAGGCGCGGGTGAACCCGCTGCGCGCGGTAGCCCGGCTCGCGGCCGGTCTGCCGGGAGTGGCCACCGGCGTGGCCGCGACGTCGGTCGAAATCCGGGGTGACCGGATCGTTAGCGTCGGCACGTCGGCCGGCGACATCAGCCCGGGCGCCGTAGTGTTCGCTACCGGGCGCCCGCCGGTACTCGACGGACTCCCCTTGCACATCCCGTCCGACCGCGTCAAAGGACATCTGCTGGTGACGCATCAGACCGACGTCAAGCTGCCGGGCATCGTGGCGCCGCTGGCCACTCAGATCGAGGACGGCCAGCTGCTGGCCGGCGGCACCTTTGACCTCGGCGACGAGAGCCCGGCAGTGCAGCCTGACGTGATCGACGGCATCGTCCAGGGGCTGGCTGCCGTGCTGCCGAGCCTGCGCGGAGTTGGCGTGGCGTACCAGTGGTGCTGCTTCCGGCCGCGGCATCCCGACCGCCGGCCGGTGATCGACATGGTGCCTGGCCTGGACAACGCCTGGCTAACCTCCGGGCACTTCCGTACGGGCATACTCAACGCGCCCGTTACCGCGGCAGTGCTATCCCGGTGGATAGCGGCGGGCCTGCCGCCGGTCGAGGCGCGCACCTGGTCAGCTACGCGCTTCGCCGCGCACTAGCGATTCCGCGGGCTCTCCCGCGCCGCGCAAGATCCGGCGGTCGTCGGCCAGCCGCTCAGTCACTCCGGCAGCGTCCAGGTATTCCAGCAGCGGGATGGCGGTCCGCCTGGTCGTGTCGAGGGCCTGGCGCGCTTGCGCTGCGGTGAACGGCTGCGCAAGGGTAGCCAGCACCGCCGCGGCCGCCACGTCTGCGCCTGGCGCGAGCACGACCTGCTCGCTAATCCGCATCAGCTCGCCCGCTCGGACGGCGGCGGCGATGCCGCGTGCGTCAAGGCCCAGCTTGCGCAGCCTGTCGGCATCGGGCGAGGCAAACGGCGCAGCCGCCAGATCCGCGCGCAGCACCCGCACGGCGGCCAGCACCGGCTCGGGCAGGTCGGGGCCAGCCGCCTGGCCGTCCGGCTTCATGATCTGCAGAACGCCGGACGACACCTGGAACGGCGGCTTGGCCAGCACCATGACCAGCCGCCTGTCTGGCAGGCCAAGCGCGGCGCGCGCGGCCTCAATCGGCAGCCCGGCAGACAATGGCTCGGCCGCCGCGTGACTGGCGAGCACCTCGCCGAGCTGGTGGCTGAGGGAGCGCCAGTGGTCGGGGTCGGCGAGCCACTCGCCGGAGACCGGGCGCGGATATTCGCGGATGCCCATCGCGAGCAGCGCGCTGGCGCGCATGAGCCCGTGCCTGGCCAGCAGGTTGGCGGCATCCGGCATGTCGGGCCAGGCGCCAAGCTGGCGTGCTGTGGCGGCCGCGGCGCCGCGGCGAAGCAGCGGCGGCGGCATGACGTCGAGCACCACTGCGCCAGCCAGCGACGGCCAGCTGCCGGCGCGGCGGCTGCCGGGATCGCGCAGCAGCACGCGGTCGCCAACATGCAACGGCAGAGGGTCGGCCAGGCTCAGCCGGGCGATGCCGGGACCGAGCGGGCGCACCCTGGCTAGCACGCGCGCCGAACCGACGTGCAGCGTGACCGCGCGCGCCAGCTCAGTGAGTCCGGTCGCGTCGGCGGCTTGGTCCGCCCCTAGCCACCTCGGCGGCACCCGGCCGGCCGGGTCGCCGGGACTAGCCGCGCCGGCGCCGGCGCCGCCAGGCGGTCCGCTGGGCGTGCTGGCCACAGCAATCCGGACGTCGATCAGATCCGATAGCGTCCACCGGCCCGCTTGCACCAAGGCCATTCCCCGGTGCAGGACGTCCTTGCCGACACCGCGCAGGTTCACCGCCACGCGCGCGGTGCCCGATACGGTCTGCGCGGTCTCGCCGAGCGACTGCAGGTCCCGGATCCGGACCGGCCGCATCGACGGCGTCAGCACCAGTTCGTCATCACGGTGCACCGTGCCGGCCGGGAGCGTGCCAGTGACGACCGTGCCGCTGCCGGTCATGCTGAAGGCGCGGTCAATCCAGATCCGCACTGGCGCGCTCGGATCAGATGCGGGCAGGCCCTGCCCAAGCTCGTCGAGCGCCGTGATCAATTCCGGCAAGCCCGCGCCGGTGACTGAGCTGACGGCGACCGCCGGGATCTCGCCGAGGCAGGTCTCGGCGATCCGTGCCCGCGCTTCCGCCATCGCCTTTGCCGGATCGGCCAGGTCGCTCTTGGTCACGGCCAGCAGGCCGCGCTTGATGCCGAGCGCGCTGACGACGGCGAGATGCTCGGCCGACTGCGGCATCCAGCCTTCGTCCGCGGCGACCACGAACAGCACCGCCGGCGCCGGGCCGGCACCGGCCAGCATGTTGGTCACGAAGCGTTCATGGCCAGGCACGTCGACAAAGGCCAGCTGATCGCCGGATGGCAGCGTGAGCCAGGCGAAACCGA
>DATHQE010000124.1:0-9728 GCA_035483035.1 Streptosporangiaceae bacterium | reverse complement strand
CGCCGCCCAGCACACCAGCAAGGTCCAGGTCCCCTCCGGCTTCTCCCTGTTCGCCGGCGACATCCACCACCCGCCCAGGGCCTGGCTCGAACGAACCGCCAACCTCGTCCGCCTCACCGAACCACCCCGCGGCGGCCACTTTGCCGCCTTCGAGGAACCCGAGCTCTACGCAGAAGAACTGCGTGCGTTCTTCCGCCCCTACCGAACCCCAGCACACTGAAAGCCGCGCTGCCGCAACCCCGCGGAGCATTACCCCGTTGGAATGAAGTCCACGACGCCGCGGATGTTCACGCCTGAGCGCATGTCCGCGTACGCCTGGCTGACGTCGTCGAGCGCGTACCGCCTGGTGATCAGCTCGTCCAGGTTGAGGCGGCCTGCCGCGTAGAGGTTCAGCAGGTTGGGCATCGCATTGCGGGGCGAGCCCATGCCGTAGAGGGAGCCCTGGATGCGCTTCCGGAATATGGCGACGTTGATGGCGTTGAAGCCGGGGTTCGCGAGGACATCTCGATGCGCGAGGCCGGCCATGCCAGCCGTGATGTGCACGCGCGGTACAACCACCCGATGGTGCAGGCCCACCAGGCTGCCGCTGAGCAGGTCGCGGCGCTCGTCCGCATGGCCGGAGGTGCGTCATGACCGGGACGAGTGTTCACATCTTGTGCACATCAGCCGTCAGAGCAGGGCTCTCACAGCCTGCCGGTAACCGCATCCTCGCAGCTCAGGCTATGTGGGGCGGGTGGGGCTCGAACCCACGACCGGCGGATTATGAGTCCGCTGCTCTGACCGGCTGAGCTACCGCCCCTGGAACGCCTCACCATTACAGCAGAAGCGTGTGCCCCGGCCCGCAAGGCTGGGCCAGGACCAGGGTCACCTGGCGCTGAGCTGCATCTCCATCGCGTGCTCGACGAGGGCGATCAGCGTCGCCTTCGTGGAGTTACGGCCGCGGGCGTCGCACTGCATGATCGGGACGCGCGGGCTGATCGACAGCGCCTCCTGCACGTCAGTCAGCGTGTGCGGGAAGTCGCCATGGAATCCGTTGACGGCGACGATGAACGGCAGCCCGGCTGACTCGAAGTAGTCAACCGCCGGGAACGAGTCCGCCAGCCTGCGCGTGTCCACGAGCACCACTGCGCCGATCGCGCCCTGGATCAGGTCGTCCCACATGAACCAGAACCGGTGCTGACCCGGCGTGCCGAAGAGGTACAGGATCAGGCCCGCGTCAAGGGTCACGCGGCCGAAGTCCATGGCGACTGTGGTCGTCGTCTTGTCCGGCGTATGGCTCAGGTCATCGAGGCCATCGCTAGCGGTGGTCATGACGGCCTCGGTGGTGAGCGGCGTGATCTCGGAGACCGAGCCCACGAACGTGGTCTTGCCGACGCCGAAGCCGCCCGCGACGACGATCTTCACCGACGTCATCGCGGATTCTGCGGACGTCGCCTGGACGGTCCTAGAGCTTCCGAAGTCCACTGAGTACCCTTTCGAGCAGGTTGATGTCCGGGCGACCCTGTGCGTGGTCGAGCTGGTGTACCCGGACCAGTCCTTCCATCGCCATGTCCGCAATCAGGACACGGGCGACGCCCAGCGGCATCCGCAATACCGCCGAGATTTCCGCGACCGACCGCCAGTCACGGCAGAACCCGAGGATGGCCTGACACTCGGGGCTGAGTACCGACAAGTCGCCAGCCTCGTAGTGCGATGCGGCAACCATGGCCTCGATCTGAAGCTGGTAACGGGGCTTGGTCCGGCCGCCAGTTACCGCATACGGGCGGACCAGAGCGCTGGTCTCGTCTCCGGCTGCACGCGACCCCGGGTCGTTCGGCCAGGCTCCCCGCGGCGGCGAAGCGTGCCCACGGGCGTAGTCAAGGTCGGGGGGACCGAGGTCATCGCGGCTGGCTGGGTACAGGCGCTCCCCCGTGTCCCAGTCATCGCGGCCGTGGCCAAACACGGCGGCCTCCTGTCACTATCGGCCGCCCTCAGCCCAGCCAGGGTGACCGCCGCGCACCTCGGGCGTCAGGGCGGTGCCCACACGCTCGACCAGCAGCGCCATCTCATAGGCCACCAGGCCCATGTCGCAGTCGGCGGCAGCAAGCACAGCCAGGCTTGAGCCATCGCTGATCGCCATGATGACGAGCAGGCCACGCTGCATCTCCACGACGGTCTGGGTGACGGCGCCACCCTCGAACACGCGCGCCGCGCCCTGCGTCAGGCTGGTCAGCCCGGAGGTGACTGCAGCAAGCTGGTCGACCCTGTCCGCCGGGAAGCCGTGCGAGAACGCCATCGGCAGTCCGTCCGAGGAGACCACGATCGCATGGGCAACTGCTGGCACCCGCTCGACGAAGTTCGTGATCAGCCAGTTCAGGTCTTGAGCCGGACGCACAAGCGGACTCACAGGTGCACCTTCCTCTCGCGGCATTCATCTTGTCCGATCGGACCCGATGCCGCCGTGGCTTGTCGCGGATCTGCCGACTGGCGGCGCATCCACGTTCTCAGGCTAAGCATGACGAGTTGAGCAAGATCGTGTCACCCTCATCGAGAACCGTCATCTCCATCGGAGTGTGCATCCTCGCTTGAGACCGCTGCCCGGCCTTCCTTAACACCGCGCTGGAAGCTCGCAAAACGATCCCGCGTAGCCGCGGCCGAGCGGGCGGGGCCAGGCGTGACAGGCTCCGGCGAAGCGGTACCTGGCACGAGATTGGCCTGCGGCACGCGCTTGGGAAGTCCCGCGGACGTCGTGCCGCCGGTGCTCGGCGAGCTCACGGCTGCAGCCGCTTCCCAGCCCTGGTCCGCCGCCGATGCCGCCCAGGTGACCTCGGGCTCCGGCGCGCTGGCAACGTCCGGCTGAGACGGCCAGCTCTCGGAGCTCGGGCCGCCCAGGCCCTGGCCCCCAGACCCGCCCATCCCGGCTCCGACCGCAGCAACGCCGGTGCGCCCGCGGCGGAACCAGTCAGACTCAACGGCCTCGAAGATCGGCAGGCGGTTCTCGGTTGCCACATGCTCGGCCGGCGGCAGCACCACACCGCTCGGCGAGCTGGCCAATGCGGCCGTACCGAGCGTGTCACCGTTCCTACCCGGCCCGCCGTCCCAGGCAAAGCCACCCCGGCCGCTCTCAGCCAGATCACCGGCACGCGAGGCGCCAGCCGGATTCCCGACCACGGTTGGCTTTCCGAGATCGACCGACGGCGCTGACGCTGGCGCGGCGCTGAAGTCGACAGCGGTGCCAGCTAGCTCCGCCGTCGGCATCGGCCCGCTGCTGTAGCGGTCGACCGTCGCCTGCGAGCCTGACATGGCTTCCGAGCGATCGGTCTCGGCAACAAGGCCTGCCTCGGCGGCCTCCGATCCGACGGCTGGCAGCGGGCTCGTGGTCGCCGCGCCGCCCCAGCCGGCATTGCCGGGATGCAGGCCTGCGCCAGGCACCCGGCGCGGCCCAAGACCGCTATCGCCGTCGATGCCCTCCGTCGGCTGCTGCGAGGCGAATCTCGGCGCGCGCGCAGCGTTGATCTCCTGCTCGACCGGCGACGTCCCGCCGTCCATGCTGCCGTTGAGCGCCAGGTTGAGTCCGGCCGGGGTACCACTGGCACCCCCGGCGATCGCCAGGCCGGCGCCGGCCGCCGATGGCTCGAACCTGCGCATGCCGGGAACGGCCGTGCTCGACTCGTGGCTGATTACCTCGTCGGGCAGCCAGACCAGCGCCGTCAGGCCGCCAGCCGGCGCGGGCCGCAACCGGACCCGGATTCCGTGCCGGGCCGCAAGCCGGGCGACCACGAACAGGCCCATCCGCCTCGACACGGCCACATCCACCACTGGCGGGTTGTCGAGTCGCCAGTTCGCGTGGGCCATCTCCTCGGCGCCCATCCCGACGCCCTGGTCGGTGATGTCGAGCAGGACACCCCCGCTGGTCAGCAGGTGACCGGCGACGACGACTGGCGTCTCAGCTGAAGAAAATGACGTGGCGTTCTCTGCCAGCTCGGCGAGGAGGTGCACGACATCGTTGACGGCGTGACCCCGGACCGAGATGCCCGGCTGGACGTTCAGGCTGACGCGCTCGTACTGCTCGATCTCCGAGACGGCGGCACGAAGGACGTCCACCAGAGCGACCGGCTGGTTCCATCGCCGGGTCGCATCGTGACCCGCGAGGACCAGGAGGTTTTCTGAGTTGCGGCGCATCCGGGTCGCCAGGTGGTCCATCTGGAACAGGCTGGCCAGCCGGTCCGCATCCTGCTCGCCCTGCTCCAGGTCGTCGATCAGGCGGATCTGCCGTTCCACCAGCGACTGGCTGCGGCGGGACAGGTTGACGAACATGGCGTTGACGTTGCCCCGCAGCGCTGCCTCGTTAGCAGCCAGCCGGAGCGCCTCACGGTGGACCTGGTCGAAAGCGCGCGCGACTTCGCCGATCTCGTCCGAAGAGTCCACGTCGATAGGCTCGACCTCCAGCGGCACGCCGGCGCCGTCCGACTCGCTCATCCGGCGAACAGTCTCCGGCAGCCGTACGCCGGCTACTTCGAGGGCGCCTGACCTCAGGCGGCGAAGCGGCCGGACCATCGACCGGCCGACAAGCGTGGTGAGCAGCAGCGCGAGCAGCAACACGATCAGGATCGCGGCGCCGACGAGGCTGGCTGTCTCGATGGCCTGCCGGCGCAGCGCCGACGCCCTGGAGATCGTGGTGGCCACCAGCTTCTGCTGGACCGTGTCGATGCCGCCGATCGTTCCGGTCGACATCGCGCCGACCCACTCGTTTGCGGTCGTCGCTGACAGGTTGAGCGGCTGGCCGTCCTCGCCATACTGAATGGCCTGAAGCTCATAGCTGCTGGCGAAGTCAACCAGGCTGCCCGCGACTGAGCTGGCGTACAGCGACACCTGCTGCGGCGTGGCTACCCGGTTGTACTCGGCGATGTTCGCGGTCTGCTCTTCGAGCGCCGTCGTCACGTCGCTGAGCACCTGCGGGTTGAAGGGGCCGTCCTGAGCGAACGCGTACGCCAGCAGGCCCCGCTGCTCCGACGCCTCCTCGGCGATCAGCGACACCAAGTTGAGCGCGCGGACGTCGTTGTTCAGCGCCGGGTCACCGCTGTCCAGTGCGATGTTGTCGTCGATGGCGAGCAGCTCGTCGATCATCGATGCGTACTGGCTGAGTATCTGCGTAGCAGGGAGCTGCGTGCCGGTCGAGGCTGCCCGCAGCGGTCCGAGCAGCTTGACCAGGTCACCGATATTGTGCGCGTCGGCCTGCACCTGCGCGGGGTAGCCGGAACCGACGTCAGCGGCGTCCGCCTGGACCTTCTTGACCCAAGGCGTGGTCAGGCTCTGCTCCTGCTCGACCACCTGCAGGTTCTGCGGTGCGCCATCGGCCGTGTCTCGGCTGAGCGTGCCAGCGCGGCCGGCCGTGCCTTCCCCGATGTACTCGAGCGTCTGGTCGCGCTCGGATTCGAGCCTGGCCGCGAGGCCGGTCACGTCGTAGCTCATATTCGCCAGCTGCTCGACGCGCTGGTAACCGAGCGCGCTCTGCACGGACGTCACGATGCGCGATCCACCCAGCACGACGGCGGTCAGCGTCGGGATGATGATCAGCAGGAGCAGCCGGGACCGCACGCGCCAGTTCTTCAGGGACCGCCTGGATAGCCCGCGGCCGCCTGGCACCTGCTGTGGGCCTGGATCCTCAGCCTCAGCGGCACCGGCCGGGCCGCCTGGCGACTGACTAACAGCAGCCGGATCCACAGTGCGGGCCTTGTTGTCTCGGGACGGCACAGTCTCTGAACCCCTTACCTGGCTGCCGCGCTCTGGGCACACGCCATCGCGGCACAGGGCGATACCGACAAGGCAAACCTCCCAGATAACGGCTCTTCATCGGGTGCAGTCAGTCACATAGCCAGCGCAACTCTAGCCTGTAACCGGGTAACGTGCGTCAATACATACACGAATCGGAAAAACCGATGTAACGTGCCGTTTGACGGGCCTCCTGGCAGCAATAGGGTACTCTCTGCCGCATCGTCCGTGTTTAGGAAATCGCCTGGTTCCCCCGCCGGGATTGCCGGACGACGTGCGGCACCTGACCCGAGCAAGGAGAGTCATGAGGCTTGACCCGGCCGGAAAACTGCTGGCGAACGGGAGCCGCCGAGCCGCCCGGACCCGGTATTTCCTGGCCGCAGCGTCCGGGCTCGCCCTCTTGTCCGCCGCCGGCTGCGCCGGAACCGCCTCCGCGGGCGGCACCGTCTCCAGCTCCATCACGATCGCCGCGGTACCAGGGGTTGATAATGCCCCCCTTTACCTTGCCAAGAAGGAAGGGCTCTTCGCCGGCGACGGCCTCACGAATGTCGTCATCAAGACCTATCCCACCGAGTCCGCCGAGCTGAGCGCACTTCAGAACGGCCAGGCCGACATAGCGGCGAGCGACTACGGCAGCATCTTCTACCAGCAGTCCCAGTCGAAGGACCTGCGAATCCTGGCGGACGGCTACGACGCCGGCCCGGGCGTCCTCGAGGTGCTTACGCTGCCTGGTTCCACTATCCAGTCACCGCTGGATCTCGCTAATCAGAAGATCGGCCTGCCCAGCGAATCCGCCGTGACAGGCCTTGAGGGCTCGGGCAGCCCGCCCAGCCTCTATGCCGCGGCGGCAACCCAGGTGCTCACGAACTACCTAGGGAACGAAGCCGAGTCAGTGCAGTGGGACCCGATGACGCAGCCGCAGGAGGTCCGGGCCCTCGAGCAGCACCGCCTGAAGGCGATCCTGGTCAGCGAGCCGTACATCTACCAGGCCGAGAGTGAGGCGGGCGCCGTCGAGGTCCTGGACGCGTGCAGCGGGTCGACCTCAAACCTGCCGCTTGCTGGCTACGTGGCGATGGACACCTGGGTCAAGGACAACGGCGCCGCGGCAGCTGACTTCCAGCAGGCACTTGCCACGGCGCAGAGCGACGCAGCCATGACTGGCCAGGTCCAGCAGCTGCTGCCGGCGGCGACGGGCATGAGCGTTCAGGATGCCGACCTCATCACCATCGGGAGCTACCCGACCGCGACCAGCGCCCTCGGCCTGGAGCGGGTCGTGCGCCTGATGTCGAACTTCAACATGATCTCGCTAGGACACGCCCCGGCTGTCCCGCCCATGATCGTGCACGGCTGAGCGGCCAACGGCTAAACGGCACTACCGGGGGGCGGGCCGCCGAGCTAGGACAGCCCGAGCTGCCGCGCGAGGACCATGCGCTGTACTTCTGACGTGCCTTCGCCGATCTCCAGCACCTTCGCGTCCCGGTAGAACCTCGCGACGGGGAACTCGTTCATGAATCCGTAGCCGCCGAAGATCTGCGTCGCGTCCCTGGCGTTGTCCATCGCCGCGTTGGAGCAGGTCAGCTTCGCGATCGCGGCCTCCGACTTGAACGGCGCCCCGGCCACAAGCCGCGCGGCTGCGTCGTACCAGGCCAGCCTCGCGACATGCGCACGGGCAGCCATGTCCGCGATCTTGAACTGGATCGCCTGATAGTGCCCGAGCTCGTGTCCGAACGCCGTCCGTTCCGACGCGTAACGCAGGCACTCGTCGACACATCCCTGCGCGAGCCCGGCAGACAGGGCGGCGATCGCCACCCGGCCCTCGCCGAGCGTCTGCAGGAACTGGGCGTAGCCGCGGCCGACGTCGCCGAGGAGGTTCTCCCGCGGCACGCGGCAGCCGGAGAAGGCCAGCTCCCTGGTGTCAGAGGCGCACCACCCCACCTTGGAGTACTCGGGCCCGACGGTAAAGCCTGGCGTTCCGGCCGGCACCATGATCGCGGAGATCTCAGGCCGCCTGGTCGTCGGCCTTCCCCCCGACCCCCCTTCGCCGTCCGCACTGCCGCCGTCCGCACTGCCGCCGTCCGCACTGCCGCCGGAGTCGCCGGTGATTGCCAGCACCGTCACCACCGACGTGATCGACGTGCCGGAGTTCGTGATGAAGGCCTTGGAGCCGTCGATCACCCACTCGTCACCATCGACACGGGCCCTGGTGCGCATCCCGCCGGGAATGTCCGACCCGCCGCCCGGCTCGGTGAGGCCGAAGGCCGCGAGGCGCTCGCCCTGGCACAGTTCGGGCAGCCAGCGCTCCTTCTGAGCGTCGGACCCGAACCTGAAGATCGGCATCGCGCCGAGCGCGACGCCCGCCTCCAGCGTGATCGCGACAGACGAGTCGATCCTGGCAAGTTCGTGCAGGGCCAGGCAGAAGGCGAAGTAGTCGCCGCCCATGCCGTCGTACTCCGCAGGGAACGGCAAGCCGAACAAGCCCAGCTTGCCCATCCGGGCGACGATGTCGTAGGGGAACTCGCCGCGCTCGTAGTAGCCGCCGATGACAGGGGCTACTACCTCGCGAGCGAACTCCGCCACCGTCGAGCGGAGCGCCTCCTGCTCTTCGTTGAGCGTGAAGCCAATCATCCCTGGATCGTACCCGCCGACTCGTCGGCCACCACTAAGCCCAGGTCAGCACGGCAGTGGCGGCCATCCTCACTAGACCTGGCACCAACATCGGGGCCAGGCACGTTAGTCTCTCGTGCGGAGGTCGCGGTGGCGAAGCTGGCCGGGGCCCGCTGGCGAAGGAGTCCAGGAGGACGTGATGGCGACGATTACCTGTCCCAACTGCGCGGCCGAGGTCAAGCCCGGCGACCTGATCTGCTTCACCTGCGGCGCCAACCTGCCGCGCACCAGCGTCAGGGATGACGACTATCCGGCACCGGCCACCGTGATGCAGGAGTACCTCCGGCCAGATGAGCGGCGGGGTGCCATATCGCCCGCCGTGCTCCGGCTCTCGTTCCCGACCGGGAACGTGGAAGTTCCAGCCGGGACCACATTGCTCCTGGGCCGTGATCCGGCGGAATCCCTCGTGGCCGCCGCTTTCGCTGACTTTGAGAACGTGTCCAGGCGGCATGCCACAGTCAGCGTCGACGACAGCGGGCGCGCCAGCATCCGGGATGAGGACTCGACCAACGGCACCTACGTCAACGGCGACCGGGTGCTGCCCGGTGTCGCGGTCCGCCTCACCGACGGTGACGTCGTCCGGCTGGGCGCAGACGTTTCCGCCGAAGTCATGCTGCCGCGCCAGCACCCCGACCCGGCGTCGTTCAGCCGCGAGTAGCGCCAGCGGCGGCCGCTGGACGGCACGCCGCTACCTGGCCGTAACCTTGCCCGGTGAGCACCCTGCCCATCCAGAACGCGAGCCTGGCAGGTCACCGCCGGTGATCCACCTCGAACTGAGCTGGCAGCAGGCCGCCGGTGCGGCCGCCGGCCTGGCCATCGCCACGGTTGCGCTGCGGGCTGCGCGTAAGCCGCGGCTGGCCTCGGTCGCGGTGTTCACGCAGGAAACCGCGCTGGTGATCGGCCTGTTCGCGCTGTGGCAGTATGCCGGCTCATTCTCCGTCATGGGGCCGGGCGGCGCGCTCAGCCGGGCGCGGTGGATCTGGCACTTCGAACGGGCCGTCCACCTGCCCAGCGAGACCGCGATCCAGCGGTTCTTCCTGCCGCATCCGCTGCTGATCCAGTTCTTCAACTTGTACTACGACGTACTGCACTTCCCGGTGCTGATCGCGACCTTGATCTGGCTCTTCGTCTGGCACCGCGGCCGGTACGGCCCGTGGCGCACCACGCTCGGGGTGTTCACGGGTATCAGCCTGCTCGTGCAGTTCATCCCGGTCGCACCACCGCGGATGCTGCCCGGCACGGGCCTGGTCGATACTGCTGTGCGCTACCACCAGTCGGTGTACTCGAACGCCACCGGCTTCGACCCCGACCAG
>DATHQE010000123.1:0-4846 GCA_035483035.1 Streptosporangiaceae bacterium | reverse complement strand
CTTCGACACTGTCAGCATCGAGCTGCCCGGGAAGGCAGCACAAGCAGCGGCCAGGGCCGCCGCGGCCGGCTTCAACGTCCATCTGGCCAGCCCGGATGTCGTCCAGGTCGCGTGCGACGAGACCACGACTGACGACCAGCTGGTGGCCGTCGCTTCTGCGCTCGCCGCACAGCCGGTGGCCCTGCCAGCAGAAGCGGCCGAGGCCCTGCCGGCCGGACTGGTGCGAACGACCACGTTCCTGACCCATCCGGTCTTCCACAGCTACCGGAGTGAGACCGCGATGCTCCGGTACCTGCGCCGGCTGAGTGACCGCGACATCGCGCTGGACCGCTCGATGATCCCGCTCGGCTCCTGCACGATGAAGCTGAACGCAGCAGCCGAGATGGAAGCGATCAGCTGGCCGGAGTTCGCCGGGCTGCACCCGTTCGCTCCGGCGGAGCAGGCACGCGGCTACCAGCAGCTGATTGGCGAGCTGGCGGACGCGCTGACCGAGATCACCGGCTACGACGCCATCAGCCTCCAGCCGAATGCAGGCTCGCAAGGTGAGCTGGCCGGGCTGCTGGCCATCCGCGGCTACCACCGGTCCGTCGGCGAGCCGGAGCGGGCCGTGTGCCTGATCCCCGAGTCCGCCCACGGCACGAACGCGGCCAGTGCGGTGCTGGCGGGTCTGCGGGTCGCGGTGGTCAAGTGCGGCTCTGACGGCGCGATCGACCTCGGCGACCTGCGTGCCCAGCTGGCAGCGCACGACGGCACGGTCGCCGCCATCATGGTGACCTACCCGTCGACGAATGGAGTGTTCGAAGAGACGATCGGCGAGGTGTGCGCGCTGGTGCACGACGCTGGCGGCCAGGTCTACGTGGACGGCGCGAACCTGAACGCGCTTGTGGGGCTCGCCAGGCCGGGCAAGTTCGGTGCCGACGTCTCGCACCTGAACCTGCACAAGACGTTCTGCATCCCGCACGGCGGCGGCGGTCCCGGCGTCGGCCCGGTGGCGGCGCGAGCGCACCTGGCGCCGTATCTGCCTAGTGTCGCGGCGGCGCCGTACGGGTCGGCCGGCATCCTGCCGATCTCCTGGGCCTACATCAAGATGATGGGGGCTGACGGGCTGCGGCGCGCGACCCAGGTGGCGATCCTGTCCGCGAACTACGTCGCGCGACGCCTGACCGAGCACTTCCCGGTGCTGTACACCGGGCGCGGCGGCCTGGTCGCGCACGAGTGCATCCTGGACCTGCGCCCTATCACGGCGCAGACGGGGGTCACCGCGGAGGACGTGGCGAAGCGGCTCATCGACTACGGCTTCCACGCGCCAACGATGTCGTTCCCGGTCGCCGGGACGCTGATGGTAGAGCCGACCGAGAGCGAGGACCTGGCCGAGCTCGACCGGTTCTGCGACGCGATGATCGCGATCCGGCACGAGATCGCCATGGTCGCGGCCGGCGACTATGACGCCGCCGACAACCCGCTGAAGAACGCGCCGCACACCGCCAGCATGCTGATCAGCGGCGACTGGAAGCACTGCTACGACCGCGAGACCGCGGCCTACCCGGCCGGTGGTGACCGGCGGGCCAAGTACTGGCCGCCGGTCCGCCGTATCGACCAGGCTTACGGCGACCGGAACCTCATGTGCGCCTGCCCTCCGCCGGAGGCGTTCGAGGACTAAGCCTGAGCGACCGGCCATGGGCAATGCGCAGCTGGTCTGCCGAGCGATCGATCCAGACCACGGTTCTGCCGAAACCTGTCAGGATGTCGAATTACAGGCCGGTGCCGCAGCCAAGGTCAAGTCAGCGTCAGCGTCACCGTCATGGAGCCAGTCTCTCGAACACCGCGACCTGGCTCACGCTCTCTGCGGTGAACGGCGCCCGGTCCCAGCCCGCCCAGCGGTCGCGGAGCCGGAAGCCGGTGATCCTGCCCATCAGCTCAAGCTCGGACGGCCACACGTAGCGGTACGGAGCAGAGTGACGAACCAACTGCCCGTCGGTCTCGATCCAGTGGTGTGACCACGCGATCTGTCCGACCAGGTCGTCGAAGGTCTCGATGCCGACGTGATCGGGCTCGAGGGTGAACACCCTGGCCACCTCCCCAGGCGGCACCCTGCGCAGCTGCGGGACGATCACCTCAACCGCGAAGCAGCCGCCGGGCTCCAGGTTGGCGGCAGCGTTGGCGAAGACGGCCAGCTGCTCGTCCTGGCTCGTGACGTTCATGATCGTATTCGCGATCAGGTACACCAGCCTGAAGGGTCCGCCGGGCGCCCGCGCGACGGTCATATCGCCGATGGTCACCGGGATCCGGTCGGCACCCGGCTTGCCAGCCAGCTGGGCTGCCATGTGCGGCGACAGCTCCAGTCCGTGCACAGCGATCCCGCGGGCGCTGAGCGGCAGCGCCACTCGCCCGGTACCGACCGCGAACTCCAGCGCCGGGCCAGCGCCAGCCAGCTCGGCGAGCAACCCCACCATCGGGTCCAGCACTGACGGCTCGAACTTCGCCTGGTAGGTCCGGTCGTAGACCTCAGCCAGCTCCGAGCCCCAGATGACGGACGCCATAACGGCCAGCATCCCGCGCACCCCGCCGCCCGGCCACTCCTTTTTGCCTCGTCTGCGGCTGCAGCGGCACTTATTCTGACCGGGACGGAATTGTCGGCGCCGATTTGGGAGGCGACATGCAGCGCACAGTTCGGACATCGGACGGCCGGACGCTTGCTGTCGAAGAAGGCGGTGATCCGGCTGGTCGGCCGGTGCTGGTCCACATGGGCACGCCGAACTCCCGGCATCTTTACGGCCCGCATGAGCGGGATGCCGCCGAACGCGGCCTCCGGCTCATTAGTTATGACCGGCCTGGCTATGGCGGGTCCTCGCCCCAGTCAGGGCGCAGCGTCGCCGACTGCGCCGACGACGTCCGCGCGATCTGCACCGAGCTGGGCATTGACCGGCTGGCAATGTGGGGTGTCTCCGGTGGTGGCCCGCACGTGCTCGCGTGTGCCGCCCTGCTCCCGGATCTGGTGACCGCTGTCGCCTCGCTGGCGTCGCTCGCGCCGTTCGACGCAGCGGGCCTGGACTATTTCGCCGGCATGGGCCAGGACAACGTCGATGACACCCGCCTCTACTTCGCCGACGAGGCCGCAGCCAGGGCCCAGACGGACGAGGCCAGGGATGGCTTCCTCGGCGCCGCGCCGGATGATATGGCCACCGCGATGGCGTCACTTCTCTCGCCGGTCGACGCCGCGTTGCTGGGTGGCGAGCTCGACGAGTTCATGACGTCGTCCATGAAGGATGGCCTGGCGCAGGGCAGCCAGGGCTGGTGGGACGACAACTGCCTGATCACGCCGTGGGGATTCGACGTCGCTGACATTGCTGTCCCGGTCCTGCTACTGCACGGAAGGCACGACAAGTTCGTGCCCTTCGGCCACGGCGAATGGCTAGCCGCGCACATCCCCGGCGTCGAGCCGCGGCTCCTCGACGGTGACGGGCACCTGACCCTGCTCGAGAATCGCATCCCGGAAGTCCACGCCTGGCTGTCAGACCGCATGTAACGATCCGGGCGTCCGCGGTGGGACGTTGTAGGCGCTCGAAGGGCTAATCGCCAGGTTGTAGGCGTTCGTCGGGCACAAAGCGGGTTAATTCCGGCGCGATTCCCCGACAAACGCCTACAACGTTGTGCGGGAGAGCTGGTCGAGGTCGCTGCGGCGCCGCCTCGTCTGGTTTCTGTCCAGCGCCGCTGCGCTAGGTTTCTGTCCAGCGCCGCTGCTCTAACCCCGATCCGGCGGGATAACGCGCCCCTTCCACTCGCCGCCGCGGCCGCGAAGGTGGCGGCGCGCTGAGTCGAGGGTCATGGCCGCGTACAGCGCGGCGATCAGCGGGAGCGTAGGCCCGCGCAGCGGGGACAACTTGTACAGCCGCAGCATCGGCACGTAGCTAGCACCCATGAGGAGCCAGCCCGCCAGGCCAGCGGCGGCCAGCCAGGCAGCGGCAGGCTCGGCGGCAGAGCCGGAGGCGAGCAGCGCGAGCCCGGCAATCGCGGCGGCGGGCGGCAGCAGGTACAGCCAGGCCAGCCCCAGCACGACCCCGGCCGTGAGGGCCAGCGAATAACGCAGCTGGGTGTAGGCGCTCCGGGCGACCATGTCCCAGATATCAGTCAGCCGGTCATAGGGCCGCATGCTCACAACGTCGGTGGTAAGGCCGAGCCAGCAGCGACCGCCGTCCCGCTTCAGCAGCCTGGCGAGCGCGACGTCATCGATCCGTGCGGCGCTGATCGAGGCCAGGCCGCCGGCCGTCGTCAGCGCGCTCGCCCGCACGAGCATGCACCCGCCGGCCGCGGCTGCCGTCCGCGAGCGCGGTCGGCTGACCCGCGGGAACGGGTACAGCTGGGCGAAGAAGTAGACGAACGCCGGGATCAGCAGCTTCTCCGGCTGGTTGCCGGTGCGCAGCAGCGCCATCTGCGACACGAGCGCGTAGTCGCCGCTGACCGCGGCGCTGGCCAGGCTGGTCAGGGTGCCGGGCGCGTAGGCGATGTCGGCGTCGGTGAACAGGATGTACTCGCCGCCGGCCGCCTGGGCGCCCTCGGCCATCGCCCAGACCTTGCCGGCCCAGCCGGGCGGAGTCGGCCGCGCGCTGACGATGGTGGCACCGAGTTCGGCAGCCACCTTCGCGGTGTCGTCGGAGCTGTCGTCGTCGACGACGATGACGGAGAGCGAGCCCTGGTAGTCCTGACTCAGCAGGGTGGGGAGGCAGGCGGGGAGGATGTCGGCCTCGTTCCTGGCCGGAACGACTGCCGTCACCGACGGGAGCTGGCCGGCCTGCCGGTCACCTGGCGGCAGCCGGTGCCCGGTACGCCAGTAGCCGCCGTGCAGGGT
>DATHQE010000122.1:0-10173 GCA_035483035.1 Streptosporangiaceae bacterium | reverse complement strand
GCCGCCGCGGCGGCCGCGTGTTGCATACGCGAGGCCAGGCGGGCTGCTGTCGGCGCGAGCGTCTGCCCCTTCACGAACCAGGAGATGCCGAAGGCGAAGACCGCCAGCGCCTCAAAGATGAAGAGCACTGGCACGTCGTTCTTGAACGACTGCGGCAGGAAGTTCCCGAGGATGGCGAGCACGACGCACAGCAGGATGCCGATCCCGCAGGTCCGGAAGATCGCGCCGTCCCGCTTGTCGGCCGGCTTGCGCGGGTCGTCCTGGCCGCGTTGCGGTAAGCCGAGCGCTTCCCTCAGCCAGCCCCCGAATCCGCGCGGTCGCAGCTCCTCAGACGTCGGCAGCTTGGCGAACCGCAGCGCCATCACGCCGAGCGCGATGAACGCGATCGCCGCGAACACCAGGTGAATAGTGCCCACGACGTTCTGCTCCGTGGACAACGTCCGTACGGCGGGCGCGACGCAGGTGCGCGCGTGCGCACCGCAGACGGTCGGCTTGGTCGCGCAGAACGCCACGCCGAGCGTACCGAAGCCCGCGATGTTAGTGATCCAGCGATCCCAGTCGTCATAACCCGCGTACGCGATGAGGAAGACCCCGAGCGCGCAGAGCGAACCGACGAAGACGTTGCGCATGTGGGTGTAGTAGTACGAGCTCATCGAGTCCGGCAGAGTGGTCGTGAAGAAGAGCGCGTTCCCCGCGATGAGGACGACAGGCAGGAGCGTGCCGATCCAACCAACGGTCTTGCGCAGGTACAGATAGTTGATGACCAGCTGATTCTGGTCCCGTTTCCGTTCGGCCATGCCTCTCACGCCCACTTCGGTCAGCGGCGGATTCGTGCTGCGAACAAGTCGCGGAGGCTGACCACGCCGGACACCCGCTTGCCTTCCACGACAGGCAGGTGGCGGAACCCGTGGAGCAGCATGATCTGGGCCGCTTCCTCAGCGGCGGCATCCGGGCCAGCCGACTGCGGATCCGGCGTCATCCAGTCGGCGACCGGCGACGCGCGCAGGTCCTGGCCCGACGCGGCGGCCCGGAGTACATCTCGCTCGGTCAGGATCCCGGCGAGGAAAGAGTCTTGCATGATGACGGCCGAGCCGACGCCGGCGGCGACCATCGCGGCGGCCGCGTCCGCCACCGAGGTCTGCGGATCGACGTCGACGACCGGGGTGCTCATGAGGTCGCGAAGCGTTGCCATCGCTAGCCGCTCTCACCGGTCTCGTCTGCCTCGCTGTCACGCTGCGCCATGGACGGCGCGGCGAGTTCCGCGGACAGCATCGACCAGAGCGACCCGGCCCACGCCGATATGTGCGGCCACTTCTTCCAGAAGACCTGTAACGTCGTCTCGTCGAATTCTGCCAGCGCCCGCTGCGCGCTTAACGTCCTCGAGACGTCCTCCAGGTCGTGAATCAGCTCGAGGAACTTATCGGCAACGTCCTCCACCGGCCCACCTCCAGGGCACGCCCACTGCCAGATCGCGGACTTGCGACTGAGTTGACACTGACGTTAACGGAGAGCGTCGCCGCGGTCACGCGAAACTTTCATCCGCTGACTTGTCGTTCGCGTAAACGACACCGGCGGGCCGGCGATGGCGAGCGCAGACACCCCGTTCCCGGCCTGAGCGTGTGAATGCTCACGGCGGTGGCAGATATCGTCGGCCGGGACGACAAGCTCCGGCTGGGATACAGGAGGTCGACGGTGGCAGAGGATGCGCTCGACGTCAATGCGATGCTGGCGGGCCGGCCCGAGTTGCTGCACGACGCGCTCGACCGGTCGCTCGCCTACCTGGGCGGCGTAGCGGACCGGCCGGTGGCGCCGGAGCAGGCGGCCGTCGACGCGCTGCGCGAGCTCGACTTCCCGCTGCCAGGGCCGGGCCTCGCGGCGATGGACGTGCTCCGGCTCGTTGACGTCGTCGGATCGCCGGCCACGGTTGCGAGTAACGGGCCGCGCTACTTCGGGTTCGTGATCGGCGGCGCGCTGCCGGTCGCGCAGGCCACGGCGTGGCTGAGCACCGCCTGGGATCAGAACGCGGCGCTGTCGGTGATGTCACCGGTGGCTGCGCGGCTGAACTCGGTGGCGCTGCGCTGGATCACCGAGCTGTTCCGGCTGCCAGCGGGCACCTCGGGCGGGTTCGTGACCGGTGCCACGATGGCGAACGCGACCTGCCTCGCCGCTGCTCGCGACGCCGTCCTGACCCGGCACGGCTGGGACGCGGCCGGCCAGGGCCTCGTCGGTGCGCCACCGGTGACGGTCGTGGTGGGAGACGAGGTCCACACGACGGTGCGCAAGGCGCTCGGCATCGTCGGTCTTGGCCGGGATCGCGCCGTCGTGCTGCCGGTCGACGGCCAGGGCCGGATCGACCCGAGCAACCTGCCCGAGCTCAGCGGGCCATCGATCGTCTGCCTCCAGGCGGGGAACGTGAACACGGGCGCGAGCGACCCGTTCGAGCCGCTGACGGCGTGGGCTCGACGAAGCGGGGCGTGGATCCACGTCGATGCCGCGTTCGGGCTGTGGGCGGCCGCATCGCCATCGGTGGCCGGGCAGGTTGCGGGCGTTGAGGCGGCGGACTCGTGGGCAACCGATTGCCACAAGTGGCTCAACACCACCTACGACTGCGGAGTCGCCCTAGTGCGCGATCTGGATTCGCTGCGAGCCGCGATGGGCGCGTCCGCCTCGTACCTGCCGGGGGGCGCTGCCGAGGCCATGAACCTGCTGCCGCAGTCATCCCAGCGCGCTCGCGGCGTCGAGGTGTGGGCCGCGCTGGCCTCGCTCGGCCGCGACGGTCTGGCCGAGCTCGTCGCCACGAGCTGCCGCCTAGCGCGCAGGTTCGCGGCGGGGATGGCTGCGGCCGGGTTCGACGTGCTGAATGACGTCGTGCTTAATCAGGTGCTCGTCTCCTTCGGGCCGGCCGAGCGGACCGACGCGGTGATCGCCGCGGTGCAGGAAGAGGGCACGTGCTGGTGCGGGCCGACCACGTGGCAGGGCGTTCGGGCGATGCGGTTCAGCGTCAGCGGCTGGAGCACGACGGACGACGACATCGACCGGAGCATCGCCGCCGTGCTGTCCTGCGCTGGCCGGTGACGCAACGCCGGGCGAGCGGTCAGTCGTGGCGGGTGATCTGGCCCAGGCCGTCGATGATCCGGTCGAGCAGCACGTCCGTGTCGGGCCACGGGAAGCCGCTCATGGGCGCGCGCAACGTCGCGTAGCCGTGTAGCGCGACCCAGATGGCCACGCTGTCGACGTGCGCGTCGGTGCTCGCGGAGATTCCGGCGTCCACGCAGTCCTGGAGGCACTTCACCAGCGCGTAGAAGCTCTCGGTCCGGATCGCCGACACCGGACAGTCCGGGCCGGCTGGCCCATCCGAGGCGGCCGGCCCATCCCGGGCGGCCTGCCCATCCACGGGCTCGGGCAGCATCTGCCGCTCGAAGAGGAGCTTGTACCTGTTCGGGCGCTCCGCGGCGAACCTCAGGTAGGCGGCGCATCCGGCCCGTAGCCGCGCGAGCGGTCCCGAGCCCGCCTCGACAGCCGCGTTGATCGCGCCGTTGAAGTCGGCGAACGCCGAGTCGACGATCGCCTCCACGATCGCCTCGCGGTCGGCAAAGTGCGTGTAGATAGACGGCGCCGAGATGCCCACCTGGCGCGCGACCGCCCGTAGGGTAACGGCTTCCTCGCTACCGGCCTGCTCGAGCAGCTCAGTCGCGCCGGCCAGGATGTCGGCCCGCAGCCTGCCGCCCTCGCCGCGCCTGTTGCGCTCCCGCAGAACTTCTCTCATGCCACTGACTTTACAACCGTTAGCTCATGCTGTAAAACTTACAGTTGTAAGCCAACGAGTGTTTACCTCAGAGCTGACCGAAGGGCGCGGGCGATGGAACCGATCAAGACGGGGGCGGGAGCCGCCCCGCAGGGCCAGGCCGCACTGGACAGCGCCGAGCACGCCGGCCATCCGCGGCGCCGGGCCGTCCTGGCCGTGATGTGCCTGTCGCTGCTCATCGTGGTCATCGACAACACGATCCTGAACACGGCGCTGCCGACGCTGGCTCGCGTCCTCAAGGCGTCGACCACCGACCTGCAGTGGATCACCGACGCCTACACCCTGGCGTTCGCTGCCTTGCTGATCATGGCGGGCGCTCTGGGCGACCGGTTCGGCCGGCGCCGCGCCCTGATCGCCGGTCTGGCGGTCTTCGCCGCCGGATCCGCGTGGGCCGCGGTCTCGGGCGATTCGTCGACGCTGATCGCCGCCCGCGCCGTGATGGGCATCGGCGCCGCGTTCGTCATGCCCGCGACTTTGTCGATCATCACGGCCGTGTTCCCCGCTCGGGAGCGGGCCGGGGCGATCGGGGCCTGGTCGGCGATCGCCGGCGTGGGCATCGTCGTCGGCCCGACGCTCGGCGGCCTGCTGCTGGCCCACTTTTACTGGGGCTCGGTGTTCTGGGTCAACGTACCCCTCGCTGTTGTCGCGCTAGTCGCCGTCAGCACCGTGGTGCCGCACCTGCCCGCCCGCCGCAGCTCCGGTACCCGGCTGGACACGCTCGGCGCCATGCTGTCCGCTGCCGCGATGCTCGCGGTCATCGACGCCGTGATTGAGGGCCCGAACCGCGGCTGGACGTCCCTCACGACGCTCGGCGAGCTCGGGATCGGCGCCGTCCTGATCGCGGCCTTCATCTACCGCGAACTGCACATCGCTAACCCGCTCATCGACGTGCGCATCTTCCGCCACCGGGCGTTCTCAGCCGCTAGCGCCGCCATCGGGCTCACGTTCCTCGCGCTGTTCGGTTCGCTGTTCGCCCTGACCCAGTACCTCCAGCTGGTCCACGGGTACTCGCCACTGTCGGCCGGCGTTCGCGCCCTGCCGTTCGCGGCCGCCGTCATGGTCACGGCTCCAATCAGCAGCAGGCTGGTCGCCGGGCTCGGCATCCGCCTGGTCGTCCCGACCGGGCTGGCCGCGATGGGCGGCGGCCTGCTCATGCTCACTCAGGTGACGCCAACCACGAGCTACACGTTCCTGGCGATCGGCGTCGCGATCATGGGCGCTGGCATGGGCCTGGTCATGGCGCCGGCCGGAGAGTCGATCATGTCGGTCCTGCCTGCCGAGCAGTACGGCGCGGGCAGCGCCGTCAACGACACCGTGCAGGAACTCGGCGGCAGCCTCGGCATCGCCGTCATCGGGAGCATCGTCGCATCGTCGTTCCGGCACAGCCTCGACGCGGGCGGGCTGCCCGCCGCGCTCATCGCGCCGGCCCGGTCGTCGATCGCGGCCGCGGACGCGACAGCCGCGCACGCGGGGCCGCTGGCCGCGCGCGTGCTCGATCTGGCGCATCAGAGCTTCACCTCGGCGATGACGACGGGGTTCACCGTCGCGGGCGTGCTCGCTGTCGGCGGCGCAGTGATCGTGGCCATCGCGCTACCGCGCCGCGGGACTCGAGTCGGCACCGCAGCAGGGCACGCTGTTAGCGGACACGAGGCCGCACGGGTGCTGACCAAGGTGAGCTCGAGCTAGCCCGTTCCCGGCATTTTCGAGGGCCTCCGGGTGATCCGACCCGGAGGCCTAAAGCGCATTCGGACGAGGCACGAATGAGCAGTTCATATGGGCGACATAGGAGTTATTCACGACACACGGCGGGTTGCATTTTGATAACGCGCCGTGAGTTTCCGCAGGTTGCGGTTGCGCCTGCGTCAAAGACTCTGCCAGCTCTAGCCAAGGTTCTGTGTCTACGCGCTCAGAAGATCGTCAATGGGTAGGGTGATCCGACGTGGATCATTCTTCGCTGAGCGACATTCGGGACGCCCGCGGCGCCCGCGTACTGCAGGACCATAACCTCGTGTGGCGCAAGAGTTGCAGTGCCCACGGCTCCTGCGTTGAGGTAGCAAATTTGCCTATTGGCGACGTCGCGGTGCGTGATGGCAAGGCGCCCGAGACTAGCCCAGTGCTCGTCTTCAGTGAGGACGAGTGGCGTTCCTTCATCGACGGCGTCAAAGCCGGATACTTCGGATAGCTTCGGCTGCTTTCCCCGCCAGCCACAGACGGGCCACTCCCACAGCTGAGTCGGTCCGGCTGCCGTTCTGCCTGTCGTTCATAAGCGCCCCCAGCCGTCTCGCTGTCATCGGCTGGGAACGCGTCCTCTGTTAGTAGTCGGCCTCGGTCAGGTCAGCGGTCCTGCTTCCGGCGAGGCGCTCGTGGACGGCTGCGACCAGGAGCGGCACGATCGAGATCACATCGTCGCGCCCCTGCTGACAGCCCTTGGACCACATCTCGATTTCCTGTTTCAGCTGAGCGGTCAACGCCGCCGCGCGTATCGCCTCCGCCTGCCAGTGACGTACCTCCCTCTGCATGGCTGCCCGGTGACGGCTCAGTACAACTAGCGCCGCGCACATCGCTACCGTCCACGCAGCTGCCGCTGCCAGCACCGCCCAGCCAATGGTCTCAAGTACGGCCATGCCTCCACCTCCCTCGGCCGGGATTGTTGGTGCTGGTCACAGCCGCCCTGAACAGGCCGGCCCGGGCGAGCAGGCTGTTGCTATTGCGCCGCGCAGTTGTAATGTGAGTGGAAACCACGACTCTATTCCGTTCTTTTGATACCGCTCGGATGGATCTTGGTGAGGACCTGGGCTGGCTGCCGCCAGCCCAGTGTCATGTGTGCAGAGCCCAGTGTCATGTGGGCGCAAGAGCAGAGTCGGCGGCCCTCTCGCACGTGCAGCCTTGGCTGGCCGCGTCGCTAACGCTGCGGCGAATGCTGCCGGATGGCGGCCGGGGCCGGGCAGAGGGAAATCAGCCACCTGGCGCTGATCAAGAGCGACCATGGCGTGGCCTCCCGCCCCTACGAGGGTGTGACCCCTGTCCTTCGATTGTGAGCTAGGCTCACAATCGATTGCAAGATGCACTGCAAGATGTAATGAAATTTTTCCTGACTTCTTCACTCCCAGACGGCGATGACGTTACGATTCTCCCGAGTCACGTGTCATCAGCTGCGACTGCTGGACAGGAAGTGGCGAGTGCCCGATCCCAGGAGCTCAGCCATCCGTCGCGGGCTAGCTGCGGAACTGCGGCGCCTGCGCGAGCAGGCTGGCCTATCCGGGGACGACGTCGCCCAAGCTCTCGGCTGGTCTGCGTCCAAGGTCAGCCGGATTGAGACGCACCGAACCGGCGTCAAGGTCCAGGACCTGCCTCTGCTCCTCGATCTGTATGCCGTGGATGCCGTGCAGCGGCGACAGCTCATCGCGCTGGCTGGCGAGCAGAATCAGCGTGGCTGGTGGGCCGCTTACGCTGATGCGCTGCCTGACGACTATCTGACGTACATAGGCCTGGAGGACAGCGCAGTCTCACTGCAGTGCTGGTCACCCGAGATTGTTCATGGGCTACTGCAGACCGAGGCCTATAGCGCCGAGATGATGCGGGCGCACTTCAGCATTCAGGCGACGGTCACGCCTAACCAGGCCCAGCGCCGCATCGAGTCCCGGATGCGCCGCCAGCAAATCCTGACGCGCGGGCAACCGGAAAAGCTTTCGTTCATCCTGGACGAAGCAACATTGCTACACCGATTTGGTACGCCGGCCGTCATGCGCGAACAGCTCGCGCGACTCGTCGAGCTCGCGCAGCTGCCCGCTGTCACGCTCCAGATCCTTGCGTTTGCTGGTGATCACCCGATCGGGCCTGGGGGCTTCACGATCCTCAGCTTCGACCCCGTGCATGGGACGGCGCTGGACGACGTCGTCTACGTCGAGCAGCTCACCAGCAGCTCTTTCGTCGAAGAGGACCCGGACACCTTTCAGTACAAGCAGGCATTCGGCCGGCTTGCCGCTGAAGCGCTTGACCCGCATGCCTCCCGTGAGCTGATCGAGCAGATCGCCATCGAGCGCTGGTCCTAGCCGAGACAGCTCGGGACAACAGCCGCGAAGGCGCTCGCGGCGGGCTAACTCGCGAGGTGCGATTGACCTATCCTTAGGTCATGACAGCTTCCCCCGCTGACAACCAGCCAGTCGCGCGGCTAATCGGTGACCCGGGACAGCTGGACTGGTCCAGAGGCTGCGGCGCGCACGGCTCGTGCGTGGAGATCGCCAGGTTGCCCGGGGGTCAGACCGCGATACGAGACGGCAAGGCGGGCGACACCGGCGCGGTCCTGCTTTTCAGCGCCGAAGAATGGCAATCCTTCACCGCCGGCGTAAAAGCCGGCGACTTCGACTAGCGCCAGCGTTCAGACGACGCCCTGTTCGAGCATCAGCGCTGCGCCGCGAACGACGCAGCGGAGCGGATCTTCCACCACGACAACCGCGATATCGGCAGCCGCCTCGATCCGGTACGCCAGCCCGGGCAGCAAGGCACCGCCGCCGGAAAGGCGGATCTTGCCGCGCACTACTTCTTCGGCCAGGTTCGGCGGGATGTCGGACAGCAGTTCCTTCACCGCGCTCGTGATCGCGGCGACCGTCGGCTCGATGGCCGCGGCGACGAGCCTGGCTGAGACGCGAACGACTCGCGGATCGCGGCTCGCCAGGTCGACGCCCACGATCTCGGCCTCGGCGAGCACGTCGTCCGCCAGCCCGAGTGTCATCTTCAGGTTGCGGGCGGCGTTCCGGCCGATCAGCAGGCCGTGCTGGGTCTTCACCGCGCGGGTGATGGCGTCATCCATCGTGTTGCCGCCGAGCCGCAACGACCGCGTCCGGACCACATGACCGCCGGCCAGCACCGCCGCCTCGGTCGTGCCGCCGCCGACGTCGACGACGAACGCACCTGATCCGGCGCTCAGGTCGAACCCGGCACCGGCTGCGGCCGCCACCGGCTCGTCGATCAGCTGCACAGTGCACCGGGGTCGCAGCGCCTCGGCGGCGGCGGTCACTGAGCGCCGCTCCAGCCAGGTCACCTCACCGGGCAGGCAGATGGCCGCCGTGGTGCGGCCGAGGCGGCGGCGCACACGCGCCTGCCGGAGGAAGAACTGCAGCATCGCTACGGTGGCGTCCAGGTCCGCGATCACTCCGTCGCGCAATGGGTGGATGACCTCGACGCCCTGCGGTTCCTTGCCGGTCAGCGCGTCAGCCGACTCGCCGACGGCGACAACCGCACCGCCGTCGCGGCTGACCGCGATCGCTGATGGCTCATCGATCACGATGCCGCGGCCTACGACGTGGACAAGCGTGTTGACCGTGCCGAGGTCGATGGCAACGCCCGACCGAAGCCTCATCATTCGCCCTTAGCCTGGTCTGCCATAACGCCCACCAGTATCCTCGGCTAGCCGATGAGCGGCAGCCTGTTGTCCGCGCTCTCGGCCCGGCCCGAGGCGGCCAGGATCCAGTCCAGGTCATCGGCTAGCTCCGGCGGGCGCGCGCCCACGGTGCGCCGGGCCAGCAGATCATCCAGGATCGCCGCGGTCACCGCGATACCCGGCGCGGTCGCGACGTACTCGATGCCGAGCGCCTCCGACAGGTCGATGCCGTGCACCACTGCTTCGACGATGCGGCTGGCGACGAACTCATCGACGCGCATCGGCGCGAAGTAGCCCGGCCCGACACGGTCGCGGCGCACCGCGCGAGCTTCGTGAACGGCCTTGCCGAAGGTCTCGGCGAGCACACCTGGCATGTCGGCGGCCACCTTGCCGTCCACCATCGCGTAGGCGTAGGAGTACACGACCGGTCCGGTCTCTGAGCGGGGGTTGATGAAGAAGCTCGTCCGGTCCCGGCCGGGCCGCTCATCGGACGGTGCGGCGATCAGCATCCGGGTTAACCCGATTGAGATGTCGAAATGACCGGCCAGCTCGAAAACTGTCCAGTGCGGAAGGTCAGGATCGACGGGAACGAGCCGCGTCGACCGTTCCCAGTCCTCGGGCGCGACGCCGCGGAAGACCGCGAGAACGGCGGTCAATTCGGCGTCCAGCGTGTCAATCAGGGACGCGTAAGACGCCATGCTGACCTCCAGCCTTCCCGCCAGGTGGTGTCGTCAGCGTAATCCGACTGCACGATGCCGGACACCCCGGCGGTTGGCGTCAGCTCCGCCAGATGTCCGTGATCGGGCTCGCTTTGGCGGCATTGCCGTCGCGCGGCAGCCCGTAGGCCGCCTCGAGCGTCGCCAGGACGCGGTAGTGGTCGATCCGCTCGGCGTAGCTGCCCGGCCGCACCTGCTGACCCACGAAGATCGTGGGGATCTGATTGGACTGGCTGCCGTCGTCCTCGTCCCACGTGATGATCAGCAGGCTG
>DATHQE010000121.1:0-2776 GCA_035483035.1 Streptosporangiaceae bacterium | reverse complement strand
GCGAGCCTGCCAGCTGCGGGACGAACATCTCGCCGCGCAGGGCCCGGCTCACGAGCTCGGCCGCCGTCGCGGTCGCGACCAGGCGGCGTCCCTCGGTCTGGTAGACCGCCAGTACCGCCGTCAGGCCGCTCGGCGGCAAGTCCTTGCCGAGCTCGGCGCGGGCGCTGCGGTAACCCTGGCGGGCGCCCTCCACGCAGGCAGCCAGGTGATGGCGGGCTAGCGCCGCGAGTGCGACGGGATGGCGTACGAGCACTCCGTGCAAGCGGTAATCCGGCGGAACCACGTCGAGCAGCCAGCTCACGGCGGTCTGCTCAAAGCCCGGGCTGCCGGGCGGATGCACGCCATCTGGCCAGCCGGTCGGAACATAGCCTGTCACGGTTACTAGCTTAGGCTGAATCGAACATAGTTTCTATATGATTCTGCTGCCCGCATGATCAGCTCACGTAGGCGATGACTGCACGCCCTGGCTCGCCCCTTGCCCGGCCGGTGCGCGCGACCCACTAGAATTGAAATCAAGCCGTAATCCCGGCGCTTCCCTTAGTTACCGGAGCCTCTCCGCTATGCCAGCCAGCCCTGCCCGCACTGCGAGTACCGCGCCCTTCAGCGCGGCGAGCACCGTGCCTCCGGGCGCCCTCGCCACCCGCGATGACCTGCGCAACGTCGCCATCGTGGCGCACGTCGACCACGGCAAGACGACGCTGGTCGACGCCATGCTCTGGCAGTCGGGCGCCTTCCGGGTCGGCGCGCAGGTGGCTGACCGCGTCATGGACTCCGGCGACCTGGAGCGGGAAAAGGGCATCACGATCCTGGCCAAGAACACCGCAGTCCAGCACGGCGGGCTGACCATCAACATCATCGACACCCCCGGGCACGCCGACTTCGGCGGCGAAGTCGAGCGGGGACTCAACATGGTCGATGGGGTCATCCTGCTCGTGGACGCCAGCGAGGGGCCGCTGCCGCAGACCAGGTTCGTGCTGCGCAAGACGCTCGAGGCCAGGCTGCCGGTCATCGTGGTGATCAACAAGGTAGACCGCCCCGACGCCAGGATCGCCGAGGTCGTGGACGCGTGCTACGAGCTCTTCCTGGACCTGGATGCGACCGAGGACCAGATCGAGTTCCCGATCGTGTACGCCTCGGCGCGGGCCGGCCGCGCATCGCTAAACCGTCCCGCCGACGGCTCGCTGCCCGACTCCGAGGACCTCGAGCCGCTGTTCCAGGTGCTGCGGGAGACTGTGCCGGCCCCGACGTACGATCCGGCGGCGCCGCTGCGCGCGCACGTGACAAACCTGGATGCGTCGTCCTACCTCGGCCGGATCGCGCTCTGCCGGGTCTTCAGCGGTGAGATCAGGAAGGGTCAGCAGGTCGCCTGGTGCCGCCGGGACGGCTCGATCCAGCGGGTGAAGATCACCGAGCTGTTCCTGACCGAGGCGCTGGACCGGGTGCCGACGCAGTCCGCCGGGCCAGGCGACATCATCGCCGTCGCGGGCATCGCCGACATCATGATCGGCGAGACGCTGGCCGACCCAGAAGACCCGCGGCCGCTGCCGCTGATCACCGTAGACGAGCCAGCCATCTCGATGACCATCGGCGTGAACACGTCACCGCTAGTGGGCCAGTCAAAGGGCTCCAAGGTTACGGCGCGGATGGTGAAGGACCGGCTTGATCGCGAACTTGTGGGCAACGTGTCCATCATCGTGCAGCCGACCGAGCGTCCCGACACGTGGGAAGTGCAGGGCCGAGGCGAACTGGCTCTCGCCGTCCTCGTCGAGATCATGAAGCGAGAAGGCTACGAGCTGACGGTCGGACGGCCGCAGGTGGTCACCCGCGAGGTCGACGGCAAGCTCTATGAGCCGGTCGAGCGCCTGACGATCGACTGCCCAGAGGAGTACCTCGGCACGGTGACCTCCCTGCTGGCCGTGCGCAAGGGCCGGATGGAGAACATGTCGAACCACGGCACCGGCTGGGTCCGGCTCGACTTCACCGTGCCCGCGCGCGGACTGATCGGCTTCCGCACGCAGTTCCTGACCGAGACCCGCGGTACCGGCATCGCGCACCATGTCTTCGACGGCTTCGAGCCGTGGTTCGGCGATATGCGAGCCAGGCCAACCGGCTCGCTGGTGGCGGACCGGACCGGGACGGCGACCGCATACGCGATGTTCGCGTTGCAGGAGCGGGGCAGCCTGTTCGTCGAGCCCGGCACGGTGGTGTACGAGGGCATGATCGTTGGCGAGAACTCGCGCTCGGACGACATGGACGTCAACATCGCCAAGGAAAAGAAGCTCACCAACATTCGCCAGTCAGCCGGCGAGGAACTCGAGCGGCTGATCCCGCCGCGACTGCTCAGCCTCGAGCAGGCGCTGGAGTTCTGCGCGGACGACGAATGCGTCGAAGTGACCCCGACGGCGGTGCGCATGCGCAAGACGACCCTCGACGCGAAGGAACGGGGCCGTCAGCGCGGGCGTCGCGCCACCCAGCTGCAGTAGCTGCGGACGACGGCAGCCGCGCTGGACGCGGCGGTCCGCTAGGCGCTAGCGCGCAGGTCGGGGTGCAGTTCGGCAGCCGCCTCGGCCTGGACAATGAGCTGACAGATCGCGGCGAGCCGCAGCGACGCCCAGTCGGTCGCATCAGCTGACTCCTCGGGCCACCAGTCCGAGCTGACCGCGGCTTCGATGAAGCCGCACGCGTAGTGCAGCAGCAGCGTGATCGGTACCGTCTCCTCGGCTTGCAGCGCGTTGCTGACGAAGGGAACGTCCGGGCACGTGGGGTTGCTGCTGCG
>DATHQE010000120.1:0-10416 GCA_035483035.1 Streptosporangiaceae bacterium | reverse complement strand
CCAGATGGTAGATGATGACACCCATGACGATTTCCCTCCCGGTCGGGGCCGACGCGAACGAGCTGCTGTCCCGCAATCCCCTGGCGCTGCTGATCGGCATGCTGCTGGACCAGCAGGTGCCGTTTGAAAAGGCGTTCAGCTCGCCCTATGAGCTGGTCAAGCGCCTGGGCCACGAGCCGACCGCGGCCGAGCTGGCCGAATACGACCCAGCGGCGCTGGCCGCGATCTTCGCTGAGCGGCCAGCGCTGCACCGGTTCCCGAAGGCCATGGCGGCCCGGACCCAGGACCTAGCCCGCCTCATCATGGACCGCTACGACGGTGACCCGGCGGCGGTCTGGACCGGCGCGACCACGGGCAAGGATCTCGTCGCCCGGCTGGCTGAGCTGCCCGGCTTCGGCGGCTACAAGGCGCAGATCTTCGCGGCTCTGCTTGGCAAGCAGCTCGGCGTGCGGCCCGACGGCTGGCGGGAGGCGGCCGGGCACTTCGGCCAGGACGGCTCGCATTACTCGGTGGCCGACATCGTCGACGACGACTCACTGGCCGCAGTCCGCGCCTACAAGAAGGACATCAAGGCCGCCGCGAAGGCCAAGAGCGCGGGCTGAGCAACCAGGCAGATAGGGTCTGTGGTCATGCACGAGGCTGAGCTCACGCTGACCGGATCCGCGACCGTGCACGTGCTGGCGGCGGGCTACGCCCGCGAGGACAGCGACGGCGAGCACGTGGGCAGCACGGTGACCCTCATCCAGGATGGGAACGGGGTGATCATCGTCGACCCTGGGCTCGTCGCCTCGCGGTCGGAGCTGCTCGCCGCCCTCGCCTCGCATGGCGTGGCGCCCGATGCCGTCACCGACGTGGTCTTCAGCCATCACCATCCCGACCACACAGTCAACGCGGCGCTGTTCCCTGCGGCCAGGATCCATGATCACTGGGCCATCTATGACGGTGACCTGTGGATCAGCAGGGAAGCCGACGGATATGCCGTCAGCCCGTCGGTCCGGCTCCTCGCGACTCCCGGTCACACCGCCGAGGACATCAGCACGCTGGCGGCGACACCGGACGGCGTCTACGCCTGCACGCACGCCTGGTGGGCCGCCGAAGGCCCCGCGCAGGACCCGTTCGCGCCTGATGCCGAGGTGCTCGCCGCCAGCCGTGCCCGGATCCTCGCCGTGGCCAAGGTGATCATTCCCGGCCACGGGCCTGCGTTCGAGCCGGACGCCAGCACGCCGCGGTAAGCCAGCCCGCGGCCGGCCAGGCCGTTCAGGCCACGTCACCCTTGATCGAGAATGCAGACAGCCTGTTCACGGCGAGCACCAGGGCGAGGATGCTCACAACGACGCCCATGCCCACCCCGGTGCCGAGCGTCAGGTGTGCGTCGAGGGCGCTGTTATGCGCGATGGAGTTGGCGATCGCCAGCGAGTAGTGCTCGATGGACAGCAGGCCGACGCCGGGTATCAGGCTGGCGAGCAGGCCCTCCCACAGCAGGATGTACAGCAGCCCGAACGCTAGCGCGCGGGTCGGGCTGAACACCGCCGTGAGCATCACGAACAGCGCGTTGTAGATCGCCGCGCCAGCCAGCGCGCCGATTAGCAGCCCCACCGTCAGCTTGCTTGCCGCGCCCGTCGCTATCGCGCCGGCCAGGTACTCCGGCACCACCGCGAACGCGATCGTGAGCCCGACCGCGACCACGTACTTACTCAGCACGACAGCGCGGCGGCTGACCGGTGTTGCCAGCAGGTGCACGATGCTGCCGTCCTCGATCTCCGCGCCGATCACGCTGCCGCCGATGATCAGCGAGGTCAGCGCGAGAACCAGGAAGCCGACCACGCCGAGTACCTCGGGCGGCCAGACGTCACTGTGCGCCGTCGCTTTCAGCAAGGCCGAGATGCCGATCAGGATGACGGCCGGCAGCGCGAACAGCAGCGCTCGCTTCCGGCTCAGGGTGGCTCGCAGCGTGAGCCGCATGATGACGGGATTGAGCACGCCGGACATTGTGTGCACCGTTCTCTCGCTTGCCGTGGTCATCAGGACGCCAGTAGGTAGGTAAAGACGCTCTCGAGCGACTCATCGGCCGGGCGTATCTGCGTCAGCCGGATGCCGTGGTCGCGGCTGATGGCGGCGATCTCCCTGGTGAAGGTCCCGTAATCGGACGCGCGGACCTGAAGGCCGTGCTGCGTCAGTTCGACCGCGCTGACCGCGGGCCGGCCGATGAGCGCCGAGCCCAGCGCGCGGTCGTCGGATGAGCTGAGCATGAACACGTGCGGCCGGTTCGTCATCAGCCGCCTAATCGCGCGGAAATCGCCGGACGCCGCCAGTCGGCCGCCCACGATCACCTGGATGATGCCGGACAGCCGCTCGACCTCTTCCAGGATGTGCGAGCTGAACACGATGACCCTGCCCTGCTCGCCTTGCGCGTGCAGCAGATCCATCATGTGCAGGCGCTGGCGTGGATCCATCCCGTTGAACGGCTCGTCCAGCAGAATGACTTCCGGGTCGTGCACCAGCGCAGCGGCCACCTTGATGCGCTGCCGCATGCCCTTGGAGTAGGTGGCGACCTTCCGGTCCTGTGCCTCGGTCATGTCCAGCAGCTCGATTGCACGGCGCGCGGCGCCGTCGGGGTCGGCCAGGCCGTGCAGCCGTGCGGTCGCCACGACGAACTCGGTGCCGGTCAGGAACGCGTATACCGAGTCACGCTCGGGTACGAGCGCCACCTGGCGGAACATGGCCGGGTTGCGCCAGCTGCTACGCCCCTGCACCGTGACCTCACCGCGCGACGGTGCGAGGAATCCGGCGATCATGTGCAGGATCGTCGTCTTGCCGGCGCCATTCGGGCCGAGCAGGCCGGTCACCCCGGGTCCGATCGTCATGGTGATGTCGTTGACGGCTACGACGTTCCCGTACCAGCGAGAGACGCCGCGCAGCTCGATGCCGGTCATGCCACACCGACCTTCCGGTAGCGCGCGATCAGGCCGGCGATCGCGGCGACGGTCAGGATGAGGAACACCACGCCGTAGAGCGCGCCGTAGCTCCCGACGATCGTCCCCTGGAAGGGATGCAGCGGCACCCCTTGCGTGGATGGCTTGGCCTGCAGCCACCGCAGCACTCCGCCGAGCAGCGTGAACGGGCTAATCAGGCCGGCCAGGCTGGTCAGCGCGGACGGCTCGCTGACGGAGGCGGGGCCGAAGGCCTGCGCTCCGATGTTCGCGAGCACGGTAGCCAGGATCCACGTGAAGAAGAGCGGGATGCCGATCGCGCAGATCGCGAAGACCCGCTTGCCCGTGGATGACGCGAGCAGCAGGCCGATGCTGGCGAGCAACAGCGCCCAGGCCGCGCCGTACAACAGGCCAGGGCCGAGCTGGAGTGTCTGCTCCCACACCTGACTCGCGCTGTGCTGCTGGGAGACGATGCCGAGGTAGAGCAGCAGCAACGGGATCTCGATCATGATCAAGCAGGCCAGCACGAACGCGACGAGCTTGGCGATCGGATAGTCGATCCGGCGGATCGGCCGGGCAAAATACAACGGCAGTGTGTGGTTGCGCAGGTCGCTCGAAACCAGGTTCGGCGCTTCCAGCGCGACGAATATCAGCATCGCCACCGTGCGCAGCTGCGGGGTGTAGCCGTCGTAACTGACGACAGACTGGCTGCCCGGCCGCAGTGCCAGGCCGACCGCGTTGACGGCAGCGGGCAGGCACATCAGCGTGAAGAGCAGGATCGGGAAGATCTTCGCCTTGGCCCCGCGCCCGATGCCGAACGCGGCGCGCAGGCTATGCCAGGTCAGCGCGCGGACGATCTGGGCCCGGCCGAGCCGGACCGCCTCGTAGCGGCGGTAGCCGATGTTGTGGATCACGCCGCCGCTTCCGGCGGCCGGTGAGGCGAGCCGCCCTCCGGCAGCGCTGGCGTCAGCTGACACTTGCAGCTCCTGTGGTCTGGCCGGCCTGCTCGGCAGGGTCGGTGCGGAATAGCTCTTCGATGCGGTGCCTGCGCTGTTCCATCCGGCTGAGCGGCAGCCCGAGGTCGGCGACAGTGTCGCGGACGGCGTCAAAAGTCGCCTCGCTGCTCAGCTGGACCAGCAGCCCGCGCTGGTACGGCAGCGGGTTCAGCCCGCGCCTGGCGAGTCCTGCCCGCAGCAGGTCGAGGCCCTCGTCCACCTCGATCACCAGCACGGAGCTGGCCTGGGTCATCGACCTGATCGAGTCGGCCCGCAGCAGCCGTCCACCCTCGATCGCGACGAGCTGATCGCAGATCTGCTCGATCTCGCCGAGCAGGTGCGAGGCGACGAGGATCGAGATGCCGAAGTCGGCGCCGATGCGCGCGATCAGCTCCAGCATCGCGGTCCGGCCGGCCGGATCGAGACCGTTCGTGGGCTCGTCAAGCAGCAGCAGTCGCGGGTCGCCGACGATCGACTGCGCGAGTTTGACCCGCTGCTTCATCCCCGTGGAGTAGGTGCCGATCTGCCGATACCGCTCCTCGTACAAGCCGACGTGCCGCAGAGAGTCCGCTGCGCGTTCCCTGGCTGCCGTCGCGGGCAGTCCGGACATCCGGCCAAAGTGCGTGACGAGTTCCGTCGCAGTGACGTCCGGCGGCAGGCAGTCGTGCTCGGGCATGTATCCCGTCAGGGTCCGGATCGCAAACCCGTCGGTGACACAGTCATGGCCCAGTACCGCGGCCTGCCCGGTGGTGGGCTCCAGCAAGCCGAGCAAGATCTTGATGAGCGTGGATTTGCCCGCCCCATTGGCTCCGATCAGGCCGGTGATACCGGGCTCCACCGTGACGGTGAGCTGATCGAGCGCCGTCACCGTCGTGCCGTATCGCTTTGTCAGGCCGCGCGCTTCGATAACGGCGCCCGGCTCAGGCGGCACGTGCCCCCCGGCTTGCTGCCTGGGTTGTGTGATCACAGTCCCTCCGCAACACGCTTCGGCCAGCGCTGGGCAGCGCCCCCGACGTGCGTGCTACACGATCCCAGGTTCGGCACCGCCGCGTCATCACCCGCCAGGCTGATCCCGCGTCGCACTTTGCGCTGATGCAAGCAGGCTTCGGACAGCCCGCCCCACGCGCAGCCGCTCTGACAGACCGCCGCCGGACGCGCCGGACACGGTAGGGTTTGCGTTGAGTTGCCAAGCTCGGGGCGAGCGTGGCCAGCATGAGGAATCGACAGTGGCCAACGGGGAAGCGGAGACGGCGCAGCTGGCCAAGCCGCGTGCCCCCGTAGCGCTGCGCTTCGCCCGCCCGGCCATTACCGGACTCCTGCTGCTGATCGTCATCGCCGGCATCGGCGCGGCCAGCCCGGCGAGCTCAGGCCGCGGACCGCTCTACCGCGACGCGCTGGCGGTCGGAGTCGCCCTCGAACTCGTGCTGGCGTGCCTCGAGATAGCGCTGGTCGTGGCGGCGCGGCGAGCGGCGGCGGCCAGCCAGCCAGCGGCGGCGCTGCGCGCGGCACTGCAGCGGGTCATCGCCGTAGCGATGATCGTCGTCGTCGTCATCGCGGTCGCGAATATCGCCGCCCGCAAGCACGGGGGCCTCTTGCAGCACTTCCTGACTGGCGGCCGTAAGCCGTCGCCGCGCAAGCGAGCTCCGCTGCAGATCGGACTGCCCGGCGGCGGCGCTGATCACGGCGTCCACCTCGTGTACGCCGTCATCGGCGTCGTCGTGCTTGCCGCGCTCATCGCCCTCATCGTCGTGGTGGCTCGCGCCCGCACGCAGCTGCGGCGGGCCGGCGGGTACGCCGACAACCTGCCGGCGGACCAGGAGGCTGACCTGCGCAAGGCCATCGATTCGGGCCTGCGAGCGTTGCACGCCGTGGACGAGGCGCGCGCCGCGATCATCGCCTGTTACGTCGCGATGGAGGCTAGCCTGGCCTCGGCGGGCACGGCCAGGACAGTGGCGGAGACGCCCGATGAGCTGCTCAGCCGGGCCGCGACTGCGGGCCTGGTTCGGGGCCCGGCGGCGGCCGCGCTGACACAGCTCTTCTACGAGGCCAGGTTTTCGACCCACCCGCTTGCCCCTGACGCTAAGGGCGCGGCGCGGCAGGCATTGGACGCCATCTCAGCCGAGCTGGCCGGCAGTGCTGGTCCGCCGCCAGCCAGCGAGCCAACCGCGGGGGTGACGAGATGACCGGGCCAGCGGCCGCACCAGACAGCCGCCAGCCGGTCGTCGGCGGCTGGCGCGCCAGCCTGCCTGAGCTAGTTATGAGTGCGATCCTGGTGACTGCCACCAGTCTCGCCGCCTACGCCTACGCCGGGACAGGCGTCGCCGTTCTGACCGTGGCCGGCTGGGCCGTCGTGTTCATCGGTTTCCTGCGCGCCCTGGTGCCCACTGCGCCCGAGCCGCTGACAGAGCAATCCTCCTGGCGCACCGAGGGGCGCAGCAGCTTCCTCGGCTTCTGGCGCAAGCGCGCTACCGTGCACGACGCGACCACCTCGATGGTCAGCTATGACACCGAGCTTCGGCCCACCGTTCAGCATCTGCTTGCCGCCAGACTGGCCGAGCGCCACGGCGTCAGCCTGTATGCCGACCCTGCGGCCGCCCGGCGAATCGTGCTGCCCGGATCGCGCGACGACGCGCTGTGGTTCTGGCTGGACCCGGCGCGCCCTGCCGAGACAGAGCAGCGGCGGGCCGGGATACCGCCGCGCACTCTGGCAGCGATCCTCGACCGACTGGAGCGCCTGTGAGTGGAGCGCCCGTGATTGGAGTGACTGTGACCGAACCGACGTGGACCCCTGGCCAGACGGCACAGCGGAGCATGGCCGTCCTGGCGGAGATCGAGCGGGCCGTGGTAGGCCACCGCCGCAGCCTGGAGCTGGTACTGATTGGCATCCTGGCTGGTGGTCATGTACTGCTGGAGGATCTGCCTGGTCTCGGCAAGACGCTGATTGCCCGGTCCTTTGCCACCGCTCTGGGCCTGGACTTCGCCAGGATTCAGTTCACGCCCGACTTGCTGCCGTCCGATGTCGTCGGCGCGCCGCTGTACGACCAGCGGACGCACGAGATGATCTTCCGGCCTGGTCCCGTCTTCACTCAGCTGCTGCTCGCCGACGAGATCAACAGGACGCCCCCGAAGACGCAGGCAGCGTTGCTGGAGGCTATGGGCGAGGGCCAGGTCAGCATGGACGGCGTCACCCGCCCGCTGCCGCAGCCTTTCGTCGTGCTGGCAACCGACAATCCGATCGAGTACGAGGGCACCTACGAGCTGCCGGAGGCTCAGCTCGACCGGTTCCTGATGCGGCTGCGCCTCGGGTACCTCGCGACCGCCGACGAGGTCGCGATGCTCCAGCGCCGGCTGGACCGGCGCCAGGAAACGGCCGTGCTTCAGCCGGTGACGACGGCGGCTGAGCTGCTGGCCATGCGCGGCTCGCTGGAGCAGGTCGAGGTGTCGCCAGACATCCTGGCGTATGTCGTGGCGATCATCCAGGCCACCCGCGGCCACGCGCAGATCCAGGTCGGCGCCAGCCCTCGTGGCGGCCTGGCCATCGTCCAGCTGGCGCGCGCCCAGGCCCTGCTCGAGCAGCGCGACTATGTGGTCCCCGACGACGTGAAGCGTGTCGCGGTCGCTGCCCTCGCCCACCGGATCACGCTCCGTCCGGAGCTGTGGGTGCGCCAGGTCAGGTCCGACGACGTGATCGGCAGCGTGCTGGCGACAGTACCGGTGCCGCGCACAGACCCGGCGGCGGTCGTTGGCTAGCCCTGCTGAACCGGTCGGCACGCGGCACCTGCCGCTTCGCTGGGGACTGTCGGCGTACGCCCGCCGGCTCGTGACGCTCGTCCTGGCTGGCCTGATTATCGCCATCGTGACCCGCCGAGCCGAGTTCGCCGGCCTCACTGCGCCCGCGCTGCTGATGCTGGCGACCTGGCGGCCGGACCGGGCCGCCCAGCTGACCGTACGGGTGAGCCTCGACACCCCGACCGCGGTGGAAGGCACCGAGGTGCTCGTTACCGTCGAGCTCTACGGCCAGGACGAACTCGACGCACGGCTGACGGTAGACCCTGGCGACCACATCCTGGCGGGAACGGCAGTCGTCGTGCCAGCGGGTCACTCGAGGCGGGTCGCACGGGTCGCGCTGGAACCAACTCGGTGGGGTCGCCGCTCCCTGGGCGTGCTGGTGATCACCTACACCGATCGCTACCGGCTGGCCGAAGGCCGTGCAGTGCTCGAGCTGCCGGAGATCCAGTGCAGGCCGTTGCCAGCAGGCCTGCGCAGCAGCATCGTGCTCAGCCGGCTGCCCAGCCGGCTAGGCGAGCACCCGGCCCGGTCGACCGGCGACGGCGGCGAGTTCGCCGGGGTGCGCGAGTTCGTGCCCGGCGACCGGCAGCGCCGCATCAACTGGCCTGCGACGACCCGGCACGGCACGGTGCACCTGACGACCTTCGCCGCTGAGCGCACACAGAACGTCGTTGTGATCGCCGACGAGACGACCGATGTGGGCGACCCGGGGTCGACATCGCTGGATTTCGTCTTGCGGGGCGCGGCCGGCGCCATCACCCGGTATCTGGCGGCGCGCGATCGAGTCGGCCTGGTCATCTTCGCCGGCCGTCTGAGCTGGATCGGACCTGGCCAGGGGCAGCGGCACCATCAGCGCCTGCTGGATCTCATGATGGCCACCCCGGGCGGCTGGGAGCGAGCCGTCGGCCTGACGCGGCTCCCCCGAGCGGCCCTGCCGCCGGGGTCGCTGATCATCGTGTTCAGCCCGCTGCTGGATCCGCGCCTCATTGAGGCGCTTCGCGATGTGCGCGAGCGCGGCTTCAGCGTGATCGTTGTCGACGTGCTGAACTCCGAGCCAGGCCACGAGGGGAGCAGGGTGTCCAGCCTGGCCGGCCGGCTGTGGCGACTCGAGCAAGAAGCCATCAGGTTCTCCCTCACCCAGATCGGCGTGCCCGTTGTGCACTGGGACGGCGTCAGCAGCCTGGACGAGCCGCTCGCCCCGTACACCAGGCGTGTGCTGGTGGCGCACCGATGAAACGCGACGGCACTGCCCAGGCACCGGCCCGGCTCGCTCCCCTGCGGCGTCGCGGCCTGCGCCTCGCCGCGGCCGCGACCCTGGGCGCCGCCGTCATCTGGTGGGCCGCCTACCCGGTCTCCGGCGGCGGCGGCGGGACGCGGCTCATGCTGGTGATCGCCATCGCCGCGGGCGCCATGAGCCTGGCCCAGCTGGCGGTTACCGCCACCGTGACTCGCCACCCGGATGGCTTGACCGCGGCCGACCGGATCGCGGCGCACGCTACCGGCCTCGTCATGATGCTCCCGTGGGCCGAGCTGATGACCGTGGCCGTTCTCGTGCTGGAGGCGCTGCACAGCTCCCGGCCGTGGCACACCGCCGTCCTGGCGGTGGCGCTGACTGGCTATCTCCTCGCCGTGCATCTCGCCGAGACGGACGCCGGGGCCAGTACTCTGCGGGCGTTGTTGCCCCTGCTTAGCGCCGGCCTCGGCCTGACGGCGCTATCGGTCGGCAGCGCTGCGTTGCCCGACCTGCCCGCTGGGCCGGTCGTGACCCTGATCAGGATCGGCGCGGTCGCCCTGGCCGCGGTGGCGGCGGGCCTGGCGGTCCCGGTCTGGCTCGGCCGCGGGCAGTAACGCGGCTACCGCCCGACCGCATAGCCCTGCATGCCGCGCGGGTTGGCGGCCGCGTACAGGAAGCCACCGGACCTGGCGACGGCGCTCATGCGTCCGAGTGACCATGGCGGCCGGACGCTGACGTCGTGACCACGAGCTCGGAGCGCCTCGACCACGTCGGACCCGGCCCTGGACTCGATCGCCAGTGACCTCGGCACGGACGCACGCGGATAGAACGAGGACGGGAAATGATCGGTGTGGAAAGCGGGCGCGTCGATGGCTTCCTGCAGGTTCATCCCGTACACGACGTGGTTGAGGAAGAACGCCAGCGACCACTGATCCTGCTGATCCCCGCCGGGCGTGCCGAACGCCAGGTACGGCTCGCCGTCCCGTAGCGCGAGGCCGGGAGACAGCGTCGTGCGCGGCCGGCGGCCGGGTGCCAGTGTGCTCGCAAGGCCAGGCGTCAGCGTGAACATCTGCGCCCTGGTCCCGAGACAGAAACCGAGGCCGGGAATGACGGGAGAGCTCTGCAGCCAGCCCCCGCTCGGCGTGGCCGCGACCAAGTTTCCGAACCGGTCGGCGACATCCAGATGGCACGTGTCGCCGGGACCAAGCTCAGGCACCAGCCCGGCAGCCGCTGGCTCCCCAACACCCGGCTGGCCCGCCGCAGTGGCCGTCTGGGCAAAGTCCGGCAGCCGCGGTGCCATGCCGTCCGGCGCACCCGGCCGCAGCTGTGCCGACGCCATCTCGCCTACTAGCAAGCGGCGCTCAGCCGCGTAGTCCGCGGACAGCAGCGCGGCCAGCGGGACCCGCGATTGCCGCGGGTCGCCGTACCAGGCCTCGCGGTCAGCGAAGGCCAGCTTGGCGGCCTCGGT
>DATHQE010000119.1:0-6012 GCA_035483035.1 Streptosporangiaceae bacterium | reverse complement strand
CTGCCTGGCGAGCGCGCCGGTCCGGCGCAAGACGAGATAGTTCGCCACGCCCGCGACCACAGCCGCGGCCACCCCGATCTCCAGCGCCGATACCGTGCCAACCTGCCACGGCGACGGGCCGACAGCGGCCAGCCTGCCATTCCCGAGCGGCCCGCCGGACGCCGCGGCGAGCAGGCCGAGCAGGCAGCCCGAGACCGCGCCACACCCGAGGCCCCAGAGCGGCGCGGCGTCGAGCGACAAGGCCGGCGCCGCCCGGACGAGCAGCAGCCCGCCGAGGCCCCCGGCCAGATACGGCACCGCCAGCACCGTGGGCTCGAGCCAGCCAGGCATCGCGGCATGCAGACCGGGCGGGAGCGCCGCCAGCATCGGGAAGGCGGGCAGCTGAGCCAGCGCCGACCCGGTCGGTGCCACGACGGTCGCCGAGCCGAAGGCGAAACCTGGTCCGAGCGAGAACGCGATGGCCCAGACGACAGCGTTCGGCAGATAGCTGAGCTGAAGCAAGATGAGGAGGAGCAGCCCGACGGCACCGGGCGCGAGCGCGCGCTGCAAGGCAGCGGCCTCGTGCAGATGGACGGCCAGGGACGCGCCGCCGAGCAGAGCGCCGGCGGCGACTAGCGCCCCCAGCACGCCCGCTATCGCGACCACCAGTGATCGCTGCCGCGGCGGCAGCAGCCGGATCAGCCGCGGCCACGGTGCCAGGGCCCTGGCGCCGCCGAGTCCGCCCGCAGCCAGCGCCAGCACTAGGCCGCAGGCGATCGCCTGCAGAACCGAGGACGACTCGGTCGGCGTCCTGCTCGCCAGTGCCAGCGCACCAGTCAGCGCCGCGTACGGTACCGCCAGCGCAATCGCGGCATAGCCGACGTGACGCAGCCTCGACACGCCGCCGACGCGGACAACCCAGCGGCCGGCCCGCCACAGCAGCGCGCCCGGCAGCAAGACCAGACCGAGCGGCAGCAGCCCGATCCGCCCGGCGCCGTGGAAGGTGAAGCCGACATGGTGAGCGACGAGCCAGAGCGCGGCCGCCGTGCGCAGGACAGCGGGCAGGCCCACGCCGCCGTGGGGCGCAGCAATCCAGCCTGCTAGCACGAGCAGGGTGATGACAGCCAGCCCGCTAGCGGTGACCACGCTGGCGGCCATGGCGCCGATGACGAGCAGCGACCGCTGCGTGGCAGCGGGCTCTGCGTCGGACGCACCAGCGCTGGTGCGACGGGAACCGACGGCAGAAGCACTCACAAGGCTCAAGCCTGGCAATCTCGCAGGCCGACGGCGCGGAGGCGCGCCGAAGGAACCGGCCGGAGTAACCCCGGGTTGAGAGAGCGTCAGCCGGCCTGCATGACCTCGCGGACCAGCTGGGCCGTCTCACTTGGCGTCCGGCCGACGCGCACGCCCACCTTCTCGAGTGCTTCCTTCTTCGCCTGCGCGGTGCCCGCCGAGCCGGAGATGATCGCGCCCGCGTGCCCCATCGTCTTGCCTTCCGGCGCGGTGAAGCCCGCGACATAGGCCACGACTGGCTTGGTGACGTTCCGCTCGATGAACGCGGCGGCCCGCTCCTCGGCGTCGCCGCCGATCTCGCCGATCATCACGATCGCATCGGTATCCGGGTCGTCCTGGAACGCCCGCAGGCAGTCGATGTGCGTCGTGCCGATGATCGGGTCACCGCCGATGCCGACGGCGGTCGAGAAGCCGATGTCGCGGAGCTCGTACATCATCTGGTACGTCAGCGTGCCGGACTTGGAGACGAGCCCGATCCGGCCCTCCGAAGTGATGTCAGCCGGGATGATGCCAGCGTTGGACTTGCCCGGTGAGGCGACACCGGGGCAGTTCGGGCCCACGATGCGGGTCCGGTTGCCCGTGGCGGTGGCGTGCGCCCAGATGTTGGCCGTGTCGTGCACAGGCACGCCCTCGGTGATGACGATGACCAGCGGGATCTGCGCGTCGATGGCTTCCATGACGGCGTCCTTGGTACCGGCGGGCGGCACGAACACGACCGAAGTGTCGGCGCCAGTCGCGGCCATCGCTTCGCCGACAGTCGCGAAGACGGGCACCTCCTGCCCGGACAGCTCCACGGTCTGGCCCGCCTTGCGCGGATTGGTGCCGCCGACGACGTTCGTCCCGGCTGCGATCATCCGAGCGCCGTGCTTACGGCCCTCCGAGCCGGTGATGCCCTGCACGATGATCCGGCTGTCGGAGTTCAGGAAGATCGCCATGTCATGCTCCGTTCGAGGCCGCGCCGGCCAGCTCGGCGGCGCGCCGCGCCGCATCGTCCATGGTGGCGACCTGCTCGACGAGAGGCAGGCCTGCGTCCGCCAGGATCCGGCGGCCCTCGACGGCTTTGTTGCCGTCGAGCCGCACCACAATCGGGTGCCGTACCGGCTCGCCACGCTCGGCCAGCAGCGCCATGGCGGACACGATGCCGTTGGCGACGGCGTCACACGAGGTGATGCCGCCGAAGACGTTGACGAGCACGCTGCGCACGTCGGGATCGGACAGCACGATGTCGAGTCCGTTGGCCATGACCTCGGCCGACGCGCCGCCACCGATGTCCAGGAAATTGGCCGGCCGAACGCCGCCGAATTCCTCTCCGGCGTAGGCGACCACGTCAAGCGTGGACATGACCAAACCTGCCCCGTTCCCGATAATGCCGACGGAGCCCTCCAGCTTCACGTAATTCAGGTGCTTGGCTTTTGCCCGTGCCTCTATCGGATCGACCGCGGTCGGGTCGGCAAACCTCGCCCAGTCCTGGCGGAATGCCGCATTGTCGTCCAGCGTGACCTTGGCGTCGAGCGCGACCACCCGGCCGTCACCGGTGTAGACGAGCGGGTTTACCTCGACCAGCGTGGCGTCTTCGTCGGTGAACACGGCCCATAGCCGCTCGGCGAGCTCGGCCGCTCCGGCCTGTGCCTCCGGTGGCAGTCCGCCTGCCTGCACGATCTCCAGCGCCTTGGCGTTGTCGACGCCGGTCAGCGGGTCGACCGGGATCTTGGCTAGCGCCTGCGGATTTGTCCTCGCCACCTCTTCGATCTCGACGCCGCCCTCGACCGAGCACATCGACAAGAAAGTGCGCTCGGCGCGGTCGAGCAGGAAGGACAGGTAATACTCCTGCGCGATGTCGGTGTCCTCGGCGACCAGGACCGTGTGCACAATGTGGCCCTTGATGTCCATGCCAAGGATCTTGCTGGCCTTGTCCGCAGCCTCGTCGGGGGTATCAGCCAGCTTGACTCCGCCGGCCTTGCCGCGCCCGCCTGTCTTGACCTGGGCCTTGATCACCACTAGCGGCTTCGCGCTGGCCTTGCCGGCGGCGGCGAAATCCTCGGCGATCTGCCTGGCCTCCCCCGCCGTAGTCGCGACCTTGCCTTGCGGAATCGGAACTCCGTACTCGGCGAACAGCTCCTTCGCCTGGTACTCGAACAGGTCCACTCGGGTCCGTCCTTAACGCTGATGAATTGTGTGCTGGGGATTGTCGAGTGCTCGAGAATCGTGGCGGCGCGCCCGCGCCCCGCGGCTGGAAGCCTAGTGCGGTCCAGGGCGGCGACTGTCACGCGGGTCGCGCGCCTCGCCCGCGCTTACGGGCCGTGCTGGGCGACGGGTTCTTCGCTGCCGAGCGCGGATCGCACCCACTCCACGATCTCCGTCGTCGTCGCGCCAGGGGTAAAGATCTTTGCCACGCCGAGCCGCTCAAGCTCGACGATGTCGGCGCCGGGGATGATGCCTCCGCCGAAGACCGTGATGTCGGCGGCGTCATGTTCGCGCAGCAGCTCCAGTACGCGGGTGAACTGCCTCATGTGTGCACCGGACAGGATCGACAGGCCGATCGCGTCGGCATCCTCCTGCAGGGCCGCGGACACGATCTGCTCCGGGGTCTGATGCAGCCCGGTGTAGATCACCTCAACGCCGGCGTCGCGCAGCGCCCGCGCCACCACTTTCGCGCCGCGGTCGTGGCCGTCCAGGCCAGGTTTGGCGATGATCACCCGGATGCTGCTCATGAACCCTCCGACCAGGCGACGCGTCTGCCGACATACCGGGCAGACGACTTCAGCGTAGCCGGGTGAACGGCTCCTGGCGGCACCGTGGTGAGCAATGTCACCGCCGGTGACGGCTGATTCACCTGTCGACGGAGCCAGCCAGCGCGCTGGTCAGCGCGGTCAGGTAACGGTTGAGCTGGCTGCCATCAGCGTCGTAGCTGGGATTGACCTCCGTCAGAACCAGCCCGGCACAGGCGGGATCGGCGAGCAGGACGCCCAGGCACGTGGCCACATCGTCGAGCTGGACCCCGGAGCCATAGTGCGGGAAGTTGCCGAGGGGAAGGTCGCCGGAATCCACGACGTCCACGTCGAAGTGGACGACGATCGGACTGTCGCTCCCGAGCGATGCGAGCGCGCCGCGGGCCGCCGCCACTGGATCCGCGGCAAGCTCGGGACCTTCGGCGTAGCTGACCTGGTTGCTTTTCAGAAATGCCCGGCCAGCGTCGGTCTGCTCGCGCGGATCGTAGCCCACCATCGCTAGCCGCGAGCCGTCGAGTAGCGGCGGCTCTCCGGCCAGGCCAGCCAGCTCCGGCCAGCCGCGGCCGAGTAGGTGCGATATGCCGGTCGCATCCAGGACGCCTGAACCATCCCGCGATAGCGCGCCGAGATCGGCGTCGCCGTCAACGTAGGCCAGCCCTACGTCCGGGTGCACTCGCCGGAAACCAGCGACGACGCCGAGCGTGATCGTGCAGTCGCCGCCAACGACTAGCGGCCGCCGGCCAGCGGCCACCTGCGTCGCGACCGCGTCAGCGACGGAGCGGGCGACCGAGACGACGGCGGCCAGATTGCGGGCGCGCGGATGCTCGTGGTCCACGACGAAGACAGATCCCGGCAGGTCGCCCGCGTCGCTGATACGGACGCCGGCTGCCCGCAGGCGGTCGATGATGCCCGCTGCCCGGAGCGCGGCCGGCGCCAGGTCCTGTCCAGCGTGGTGAGCGCCGGCGCTCGTCGGCACGCCGATCATTACCCAGTCGTTCCTGCGCACCGCGGCGTCGCCGACCCGCGAAGCATCCCCGACGCGCGTAGCATCCATGCCGCGCCTCCTTGTCTGCGCTGCAGCGATGTTCTGCGCCGCACCGTTGTGTGCGCCTGCGTGCGCCGCATCCTTGTCGACGTCACCATCTTTTGACATTTGCTAGTAACGATCGTACCCAGACCAGGCTGACGTATGCAACCAGCAGACGTAGAATGCTGGTGACGGAAGTGGAGACATCAAGGAGCTGCATGCCAGCCAGCCAAAGCCGGACTCCAGGCGGCGAGCCAGACATCGGCCGAGCACCCGGTGACCTCGCCACCCTGCAGTCGTTCGTGAACACACTCGACATCGAGCAGGGCACTGACGCGATATCTACGCCGGCCGACCTGGCCAGCTGGCTGCACGAGGCAGGCCTGGCGCCCGATCGCGGCGTGACGGCAGACCCGCGCGACCTTGCCCTCGCCATTGATCTGCGGGAAGCGCTGCGCGGCGTCCTCCGCTCCCACGTCACGCATAAAGCTGCACGAGGCCCCGCTGCCACAGCCGATGCGCGACTCGCCGTTCCGTCCAGCGCACGTCCAGCCGGCGCACGTCCAGCTGGCACCAGTCCGTCGGGCACGGGTCCGGTAGCGACGCTGGCGGCGGTCGCGGACGCGATGCGGGCCGGAATTCATGCAGAGCCCGACGGTCGGCTCGTCGTCGTCCCGGCCGGCACCGGGACCCAGGCCGCGCTCACCCGGTTGCTGCTCATCGCAGCTGAAGCCGGGACGGCCGGCACGTGGCGACGACTCAAGGTATGCAGCGCGGACGACTGCCAGTGGGCTTTCTACGACCGGTCACCGACACGGAGCGGCTGCTGGTGCAGCATGCAGATCTGCGGCTCGCGCGCCAAGTCGCGCGCGTACCGTAACCGCACTTCAAGTAGGCCACGGTCACGTAGTTGATCGAGTGGTCGTCCCCTTCTGCGGGACAGAGCGGCTGGCGGCGTGCAGTCCGAGTCATGTAGGCGGCGTT
>DATHQE010000118.1:0-38181 GCA_035483035.1 Streptosporangiaceae bacterium | reverse complement strand
GCTCAAGGGTTGGTCAGTTCCGGAGGTGAGGGCAAGTGCCGCGACGCTATCCACGGCGCATCGCGACCGTCAGCGTTCACACATCGCCGCTCGAGCAGCCAGGGACCGGCGACGCGGGCGGTCTCAACGTTTACGTGGTCGAGGTCGCGAAGCGACTCGCCGAGCGGGGTGTCGAAGTCGACATCTTCACCAGGGCGGTATCCCGCGATCAGCCGCAGGTAGCCGAGCTGGCGCCCGGCGTGCTGGTCCGCCACCTCGCCGCTGGCCCGTTCGAGGATCTTGATAAATCGGATCTTCCTGGCCAGCTGTGCCAGTTCACCTTCGAATTGCTCCGGACCGAGGCGGCGCACGCGCCCGGCCGATACGACCTCGTGCATGGCCATTACTGGCTGTCAGGCCAGGTAGGCGCCGTGGCTAAGGAGCGGTGGGGAGTGCCGCTCGTCCAGTCGATGCATACTCTCGGCAAGGTCAAGAACGCCGCGCTCGCCGCGGGGGACGCCGCCGAGCCGGAGATCCGCATCCGCGGCGAAGCCGAGGTGGTCGCGTCAGCAGACCGCCTCGTGGCGAACACGGACGACGAGGCTCGCCAGCTCATCGGGCACTACGCCGCGGACCCGGCCCGCGTCACCACCATCAACCCCGGGGTTGACCTGTCGGTGTTCCAGCCCGGGTCGCAGGCAGGGGCCCGGCGTCAGCTCGGCCTGCCGCAGGACGGTGTGGTGCTCGTCTTCGCCGGGCGGGTACAGCCGCTCAAGGCCCCGGACGTGGTCCTGCACGCCGCCGCCCGCATGATCGCTGACGACCCGAGCCTGGCGGACAGGCTCACGGTCGCGTTCGTCGGCGGCCCGAGCGGGACCGGACGGCAGGATCCGGACGGCCTGACCGAGCTCGCGACCCGGCTGGGCCTCGCTGGTCTCGTGCGACTAGAGCCGCCGTGCCCGCAGCCCGAGCTGGCGCAGTGGTATCGCGCCGCCACCCTCGTCATGGTGCCGTCGTACTCAGAGTCCTTCGGCCTGGTCGCGATGGAGGCCCAGGCATGCGGCACCCCGGTCGTGGCCGCGGCGGTCGGCGGACTGCGCACCGCAGTCCGGCACGGGTACTCCGGGATCCTGGTCGACTCGCGTGATCCGGGCCACTACGCCAAGGCGGTGCGCGAGCTGATCGCGGCGCCGGCCGCCCTGGCCCGGCTCGCGCACGGCGCGAGCGAGCATGCGTCGCGGTTCGGCTGGTCGGCCACCGTCGACGCGCTGCTTCAGCTGTACGCGACTGTCACCGCGGAGACGGCCGCCGCGGTCGACGCGTGAGCACCAACCCGTCGGCCGGGCACGCGCTAGGCGCCGCGCTGACAGAACTCGGGGTCGAGTTCGAGTCTCCTTCCGTCGGCAGCTACTTCGTCACGCTGCCCGGCCAGCACAAGCTCAAGACCATGGCCTGGCTGATCGCCGGGGCACACAGCCTGCACGTGGAAGCCTTCTTCTGCCGGCAACCTGACGAAAACCACGCGGAGTTCTACCGGTTCTTGCTGGAGCGCAACGCGCGCATGTACGGAGTTCAGTTCGCGCTCGACCCAGTCGGCGACGTGTACCTGGCCGGGCGGCTGCCGCTCGCCGCGATCAGCGTCGACGAGGTAGACCGGTTGCTCGGCTGCGTGCTCAGCTACGCCGACGACACCTTCGACCAGGCCCTGATGATCGGCTTCGCGTCGGCCATCAAGAAGGAGTACGCCTGGCGCGTGAAGCGCGGCGAAAGCCTGGCCAACCTGCAGGCATTCGGCCGGCTGACCGGGGCAGGCGAGAGCAACGACGCCCGGACGGGACCACGGTTCGGCGAGCGCTGATCAGGACCGGACGAGCCGGGACACCGCCTGCGCCGCTTCCTTCACCTTGGCCTGTGCCTCAGGCCCGCCCTGCTCGACAGCCTGTGTCACGCAATGGCCGAGGTGGTCTTCGAGCAAGCCCACAGCGACGGCCTGCAGCGCTCGGGTCGCCGCGGAGATCTGCGTGAGCACGTCGATGCAGTAGGTGTCGTCCTCGACCATCCGCTGCAAGCCGCGGATCTGGCCCTCGATGCGGCGCAGTCGCTTGAGGTAGGCGTCTTTGTCCTGGGCGTAGCCGTGCATGCTCTGACGGTACACGCCGCGGCCGGGCAGGCGGATACCTGGCGGCCACGTCGCAGCGCGGTAGAAATGTAGGTAGCGCAGGTGGGCGTGATGACGGAGGCAAGCGTGAAGTCCGGCCAGGCATGAGCGACAGCGCGATCGCCACGGACACCTTCCCGGTGTTCGGTACTACCGCCGTGCTGCTCATCACCGACCCGCGGGCCATCGCGCAGGCGCGGGCCATCGCCGACCACGCGCTCGCCGAGGTGGACCTGGCGTGCAGCAGGTTCCGCCCCGACTCCGAACTGGTCCGGCTCAATGACGCCGGCGGTGAGCCGCTCGCCATCAGCGCGACCTTCGCCGACCTCCTCGCCGCCGCGCTGCGCGCGGCCGCTCTTACCGGCGGAGACGTGGATCCGACCTGCGGCCGCGCGCTGACGGGCCTCGGGTATGACCGGGACTTCGCCGACGTCAAGGCGGCTGGCGATGCCGCGCCGCGGCTGACCGGATCCGTCGGTCCGCTGCCTGGCTGGCGCAGCGTGCATCTTGATCATGGCGGCCGACGCGCCTGGCTCGAGCACGGTGCACAGATCGACCTCGGCGCCACGGCCAAGGCGTGGGCCGCGGACCAGTGTGCCGGGCAGCTTGCCGACAAGCTTGGCTGCGGCGTCCTGGTCAGTCTCGGTGGCGATGTGTCGGCCGCCGGTCCGCCGCCGTCCGAGCACTGGCGGATCAGGGTCACCGACGATCACGCAGCACCGGAGTCCGCGCCGGGCCAGACCGTGACGATCAGCTCGGGCGGCCTCGCGACGTCCAGCACGACGGTCCGCGCCTGGACCGTCGGCGGACGCCCCGTGCACCACATCATCGACCCGGCCACCGGCGAGCCTGCCCGGTCATGCTGGCGAACGGTCAGCGTGGCGGCCGGTACCTGCGTAGATGCAAACATCGCCAGCACGGCAGCCATCATCCGGGGCGCAGCGGCGCTCGACTGGCTGCACAACCTCGGCCTGCCCGCCAGGCTCGTCCGGCACGACGGCACCGTCGAGACGACCGCCGGCTGGCCGACCGACGTACCGGGAGACGCTGCCTAGCGCGGTTGTCAACGGCCGGGTCCGAGGGGCTCGCGATCTCCGCGGCAACATAACCGCAGGACCGCACATTACGATCGCTGTCAGGTCCGGTCGGTCACAGGTGCGGAGGCAACATGGGTCCACTCAGCGGCGTGCGCGTCATCGAGATCGCCAGCCTGGCGCCCGCGCCGTTCGGCTGCATGATCCTGGCCGATCTCGGCGCGGACGTTCTGCGAGTCGACCGGGCTGAGCGATGCGGCCCGCAGGCGCAGGCGCCGCTCGATCCGCTGAGCCGGGGGCGCCGCTCGATCGGCTTGAACCTCAAGGACCCGGCGGCGATCGACCTGCTGCTCCGGCTGACCGACGAAGCGGACGTGCTGGTCGAGGGCTTCCGGCCCGGCGTCGCCGAGCGGCTCGGCTTCGGGCCGCAGGCATGCGCCGAGCGCAATCCCCGCCTCATCTTCGGCCGGATGACCGGCTGGGGTCAGGACGGGCCGCTCGCGCTCACGGCCGGGCACGACATTGACTACATCGCCATCTCGGGCGCCCTCAGCATGGTCGGCCGGGCTGGCCAGTCACCCGTGCCGCCGGTGAACCTGCTCGGCGACTTCGGCGGCGGCGGCATGCTCCTGGCGCTTGGCATCCTGGCTGCGCTGGTGGAGCGTTCGAGTAGCGGCCTCGGGCAGGTCGTGGACGCCGCCATGGTGGATGGGTCGGCGCTGCTCACCTCCTTCGTGTACGGACTGCGCGCGGCCGGCGGCTGGCAGGACGCGCGCGGCGTCAACCTCCTCGACGGCGGCGCGCCGTTCTATGACACCTACGCCACCGCCGACGGCGAGTACATGGCCGTCGGCGCACTCGAACCACAGTTTTATGCCGCGCTGCTGACTGGCCTCGGCCTCGCCGATGCCGGGCTGCCCGGTCAGCACGACCGGGACGGCTGGCCTGAGCTCCGGCAGCGCTTCACCGCCACGTTTGCCAGCCGCACGAAGGCCGACTGGGCGCAGGTATTCGCCGGCACCGACGCCTGCGTGTCCCCGGTGCTCAGCCTCGCAGAGGCCTCGGCGCACCCGCACGCCCGGTCGCGGGAGGCCTTCGTCGATGTGAACGGCGTGACGCAGCCGGCCCCGGCGCCGCGGTTCGGCCGGACCGCGGCCAGCCAGCCCGCCGCCCCGCCCCGTCCCGGCACAGACACCGACGACGTGCTGACCGGACTCGGGCTGTCCGCGGCCGAGGTATCCGGACTGCGGGCGCGGGGCGTGGTTGCCTAAGGCCCACGCGCAGGATGCGGAGATCCTGCGGCTAGCGCTGCCGGCTTTCGGCGCGCTCGTCGCGGAGCCGCTCTTCCTGCTCGCCGACTCCGCCATCGTCGGGCGCCTCGGCACAGTGCCGCTCGGTGGCCTGGGCGTCGCCAGCCAGGCGCTCACGACGCTGGTCGGCCTCTCGATCTTCCTGGCTTACGGCACGACAGCCGCCGTCGCCCGCCAGCTTGGGGCGGGCCATCGGGATGCCGCGATCCGGCAGGGCATCGACGGCTTGTGGCTCGCCGCCGCGATCGGGCTGGCCGTGCTGGCCGCCGGATGGCCGCTCGCGCCGCAGATCGCGGCGGCGTTCGGCGGCACTCCGGCGGTCAGCCACGAAGCCGTCAGCTACCTGCGGGTGAGCCTGCTCGGCGTGCCATCGATGCTCGCCGTGCTCGCGAGCACGGGCGTGCTGCGCGGGCTTCAGGACACCCGGACGCCGTTGCTGGTTGCCATCGGCGCCAACGCGCTGAACATCGGGCTGAACGCGACGTTCGTGCTCGGCCTGCACTGGGGCATCGCCGGATCGGCCGCTGGCACCGTCATCGCGCAGACCGGCTCGGCGGCCGCCTACCTGGCCGTGGTGGGCCGCGGGGCGCATGCCGCCGGGATCGGCATGCGGCCGGACCGCGAGGGCATCAAGTCGGCCGCGTTCGCCGGCGCGTCACTGGTGCTGCGGACGCTGGCGCTCCAGGCGGTCTTGGTGATCATGACAGCGATCGCGGCCCGGCAGTCGGACGCCGCCGTCGCTGCTCATCAGGTGGCCATGCGGGTCTGGAACCTCTTCGTCTTCGCCCTCGATGCGATCGCGATCGCCGCGCAGGCGATCACCGGGCGCCAGCTCGGCAGCGGCGACATCGCCGGGGCTCGGGCGGCGACCAGGCGAATGATCGGCTGGGGCGCCGGCTACGGTGCGCTGTTCTCCGTCGTCCTGCTCGTGATCCGCCCGGTACTGCCCGGCCTCTTCGGCGTCTCGCCCGAGGTGCGGGGCCTCCTGCTGTCCGTCCTGCTCATCGTGATCGTGCAGCAGCCGGCCGCCGGTGTCGTGTTCGTGCTCGACGGCGTGCTGATCGGCGCGGGCGACCAGGATTACCTGGCCGCCGCGGGCCTGGTCACGCTCGCTGTGTTCGCGGCCGCCGCCGCCACCGTGGTCAGGACCGGCGGCGGCCTGGTAGCCCTGTGGATCGCCTATGCCATCTGGATGCTGGCCCGGCTCGTGACCCTGACGCTGCGGACTCGCAGCTCACGCTGGCTGGTGGTCGGCGCGGTCCGGCACTAGCCGAACAGGCCAAGTCGTCATAAGTCAGGCAGTCCGCCTATTCTGACTGCCTGCACCACCTCACGTCGCTGATAAGCCCGGCAGCGCCCAGTCTGCCGTCGCGGGCCGCCGCAATGGTATGAAGGCCACGAGAAAGGTGCTGCTGACAGGGAGGGACACCCAGCGTGGCCATGCGACGAGCTGTCGGCTCGCTAGTAGGGCGAGACGACCTGGCCGAGGGCCTTGGCTACACGCTGAAACGCAGGCTTCTCGGCAAGCCGCTGATCAACGAGCAGCTGAGCGAGCAACGGCTGTCCAAGCGGCTGGCGCTGGGCGTGCTGTCACCAGACGGCATCTCTTCCTCGGCCTACGGCACCGAGGAAATCCTCATCGAGCTGCTCAAGGGCGGCCTGGCCGCCACTGCCTTCACGCTGATCCTGCCGATCACCGGCGTGGTCCTGTTCGTCATGATCCTGGTGGTGCTGTCCTACCGCGAGGTCGTGACGGTCTACACCAGGGCTGGCGGCTCGTACGTGGTTGCGCGCGACAACTTCGGCCCCCGGGTCGCCCAGATCGCGGCGGTCGCGCTGATGGTTGACTATGTCGTCACCGTGGCGGTGCAGATCGCGGCCGGTACCGCCGCCGTCGCCTCTGCCCTGCCGGTCAGCATCGCCCGTCATTTCAGCCCGGACGTCCTGACCCTTATCTCCATCGGCGTGATCTTGCTGATGCTGATCGCGAACCTGCGGGGCATCCGCGAGGCCGGGCGGGCGTTCGCGGTGCCGACGTACGTGTTCTCCGCGGTCATCATCATCATGATCATCACGGGTCTGGTGCGCGAGGCTTTCGGCAACCTGCCGCTCTACCACCCGGGACCTGGAATCGTCACTGGCACCGCGAACCACAGCACCCTGATCGCCTTCGGGATGGTGTTCGTCCTGCTGAGGGCGTTCGCCAACGGCGGTTCGTCGCTGACCGGCATCGAGGCTGTGTCGAACGCGGTCAGCGCCTTCCAGCCACCGGAGGGCCTCAACGCCCGCAAGGTACTGGTGGCCGAGGGCCTGATCCTCGGCACCCTGGTGGCTGGCATCTCCTGGCTGGCGCATGTCACTCATGCCACGCCGTACAACAGCGGCGTGCCGACCGTCATCTCGCAGGAGGCGGGGATCGTCTTCGGTCGCGGCACGGTCTTCGGCAGCGTGCTGTACATCGTGGTCCAGGCCGCGACGGCGCTGATCCTGTACACCGGCGGTAATACCAGCTTCAACGGTTTCCCGTTCCTGGCCAACTTCGTCGCCGAGGACTCCTTCCTGCCGCGCTGGCTGACCAAGCGCGGTCACCGGCTGGCCTTCTCCAACGGCATCATCGTGCTGGCGGTGCTGTCGATCGCCTTGCTGGCCGCCGTGGGCTCGAACGTCAACAGGCTGGTCCCGTTCTACGCGATCGGCGTCTTCACCGCCTTCACGCTGGCGGGCCTCGGCATGGCCAAGTACCACCACACCTACAAGGAGCCCGGCTGGCGGCGCAAGCTGGTGATCAACTTCTCGGCGGGCGTCATCTCGCTGGTCGTCGTGCTGATTTTCGCGGTCGTCAAGTTCACCTCCGGTGCCTGGCTGGTCATCGTGATCTTCGTCTTCGGGGTGCCGGCCCTGATCCGGCTGAACCGCCAGTACCGGAATGAGGCGACGGTGCTGGAGAGCATCGGAAGCCGGGGTAAGCCGCCGGAGCCGCCCACGTACTCGCGACGGACCGTCTTCGTGTTCATCGATGACTTCGACCTCGCCACGATCGCCGGGCTCCGGTACGCCCGCAGCCTGCGGCCCACGTCGCTGCGGGCCGTCCACTTCGTCATTGACAACGTCCAGGCCGACAAGCTGCGCCAGGACTGGGTAAGGGCTAGCCCCGGCATCACGCTCGACTTCGTCGACTGCCCGGACCGCAGGCTCGCTATCGCGGCCGCGAACCTGGTCAGCGCCGAGGCTGTGCTGCCCGGCGTGGGGGTCACCGCGGTCCTGCCCCGTCGCAGCTACGCGCCGGTCGTCGGCCGCCTGCTGCACGACCGGACGGCGGACAAGATGGCGTCGTTGATCAGCCGGATCCCGCACGCCGCGGCCACGATCGTGCCGTTCGACGTCCGCAGCAGGGTGGAGAGCCTGGCCAGGCGGGGGGCGGTGGCCCAGGGCGCCGGGCCCGCCGAGGCGGCGCAGCCGGCCGGGCAGGCGGGCGCCGGCCCCGTCCCCGCCGGCCCCGTTTCCGCGCCGGTGGATCAGGTACCGGCCGGCCAGCCGCTGCCGGACGCGGTCAGCACCCCGGCCGACACCCCGTACGAACGGCCGCCGCCACGGCGCGGCGTCACGCCGATTGGCTCGCTGACGAGGCCGGGCCGGGCGACCGTCGAGGGTCGGGTGCACACCGTCGAGATCAGGCCCGTCGAGCACAACACGGTGCTGGCCTGCGACGTCGAGGATGCGACCGGCCAGCTGACCGCAATGTTCTACGGCCGATCGAACATCGCCGGCCTGCGCCCTGGCGTCAAGGTCAGGCTCCGGGGCCAGGTCGGGATCCGCAGCGGCGGCCCGGTGATGATCAACCCGGCGTACGAGCTGCTAGCGCCCGGCGAGGCCACCTCAGCGGAGCAGCAGGAAGAGCAGGATCAGCAGGACAGCCAGCCGAAGCGCGGCCGCAATCGCCGGGACGACCAGCAGGGATGACCGGCTCGGGCCACACCAATGGCCACTCGCACGGGCGCGGCGTTACCGTGACGGGCAGTTACCGGCGGGCGCTGACGGTCGTGCTGCTCATCAGCCTGGGCATCGGCATCGCCGAGGTGGTGGGGGCGATCCTCACCGGCGCGCTCGTCCTGCTCGCCGACGCCGCGCACATGGCCGCGGACGCGGCCGGCCTCGGCCTGTCGTTGCTCGCTGCCTGGTTCGCCAGCCGACCGCCGACCGCCAGGCGCACGTTCGGCTACGCCAGGGCCGAGATCCTGGCCGCGATGGCGAACTCGCTGCTGCTGCTCGCGATGGCCGGGGTGATCTTCACGGCGGCCATCCGGCGGCTGACGGACCCGCCCGGCGTCAGCTCCGGCCTGCTGATCGCGTTCGGAGTCGGCGCACTCATCGGCAATACCTGCTCCCTGCTCATACTGCGCCGCGGCCAGGCCGAGAGCCTGAACGTGCGCGGCGCGTTCCTGGAAGTAGCTGCGGACACGCTGGGCGCGGCCGCGGTGATCGTGACGGGCATCATCATCAGCGCGACTGGCTTCACGCTCGCCGACCCGATCGCGTCCCTGGTCGTCGGCGCGCTGATCCTGCCGAGGACCTGGCGGCTGCTCAGGGAGGCCGTCGACATCCTGCTCGAGGCGAGCCCGAAGGGCATCGACCTCGATGACATCCGCCGGCACATGGCCGCGCTGCCCGGCGTCCGCGAGGTTCACGAGCTGCACGTCTGGACGATAACGTCGGGCCTGCCGGTGTTCTCGGCGCACGTGGTCGTCGATCCGGAGATCATCGAGCGCGGCCAGAGCGCCATCATGCTGGACCAGCTTCAGGACTGCCTGCGGGGGCACTTCGACGTGGACCACTCGACGTTCCAGCTCGAGCCCGCCGGGCACGCCGAGCACGAGCGGCCTATGCACGACTAGCCGTCGCCGAAGTACTTCGGGTTGGCGACCGCCAGGCTCGCCGCGACCCGATCAGCGAGGTCACGGCTACCAGGCTCACTGGCAGGCGGAAGCTGGCCGAGCTCAAGCTCGCGCGCCACGATCGAGACCACGTTGGCGGCGACCCTGGCATGGAACGCAAGCTGGCCGGTCGCGGCCGGCCTCACGCCGTCCATCAGGAACTCCCGTACGGCGTCCAGCAGCTCGCTGGCGGTGGGGCGGCCAAACGGGGCGGGTTCCTGCCGCGGGTCACCGCCCAGCCGGGGACGTGCGCGCGCCGCCCGCTGCGCCGCCTCCGGGTCGAGCAGCAGCAGCAGGTCCCACTCCTGCTCGCACACCCGGCGCCCGATGGCGGCTAGCTCGACCGACCGGTGCGCGCCCGACAAGTGCGCCCACGCCTGGGTCAGGCAGATCACGCCCCAGCGCAGGGTGCCGAGGATCTCCCACCAGCGCAGCTCAGCCAGCGAGATGTCGGCGCCGCCCCCGGCCCGATAGGCGGCCAGCAGCTCTTCGCGCGAGCCGAGGCCGGCTACTGGCGGACCGGCGCCGAACCGCCACGCCTTCACGCACAACCAGCCGAGGTCCTCGGCCGGGTTGCCCACATGGGTGAGCTCCCAGTCCAGTACCGCGCGCAGCCCTTCTGGGCCGACGATCAGGTTTCCGAGCCGGAAGTCGCCGTGCAGCAATACCGGCTCGCGCGCTGGCGGCTTGCTGGCGGTCAGCTCCGCCATCGCCAGCTCGAACACCTCGCTCGGACGGCCGAACGCATCCAGCTGCTCGCGCAGGATCGCCAGTGGATCTGGCCGCGGGAAGAACGTCGGCACAACCTGCGCGTGCAGCGCCGCGGCGAACTGGCCCAGCTGCCCGACCAGGACCCCGCGCGCCGGCGCGTACTCCGCATCGCGCAGGATCCGGCGGGCGATGGTCTCGCCCTCGACCCGGCGCATCATCATCCCGGCGCCGCCGAAGGCAGCCTCGGTGAAGCTGAACAGCATCTCCGGCACTGGCAGGCCGGCGTCGTGCGCGATCGAGATGGCGGCTGCCTCCCGGTCAACCACGCCAGGTTCGCCCGGCCGGCCCGGCGGATCGCGGCGCAGGATCAGGCCGGTCCGCGTGCCGTCGGCACCGATCGCGTCGAATGACCACGTCTCCTTCGACGCGCCGCCCGACAGGCGGGTGAATTCCTCGATGGTGACCGGGCCGCCGAGCCAGCGCCGCAGTGGGCGAGCGACGTCGTTCCGGTCCGGAGCGTCCGCCATCAGCCCTCCGCCACGCCTTTCGGAGCCCGTTGCCGCATGAAACCGAACATGTAGCCAGCCACCCGGCGCATCTGGATCTCCTCGGCCCCCTCGGTGATGCGGTACCGCCGGTGGTGCCGGTAGATGTGCTCGAACGGCTTGTGCCGGGAGTACCCCAGCCCGCCGTGTACCTGCATCGCCCGGTCGGCTGCCTCGCAGCACAGCCGGTTGGCCCAGTAGTTGCACATGGACACCTTGTCCGAGACCGAGAACGGGCCGTCCCGGTCCATCAGCCACGCGGTCTTGTGGATGAGCGCGCGGAGCATCTCGCACTGCGTGTGCAACTCGACCAGCGGGAACTGGATCGCCTGGTTGGCGGCCAGCGGCTTACCGAACGGCTTGCGCTCGAGCGCGTAGGCGACCGACTCGTCGACGCAGTACTGCGCGGCACCGAGGCTGGAGGCGGCCTGGCGGATCCGGTTCTCGTTGAAGAAGTGCTGCACTACACCGAGTCCGCGGCCCTCGCCGCCGAAGATCGCGCTGTCCGGCACCCGGACGCCCGCCAGCGTCACGTGCGCATGATCGGTCGGCATGTTGAACGTCCACAGGTACTCGTCCACAGTGAAGCCGGGCGCGCCGACCGGCACCAGCAACGCCGTGATGCCCTCGGCGTCGCCCGGCTTGCCGCCGGTGCGGGCGAAGATCAGGTCGTGCGACGCCGCGTGCACACCGGTGTTGAAGGTCTTCTCCCCGGTGATGATCCAGTCGCCGCCGTCGCGCACCGCGGTGGTCTCCATGAATGTGGCGTCCGAGCCGTGGGCCGGCTCGGTGATGCCGAACGCGAAGCCCTTGCGGCCGGCCGCCAGGTCGTCGATCCACTCGGCCTGCTGCTCCGGCGTGCCGTAGGAGATCATCAGCAACAGCCCGACGTTGTTGCCCACGATCATGTGCTCGTTCTGCAGGTCGCAGTGCAGGCCGAGGCCCTTGCTCGCCAGGTGCTCGCGGATCACCGCCATGCCGAGGTTGGTGCCATCCCGGCCGCCGTACTTCGCCGGGAATGCGTACCGGTAGTGCCCGGCCGCGTCGGCGCGACGCCGGGCCTCACGCAGCAGCGCCTCCCAGTCGCGGTTCGGCAGTCCGCCGCGATCCCAGTCGGTCCTGGCGTCCTCGCGGCGGTGGTCGAAGAACCTGATGTTGTCGTCTTGCTGCTCCAACGGCCGGATCTCGGCCTCGATGAACGCGTCCAGCTCGATCAGGTAAGCGGCGAGGTCTGCCGGGATATCAAAGTCCATGTTCGCTCCCTACCACGACGTACGCTGCCGGCTCTAGAGCAATTCCATACTCGCGAGTAATGTCGGGATCAACCGCCGCTTCCGGGGAGGGCTGCTGTGAGCACGTATGAGCACTACACCACGCCGGTCGAGCCAGGGACCTGGGACATTCCAGCCGCCGGGTCGGCCCGGTTCAGCTGGGAGTACGACGAGGGCCGCGACCGGCTGCTCGACCTGTACCAGCGCGGCAAGGACAAGCAGTGGGACGCGACAAAGCGGATTGACTGGTCAATCCCGGTTAATCCTGCCAACGTGATGGAGCAGACCGACGAGCTGAATCCCATCTATGGCTCGCGACAGTGGAACGTCCTCAACCAGAAGGAGCGGGACGAGCTCGATCATCACCTGTCGGCGTGGCTGTTCAGCCAGTTCCTGCACGGCGAGCAGGGCGCGCTGACGGTCGCGGCGCGGATCGTCCAGTCAGTGCCCGACATGGACTCCAAGTTCTACGCCGCTACTCAGGCGATGGACGAGGCACGCCACGTCGAGCTGTACGCGCGCTTCATGCGGGAGAAGATCGGGCTGTACTACCCCGTCAACCCGGACCTGGCCCAGCTCCTGTCCGATGCACTGAGCGACTCACGCTGGGACATGCCGTATCTCGGCATGCAGGTGCTGATCGAGGGGCTGGCGCTGGCCGCGTTCGGCGTGCACCGGGACCTGTCGAACAACCCGCTGGTCACCCAGCTTCTGGCGTACGTCATGCAGGACGAGGCCCGGCACGTGGCGTTCGGCCGGATCGCGCTGCGGGACTACTACAAGGAGCTGACCTCGGCTGAACTGGCGGACCGGGAGGAGTTCATCGTCGAGGGCTGCTACCTGATGCGCAACCGGTTCACCGGCCGCGAGGTCTGGGAGCGGATGGGCTTCGACGTGCAGGAGTGCCTGGAGTTCAGCGACCAGTCGCCGGTGCAGCAGGCGTTCCGGACGCTGCTGTTCTCCCGGATCGTGCCCTGCGTCAAGGACATCGGCCTGTGGGGACCGAAGGTCCAGCATGCCTACGTCGATCTTGGCGTGATCGAGGCCGCCGACTCCGACCTGGACGTGCTGATGCGCGCCGACGAGGAGCTCGCCGAGAAGATCGACAACGAGAAGTACGCAGCCGAGCTCGCCGCGCGCCAGGGCGAGGTGGGCCACGCTATCGCGCTGGCCGCCGATCCGGCTTAGGCCAGCGCGCTTGACCGCTGCTAGCGGCTTACCAGAGGTCGCCGCTAGTCAGCACGTAGACGAACGGGATCAGCGGGATGATGGCGAAGATCGCCCACGCGAGCCTCGCCCCGCTGCCGATGTCGCGGCGGCTTAGCAGGTCGATCCAGATCAGGACGACCGCGATCGGGTGCAGGAAGCAAATCAGGAGCTCGATAATCTTCTTCACTCTCATCAAGTTACCCCGCGGCCGCGAGATTAGCGCTCGGCCGGCCCGGCCGGGCGAGGATCCGGCCCCAGATGCAGGTCCCGCAAGGCTGTCCGGGCGGCCCACATGCCGCACATGCCGTGCACTCCGCCGCCCGGCGGCGTCGAGCCTGAGCACAGATAAACCCCGTCGAGGGGCGTCCGGTAGGGATTCCACCGCAGCGTCGGCCTGCCGATGGTCTGCCGCAGCGTGCCAGCGCCAGCGCCGATGTCGCCGCCCACGTAGCTGGGATTGTCGCGCTCCATGTCGGCCGCGGTCTTGACGGACCTGGCCAGGATGAGGTCGCGGAAACCTGGCGCGAACCGCTCGATCTGCGCCTCGATCCGGTCGGCCATGTCGACGTCCGACCCGGCCGGCACGTGGCAGTAGCCCCACAGGACGTGCTGGCCGGCGGGCGCCCGGCTCGCATCCACCACGCCGGGCTGCACAACGAGACAGAACGGCCGCTCTGGATGCCGGCCGGCGCTGACGTCGGCCTCGCAGCGCGCGACCTCGTCGATGGTTCCGGCGGCGTGCACCGTGCCGGCTTCGCGACAGGCTTCGCTTTGCCAGGGAACGGGGCCGTCCAGCGCCCAGTCGACCTTGCAAACGCCGGGGCCGTACCGGAATCGCCGCATTGCCCGGCCGTAGCCTGCGGGCAGGCGGTCGCCGGCCAGGCCCAGTAGCTGGCGCGGAGTGACATCCAGCAAGACGGCCTGCGCGCGGGGCAGCTGGTCCAGTCGCTCGATCCAGGTGTCCGTGACGATCGAGCCGCCGAGCTCGGTCAGCTCGGCGACCATCGCGGCGACGAGCTGACCACTGCCGCCTTCGACCACGGGCCAGCCGGTGGTATGCGCGAGCATCATCAGCGTCAGGCCGAAGGCGCTCGTCAGGGGGCTGGACAGGGGGCGCAGCGAATGGCCGGCCACCCCGGCGAGCAGCGCGCGCGCCTCGGGCGTCCGTAGCCGCCGAGCCAGGACCGTGGCAGGCAGCAGTCCGTCGACGCCGAACCGGGCCGCAGGCACCAGCCTGGCTGGCACGGACCGCAGCGGCGCCAGGACCAGCGACAGAACCGCGTCACTGTTGCGGACCAGGGGACCCATCAGATGCTCGTATGCCGCCCGGTCACCGCCGAGCCGGGCGGCCGTCTCGGTCACCGAACCGCTGATTGCCCCGGCCCGGCCGCCGTCCAGCGGATGCGCGACGGCGACCTTCGGCGCCAGCAGCCGGACACCGCGTGCAGCGAGATCGGAGCCGACGAAGAACGGCGACGCGGCCGCCAGCGCGTGCACGGCGGAGCACACGTCGTGGGCGAAGCCGGGCACGGTGAGGGCCGCAGTCCGGCAGCCGCCGCCCGGCTCCGACGCGCCCTCGAAGACCTGCACGCGAAGGCCAGCTCGCGCCAGCGTGAGCGCGCCAGCCAGCCCGTTCGGCCCAGAGCCCACGACGACTGCATCGGGCTGGCTCACAGGCAGATCACCTCGCCGTCAGCCGCCAGCGTCACCGGGACCTGGCTGTCCCCGAGGGTGGCGGCCTTCTTCTCCAGTTCAGCATCGGTCCGGTCCGGACGGTGATGCAGCAGTAGTACACGCTTGGCGCCGGCCGTCTCGGCCAGCCCAATCGCGTACTCTGCAGCGGCGTGTCCGAAGGTCCGGGCCGGATCGAAGTCCTCGGCGTACCAGAACGAGTCGTGCATCAGGATGTCAGCACCGGCTGCGAGCTCAAGCGCAGCTTCGTGATAGGCGCCCAGGCCGCCAGGGCCGGAACCGAGGTCGGTCGGGCAGTGATCGGGCAGGTACGCAAAGGAGCGGCGGCCGTCGCTGACGCGGTAGCCAAACGCGCGGCCGCCCTTGTGCGGGATCTGCCTGGCGAGGAGCGTGAGCTGGCCACGGCGGATCTCGCCAGGCTCAAGGCCCGCGATCGTCCAGTCACCTCGCAGCTGGCGCGGGGTGATCGGGAAGTTCGGCGGCGAGAAGCCGCGCTCTAGGGCCGCCTCGGCACCCGTGCCCTCGACCGGCTCGGGCAGCAGGAGCGAGACCCTGGCGTCGTCCCGGTCACCGGCGGCGAAGAACGGCAGCCCCTGCACGTGATCCCAGTGCAAGTGCGTCAGCGCGATGGTGCCTCGGAACGGGCCGCCTGCCAGGAGCCCGGTTACCTGCCGGATTCCGGTGCCGGCGTCGAGCAGCAACTCAGGCCCTGCGGCACCGTCAGCGGTGACCGCAAGGCAGGAAGTGTGGCCGCCGTAGCGGACAAAGTCACGCCCGGGGGCTGGGGTGGAGCCGCGAGTACCACAGAGGTTGATCCGCACGCGTCAGCCCTGGACGCGTTCCTCGTGCCGGTGTCCGCTGGCCAACTCGGTGAGCGCGCCGATGTCGAACTCGCTGGCGGGCACTGCGGCGACCCGGCAGGTGGTGACGGCTACCAGCGTGCTCGTTCGGATCCCGCTCTCGAGGTAGGACCGTTCGCCAAGGATCGCACCCGGGCCGTACTCGGCAAGCTGCTCGCCGTCCCGGTCCGCGCGAATCACGCCGTCGAGCACGAGGTAGAGGTCAAAGCCCTGCTCGCCCTGACGGACCAGTGCGTCGCCGGCCTTGAGGTGGCTGATCTTCGGCTTCTGTGCGCCGTGCATCAGCTGCACCGACAGCGCACGCTCCAGCGCCGTCTCGACCGCGGTCACCACGGCGGGAGAATCCTCATCGCCCCATGGGGTGTGCTGGATGCCGGATCCGTCAGTCCAGTCCTCGAAGGCTGTGAGTCCGGACTTGCTGGCGAGCTGGCCGCGGTCATCGTAGATCCAGTGGCGAGGGAATGAGCTGGCTCCGGTCATCGCGGAGTCCGCGTGGCCGTCGGTGTACAGCGTCAGCGTAAGCGTGGTCCACACCAGCGGCGCAAGCCACTGGACGAAGGGCTTATGGCTGACTCGTCGCGGCATGGGCGCGCCAGTCCGGCCCCCGACGGTCTGGCTGAACCGGACCCAGCCGTTGCCGTATTCGGGCTCCCGCTGAATGTCGGTCAGCTTGGCTGCCTGGAACCTGTATTTAAGCGCGCCTAGCTTGAGGGTTGTCGCGCCGATAAGGCCACCCCCCTGGTACCCGCTCCCGCTGATCTGGCCGTCGTCGCCGACCTCAATCCAGGCCCGCAGCGGGTTGGCGAATCGGAATCTGTCGGCGGCTTGTAGTTCGGCCAGATCGGTGAGCTCGTCGGGCGGGGGATCATCGTAATGCCCGATGCCGGCGTCGAACGCCAGGCGCATGCTGCCGGCAATGGCCTCGGAAGGGATCCAGGACACTGATGTGACGCTGCTTTCGTACCTCATGACCTCAGCGTCGTACGTCCTAGGGCGCGGCGAAATCGTGCTGCCAGGCTTCCGGTGGTGTGCCTAACACCAGTGTTCAGTGCCCGCGAGGGTGCAGGTGGCCAGCATCACCTCCAACCGGCAGGCTCGCCACCTTGACCGGCTGATCGCACTCCCGGTGGACTTCTCCTCATGATGGCGATCTGGGCAACCCTGCGGTCCGACCTCCGCTCTCGATGGCCAGCCCTGCTCGGCCTGGTCCTCCTGCTCGGGTTGTTCGGCGGAACCGTGCTTACCTGCGCCGCCGGCGCGCGCCGGACTGATACCGCCTACAACCGGTTGCGGGAGTGGGCGCACGCCAGCCAGGTCCAAATCGTCGAGGGCGCATCGGATCCGTCGTACGACCGGGCAGTCCGGAAGCTGCCCGGAGTTACATCGGTAGCTGACGCCGTGTTCGACAACGCGGCGCTGCCGACCGCTCCCGGGGTCTCGCAGACTGCGGTGACAGCTATGACAAGTCCCGATAACTCCATGGGCGTCAGTACCGACCGGGTGAAGATCCTGGCGGGGCGCATGTGGCACGCCTCGGACGCGCATGCGGTCATGGTCGACCGGCAGCTAGCCGACAAGTACCGACTTGGGCCAGGCAGCACGTTTCGGCTCGCGATCATCCCGCAACAGCCAGCGACGCAGGCGGCGCAGCCCGGCCATGCGGTCACCGTCAGGGCCACGGTTACGGCGGTGGTGGCCTTTGACAGCCAGATAGTGCCCGCGACCACCGCGGACGAGGAGCCCATGGTGCTCCTGAGCCCGCCCTTCGCGCGGACGGCCCTGGCCGCCAGCGCCAGTTACGGCACTCAGCTGTCGGTCGAGCTAAGCCCCGGCGCCAGCGTGCGGAGCTTCACGGCCGCCGCGACCGCACTGGCCAAATCGGATCCGCGCATGCGGTCAGCAGGGATGTACGTCACCGACCTGACTGACCGGATAAGCGCAACTCAGCGCGCCATCCGGCCGCAGGCCTTCGCGCTCGCCGCTTTCGCGGCGCTGGCCGGGCTGATCCTGCTGGTGATCGCGAGTCAGCTGCTCAGCAGGCAACTCGTGCTGGACTCCGTCGGCTATCCGGTTCTGCGCGCGCTCGGCATGGCCCCAGGTCAGCTTCTCGCTCTCTCGCTGGCACGGACTGCCGTCGTCACTGCGTCCGGCGGCTTCCTTGCGGCCATCATGGCAATCGCCGCCTCGCCGCTGACACCTATTGGCGCAGCCAGGGTGGCCGAGCCGCAGCCCGGAATCATGGTCGACGCCCTGATCCTCGGTCCGGGGCTGGCACTCCTGGTGATCCTGCCATTGGCGCTGATTCTTCCGGCCGCCTGGCGGGCAGCGTCGATGTCACCCGGATCCTCGCGCGCTGCAATGGCTGCGCTGCCCGAGCGGTCGTCGCGCACGGCCAGGATACTCAGCGCAGGCAGCTCGGTGACCAGGGCGATCGGCGTTCGCATGGCGCTGCAGCCAGGCCGAGGCCGCACCGCCGTGCCGGTCCGCAGCGCCATGCTCGGCACCGTGGTCGCCGTCGCCGCAACAGTGGCCGCGCTCGTCTTCGGCGCCAGCTTTCTGCACCTGCTGGCCACGCCGGCCCAGTACGGACAGAACTGGGCCGAAGAACTCGATGTCGGCTTCGGCGGCCTGGACAGGCAGGTCATCGGAAAGGTCGCCGCGATGCAACCTGGGCTGACCGACTACGCCGCCGGAAACTATGGCCAGATCAGCGTCAACGGCACGCTGGTGCCCGCTATCGGTATCGACACCTTGCGCGGCTCCGGCTTCGTGACGATGCTGTCCGGGCACCCGCCAGCCGGCCGCAATCAGATCGCCTTCGGCGCGCAGACACTCAGGGCGTTGCACCGCAGCCCGGGTCAGCGTGTCTCGATCGTCGTCAACGGCCGGACCGAGACGATGACGATCGTCGGCACCGCCGTGCTGGCCGCGTTCGGGCAGGGCACCATTATCGCTACCGATCTCGGCAGCGGCGCCGTCACCAGCGCTGAGGTGCTCTCGGTACCGAACCCGCAGACTCAGTGCGCAGCGGACTGCTACAACTTCTTCCTCGCTCGGTACCGCCCGGGACAAGGCCAGCTCAGTGCGGCCGCACATCTCAGGGCCACGGCGCAGCGGCTCGGCTGCCCCCCAGGCGACTGCCAGGTGCGGTCCAACCAGCAGCCAAGCGACGTGCGCGACTACTCCGATTTCGCGGTCAGGAACACGCCGCTGATCCTCGGTCTGGTGCTTGCCTTGCTCGCGATCGGGACTCTTGCGCACGTGCTGGTCACGAGCGTCCGCCGCCGTAGGCACGAGCTGGCGGTACTGAAGGTTCTCGGCATGGACCGCGCACAGGTACTTGGCGTCATCATGTGGCAGGCGTGTGCGGTCAGCCTGCTGGCGCTTGTTATCGGCCTGCCCGCTGGGGTGCTAGCGGGCCGGTGGACCTGGGCACTGTTCGCCGGCTCGGCCGGAGTGCCCGGTGACCCGGTCGTATCGGTCTTGGACCTGCTGGCGATCATTCCGGTGACGCTGATCGTCGCGGGCCTGGTAGCCGCGATCCCCGGCTGGGCAGCGGCACAGGTTCGACCGGGCGCCGCGCTGCACGCCGAATAGGTGCTCCCGCTACTCAGTGCGGAGCAGCTGTGCGGGCCTGACCCTGCTGCTGCCGCGGGCCGGCCACAACGCGACAGCATTCGCGGAGAGCAGGACGGCCGGGATCAGCAGGAGCCCGGTGCCGATCGGGATGCCGGTGCCTGGCGATATCCCCAGCACGTCGGCGAATAGCACCCACGCCCAGCGGCCGGCTGCTGCGCCGAGCGGCAGCCCGATCAGCAGGGCCAGGCCGGTGACGGTGGTGATCTGCCAGAACATCAGGGCGGTGAGCTGGCGCCGGCGCAGGCCGAGCGTCCTCAGTACGGCGAAGTCGCGGCGGCGGAACCGAGCGGACTGGAACGCGAACTGTGCCAGTACGCCGAGGCCGAGAATTGCCAGCAGCGCCGCGAGGACCAGCGGGGTCGCGTCGACCGGTTCGTAATTGATCAGGCCGTTAGGCTGCTGATTGGCGACGACGCACGTGGATTGCTGCACGCTGGCGCAGAACTTCGCCACCGCCCGTGTGAAGGCGGCGATGTCCGCAGCCTTGCGCGGTCCCTGGGCGAACTTCAGCAGGACGAAGTTGTAACCCGCACCGTTGGCCGACTCTGCCTGTGCAGCGAGCATGCTGGCCGGGACCAGCGCGCCCTGACCGAGATCGGTCGGAGTGAACGAGCCCTGCCCAAAATACGGAAAGACTGCGCGGCCGACGACCTTAAGCGGCTGAGACGGCCCGGATGCAGAGACGTCGACAATCTGCCCGAGCCTGAGGTCGCCGCTGCGCATGGTCGACGTACCGAGGACGAGCTGCCCGGCCGCTGGTGCGCTGCCTGCCAGGATTGTGGGTGTCAGCAGCCGGCCCCGGCCTGGCGCCAGGCCGATGGCCGGCACGACTCCGCCGTGCTGGCCGAGATTGACGGTGCCGTGCAGCCCGAACGTCCACGCGGCCAGCCCGGGCACTGCCTTGACGTACTTGTCGAACTGGCCCGTGCCGATGACCCCGAACTGCAAGTCCATCGCGACATCCCAGGTCTTCCCGTAGAGCCGCGGCGTCCGTTCCAGATGCACCAGGTTGGCACCGAAGGTAACCGACGCCATGAACGCTGCTACTGCTAGCGCAGTGCCGATAATCGCGCTGTTCGCTGGTACCCCGCGGCGGCTCCGGCCGGGCTCCAGCGCCATCCAGACACCCGTGACTGCGGTCACGGGTGCCCCTGAGTCCGCCAGCCTGCGCGCCACGCGCGAGCCGTAGCTGGGCGCCGCGGACGCTCTTGCCGCGCTGCGAAGCCAGGCCGACGACTCCCGCCAGGCTGGCCGGGCAAGCCGGGCGACGAGCAGAACGACGATCGCGGCGAATCCCGCGGCGAGCACCGTCACGTCGACCGAAACGCCGGGATGCAGCTCGGCAACGCGAGCCGGTCCGATGGGCAGCAGCGGGGAGGCGGCGACGGCGACCGCGCAGGCCAAGACGGCACCTGCGGCGGCCGCGGTGAGGACTTGAAGCATGCTCGCCGCCAGGAGCTGCCACCTGGTGAGCCCGAGGGCAGCCACGATCGGGTTGTCGGCGCTGCTGGCTAGCACGAGCCTGCTCGCCGCCTGGCCGAGGATCAGCAGCGCGGTGACAGCGAGCACCAGCGCGAAGATGGCCAAGGCCACGGCCTGCGGCCGGATGGCTCGCTCGGCCGTCGCCGCCTGGACATCGTCGTCAGCGACGAACAGCTGGCCGTGAGTCGACGACCGGTACCGCGGTTCGCGCGCCAGGTGCGTTGCCTCAGCTGTGAACGTGCCGACCGTCGTGCCGGCGTCCAGCTTGACGTAGTCGCCATCGAACGCCTGGTAACCGGCTCCCAGCTCGCGGTAGAGGGCATAGCTGGCCTGGACATACGCCGTCTGCGCCAGCTTGTTGACGGGCACGATCGAGCCGCTGAGCACCTCGATGCCGACCACGTGCTCGGTCAGGTAGCGGACACCGAGCTTCGGGTCATTGTTCATAGCGGCCAGGCGCAGCACGCTGCCAACGTGCAGGCCCAGCACCCTGGCGGCGAGCTGATCGACCATGACCTCGTCTGCCCGGCCCGGCAACGGCGGCCGGCCCGCCAGTATCTTTGGCCGTTCTAGCTGACGCCCAAGACGGCCATCCAGCGGCGCCGCCACCTCTGACGCCTCGTCGATCTGGCCGTGGGCAAGCAGGGGCGCGCAGTTCAGCCCGACCACCGGGGCGATCTGCCGGACGCCCGGCAGCTTGCCGATAGCGAAGTCGAATCCGCCGACGCCGGAGCCCGAGGGCCCCACGAGCACATCTGCGGCCGCGCTCGACCGCAGGAACTGCGGGTAGGCGTTCTCGGTGCGCCGCGCGCCGGCCGCCACGGTCATGACCGCGCCGCCGGCCAGCCCCGTGAGCAGGATCAGCGCGGCCCAGGCACGCCAGTTCGCCCGCAACCGGTGGATGGCGACGGCAATTATCGCGCGCATCAGCTCCTGGTCCTCTCCCTCCGCGGCGGACGACGCACGCCTTGCCGTCATCGCGGTAACGGCACCGTAGTGGCTCGGACCACCTGTCCGGTAGCTGCACACATGAATGTGACCTTGCGCATTCATGGGCTGATCTTTACGGTGTCGTAGAACTCGGCCGACGAGCCAGGATGGTGCCTGGCATCGCTGGGCGCGTGCTAGCACCACGCGAGAAGCTGACACCTGCACCCTCGCCAACCTGGACCTGCTCATGCGAGAACTAACTGGATGAACGGCATCGCGGCGCCCGGGCGGCGCACCATCGGCGTTTTCCTCGCGGACGACAACCTCATCGTCCGCGAGGGCGTTCGCGCGCTTATCAACCGCAGCCCCGACCTTGAGGTCATCGGCGTCGCCGCCGACTACGACGAGGTGGTTGCTGGTTGCGAGGCAACCGCGCCACAGGTCCTGGTGACCGACATCCGGATGCCCCCGTCGTTTCGGAACGAAGGCATAGACGCTGCCAAGGAAGTCCGCAAGCGCCATCCAGGCACCGGCGTCGTCGTGCTGTCCCAGTACGACGATCCCGAATACGCGATCGCCCTGCTTGCCGAGGGTTCGGCGGGCTACGGCTACCTCCTCAAGGACAGAGTGGCCGAGGGCAGTCAGCTCGCCGACGCGATCCGCAGCGTGGCGAGCGGCGGCACGGCCCTGGACCCCACCATCGTCGAGGCATTGCTGCGGCCGATCATCGCGCCAGGCGGGCTGCTCCCAGCCGAGGAAGAGCTGCTGGCCATGATCGCCGAGGGCAAGCCGATCAAGGCGATCGCGGTGGCCAGGCAATCGCCGCCGGAGGCGGTCGACGCCGAGGTGGAGGCCGTGTTTCTCAAGCTCGCGGCGGGCGTATCGGCCGGACAGCAGGGCGCCATCCAGCGGCTCCGGCTGCTGCATCAGGCGATCGTGGACCGAGAGGAACAGGGCGAGACGCTATCCCGGCTGCTGCCCGGCGGGCTCGCTGAGAAGCTCCGCCGGGAATCGAGGCCCATCGGCGAGACCGAGCGGGTCATGGTAACCGTGCTGATGAGCGACATCAGGTCCTACTCGACCATCGCCGAGCATGCCGACCCGAGCCAGCTCGCGGGCCAGCTTGGCACTCACCGCGCCGCCATGAACAAGGCGATTCTCGGGCAGTCCGGCACTGTCATGCAGTTCGTCGGAGACGCTGTCATGGCAGTGTTCGGTGCCCCCTTCCCGCAGGCTGACCACGCCGACAGGGCCGTCGCGGCTGCCGTCGACATGCACGCGCTACAGGCCGATATCAATCGATTGTGGGAGCGCGAGGGCATGCCGCCCTTTGGCCTTGGCCTCGGGCTGTCCACCGGCGAGGCGGCGGCCGCCTTGCTGGGGTCTGCCGAGCGGCTGGAGTACACGCTGGTAGGCGACACGGTGAATCTCTCCCAGCGGTTGCAGCAGTTCGCCGCGGCAGGAGAGACCGTCCTGTCGGAGGCAACAGTCAAGGCGCTGGCCGAGCCAGTCAACCTGATCCCGCTGCCACTACAGATGGTGAAAGGCCGCGACACGCCCGTAGTCGCATTCAAGCTGACGCAGCCAGGTGCCGGCGGGCCTGGCCCGCTCATGAACCACGCTCTTGATACCGGAGGGGATCCGACATGACTACCACTCAGCTGGCACCCACTGAGTCGGCACTGCGGCTGCGCGGCGTGCGCAAGACCTTCGAAGCCGAGAACGCGCCGGTGCGTGCGCTGCGCGGGGTCGACCTGGATGTCAGCCGAGGCGAGTTCGTCGCGCTGACCGGGCCGTCCGGGTGCGGGAAGTCGACGTTGCTCAACCTGGCCGCCGGGCTCGACCTGGCGGACGAGGGCACCATCGAGGTGGCGGGCCTGCAGATCACTGGCCTGAGCGAGGACGAACTGGCCAGGATGCGCCGCCAGCACATTGGCATCGTCTTCCAGTTCTTCAACCTGCTCGAAGGCGTGACCGTGCTGGAGAACGTGGCACTGGCGGCGATCATCGCCGGACGCAAGCGCCGCCAGGCCGAGACCCGGGCACGGGACCTGCTCGACTTGCTCGGCCTGAGCGACAAGCACAACGCCGTCCCTGGCGTGCTGTCAGGCGGGCAACGGCAGCGGCTCGCCATCGCCAGGGCACTGGCGAACGAGCCCACACTGGTGCTGGCCGACGAGCCCACCGGGGCGCTGGATTCCGACGGCGGACAGGAAGTCATCGAGCTGCTCCGCCGCCTGCACGCGGGCGGCCAGACCATCGTGCTGGTCACGCATGACCAGGCGGTCGCCGACGCCGCCGAGCGCGTGGTGCGCATGCTGGACGGCAGGATCATGCCCGAGCAGCCAGCCGACAACCTGACTGCCGACCGGGCCCAGGCGGCCGTGCTGACAGTGCCAGTTCAGGCCGGATGACACCGGTGCAGCCGCGAACCGGGCTGCCGGGCGAGCCCGACGTCAGCCTCGTCGCCGTCGCGCCGCCCGGCGACGGACCCGATCCGGTTGCGACCGCGGTCACAGCGCCGGCCCGCCAGCCCGGACCGCCGCCCGCCCGGCGGATGCTGACCGGCCTCGCGGCGCCGGTCATCGTCGCAGTCGTGCTCGGACTCGCGCTGCGCCTCCGGGTTCCCGGTGGCATCTCTGACCTACAGCGAGCAGGATTCGGGCTCACATTCGCCGCGGCCCTCGCCGCGGCTCTGCTGGCCGCGGCGCGCGAGCGGACTCCCCAATGGCAGGTGGCGACGGGCTCGCTGCTGGCCGCCGCGGCGCTGGCCGGTTATCGCCTCGCGGGCCATCAGGCCGGCCGGTCCTGGCACCAGGCGCAGGCAGCGAGCACTGTCGCGACCCTGCTTCTCATCGCCGTCTGCATGCACCTGGCCCTCGGGCTGCCGGACGGACGACTGACCCGGCCGCGGCGGGCCCCGCTGGGAGCACCGGGCCGGCTGCGGGCGGACCAGCCCAGCCAGGCACGCCGCATCAGCGTCGGCCTGGCATATGCCGGGGCGATCGTGGCCGGCGCGCTGCTCGCGCTAAGCCATCACGCGTTGGCCGTGTCCGCCGGTGCGCTTGCCTGGGCCGCCGGACTCGCCATCACGCTGCCTGCAGTCCGGCTGAGATACCAGGCCTCAGCCGGACGCGAGCGGGAGCGATTGCAGTGGCTGGGCGCCGGCGCTGTCGTCGCGGTCGAACTGGCCCTGGTGGCTTTGGTATTGCACGTGCTCGTGGCGTGGCCAGGACCACTGGCTGCCACCGCCGCGGTCTGCTCGGTGGCGCTACCGGTCGGGCTGATCGCCGGCGAGATCCAGCCGCTCGGGCCCGTAGCAGGCCGTGTCCTCGTTCAGCTCATCGCCAGCGCGGGCGTCACTGTCGTCGTTTCGGCCGTCTACATGATCGTCGTACTTGGCGTTGGGCGCGGTCCGGCAACCGCTGATGACCGGGAAGTGCTCGGGCTGTCCATGCTGGCGGCCGCCATCGCCGCCATCGGTTACCTGCCTGCGCGGGAGCGCCTGATTGCCTCGGCTAATCGCGCGGTCTATGGCGCGCGAGAGGCGCCGGATGAGGCGCTCCGTACTTTTGGCAACCGCCTGACCAGGGCTATATCCATGGACGAGCTGCTACTGCAGCTCGCCGAGTCACTGCGCAAGACCATGGCGCTAACCAGTGCCGAGGTCTATACCGGCAGCGATGACGTGCTTGAGCGGACAGTGTCAGTGCCCGACGCCGGCCCTCGTTCCGTTGTCATCACGCCGCGCGAGCGCCCAGTGGTGACCAGGGCCGGCGTGTCCGGTAGCGCCTGGGCAGCGGTATGGCTGCCCGCGCTGCTAGACGCGCGCGAGAGGGCGCAGCTGCGGGTCATGCCGGTCAGTCATGCCGGCCAGTTGCTCGGCCTGATCGTGATCGAGCGGCCGGAAGCCGGCGATTCCTTCACGGAGGAAGACGACCGGGTGCTGACCGAGCTGGCCAGGCAGGTCGGCCTCGCTCTGCACAACGCGCAGCTGGACTCGGCCCTGCAGAACACTCTTGACGAGCTGCGCGCGCAGGCCGAGGCGCTGCGCGAGTCTCGGGCCAGGATCGTCGCCAGCGGTGACGCCGAGCGCAGGCGGCTGGAGCGCAATCTGCACGACGGCGCGCAGCAGAACCTCGTGGCCCTCGCGGTGAGCCTGCGGCTGGCTCGCGATGTCCTCGCCGACGAGCCGGAGGCAGCCGGGCAGATGCTGGATCAGCTGGCTGACGACTTGAAGGTGACCATCCAGGAGCTGCGGGACCTCGCCCACGGCATTTATCCGCCGCTGCTGGCGGACAGCGGGCTCGGCAGGGCCCTGGAAGCGGCGGCAAGCCGCAGCCCGCAGTCCGTGCGGGTCACGGCGACCGACCTTCACCGGTACTCACCAGACGTCGAGGCCGCTGTGTATTTCTGCTGTCTGGAGGCCCTCCAGAACGCAGCGAAGCACGCGCCTGGCGCAGCCGTCGAAGTCCGCCTGTGGGAGCAGTCTGGCGGACTGCTGTTCTCCGTCACCGACGACGGCCCCGGTTTCGATGTCACTGCTGCCCGCGGCGGCCACGGTCATATGAACATGGCCGACCGGCTCGGCGCGATCGGCGGGGCGATCAGGTGGCAGTCGGAACCAGGCAATGGCGCGACCGTGCAGGGATCGATCCCGCTGGCGTGAACCGTAGCTGGCGCGTACCCGTAGCTGGCCGGTTACACGTCCACGTCAGGCCGGGCCCGGCCAGCCGGCTTCCCGGTCCGCCCAGATCTGGCGCAGCAGGTCAGCGCCAAGCCGTTCCTTATTGACGTACCCGGCTGCGCCACTGGCGCCCGCGTCGGCAGGCAGGTCGCGCATGTCGTAGGTAGAGCACAGGATGACAACCGTCTCCGGATGCGACGCGAGTATCTGCCTGGTGGCCTCGATGCCGTTCATCTGCGGCATGTTGATGTCCATCAGCACGAGCTCGGGATGCAGGCGGTCCACCAGCTCGATCGCCTCGTGCCCGCTGCTCGCCTCGCCGGCCAGCTCGAACTCGGCCAGGCGCCGTAGGACCGCCTTCGCTGCGGTCCGGAACGGTGCCTGATCATCCACTACGAGCACGGAATGCGAGCTGGCCACACGTCCAGTGTTACACGCAAGGCCGCTCTGGCCGAGGGTGCTGGCCTGAGACCGCGAGGGGGGACAGCATCCCGTGTCAGCCGGCCGCCTGGTGCTCGCTGAGATAGAGCAGGACGGCCTTGACCCGGCGGTTGACGTCCCGCTCCTCGGTCAGGCCAAGCTTGGCGAAGATTGAGTTCGTGTGTTTTTCAACCGCACGCTCGGTGACAAACAGTGCTGCGGCGATCGCCGAGTTGCTCTTGCCCTGCGCCATCTCGGCCAGGATCTCAAGCTCCCGCGGCGTGAGTAGTGCCAGACTCTGGGGACTCTCCCGTGCCCGCGACCGGACAAGCTCGTCGACGACCATCGGGTCTATCACCGAGCCCCCTCCCGCCACCGCCCTGATGGCCCGAGCCAGCTCGTCCACGCTGCCGATCCGCTCCTTAAGCAGGTAGGCCCGGCCCGCGGAGCCGTGCTCGAGCAACGCGACGGCATAGCCAGGCGCGACGTACTGGCTTAGCACGACCACGCCGGTACCCGGCAGCTGCTGCCGGGTCCAGGCTGCCGCCTGGATTCCCTCATCGGTACCGGTGGGCGGCATCCTGATGTCCGTCACGACGACGTCCGGACGCTCGCGCTCGATCAGCGCCAGGAGCGCCGGGAGATCACCGGCTGTTCCGACCAGCTCCAGGTCGTCGTTGGCGGCCACCAGCCGGGAGATACCTTCGCGCAGCAGCACGTGGTCTTCGGCGAGCACCACTCGGATTCTGCTCATCGCGGGAGATCGTACGCGCAGCCGGCCGTTTCCGCAGCATAGCGGGACCGCGGCGCGCAACGGGGGGCTGGCTCACCCGGCAGAAGTGGTGCCGCCACACCTGCTGCGCACCGGCCGCCGCAGGCACAATGACGGCATGGGACTTGGTTGGTATGCCGCCAGGGCCACATGGCGCCGGTCGTGGCGGATGACGCTGCTGATCGCGCTGATCGGCGGCTTGCTCGGCGCCGTCGCGCTCGGCGCGCTGGCGGGTGCCCGGCGGACCGACTCGGCCTACAGCAGGTACCTGCGGGCGGTGAACGCGAGCGACGTGATGGTCGATATTCCCGGGCCGATACTGCCGCTCATCCGCGACGTCGAAGCCGAACCGGGCGTACTCTCCAGCGCTGCTTGGATCGGCCTGGATGCCGAGCCGGTCATCAAGGGCAGGATCGATCCCGAGTTCCAGACCGACTCGATCGCCGGCAGCCTGGATGGGGAGTTCTACCGCCAGGACAAGCTGACGGTGCTGGCGGGAAAGCTGCCGCTGGCTAGCTCCACCGACGAGGTGATTCTCAGCCCGCAACTGGCCGCCACCTTTCACCTGACTGTCGGTGATCGCATGACCTGGCAGTTCTACAAGGAACTGCCAGACAACAAGCCGGCCGGCCGGACCACGTTCGTGGTGGCGGCGATCGCGGACGTATCACCGGCCCTCGTGGATGACTTCGACGCAGTCGAGACAGCGATCCTGCCGCCTGCTGCTACCGCTCGATACGTGAAGGGCGGCGACTGGTCTTTCGGCTGGGCCTCCCTGCGGTTGCGGAACGGCGACGCCGGTGTTGGTGAGCTAACCGCGCAGCTCGGCACGCTCGCCAGGGCCGAATCCCGCAAGTACAACTTCCCGTTCGTCTTCACAATCCGCAGGCTGGCTGTCGTTAAGCACGAAGCCCAGCAGGCCATTGAGCCGCAGGCGGTCGCGCTCGCGGTCCTTGCCGGCCTGGCGGTTATCGCCCTGCTGACCCTCATGACCCAAGGGCTTGCGCAGCTGCTGACCCGATCGGCGGCCGATGCGCCGGCGTTGCGAGCGATGGGTGCCAGCCGCGCTGCGGCCGCGGCAGCGACGGCCGCGTGGGGCGCTGTCGCCGTCGCCGGCGCGGCGCTGCTCTCTGTCGGCGGTGCGATCGCCGTCTCACCGCTGGCTCCGATCGGGCCGGTCCGGCTATTCGACCCGGTCAAGGGCGTGCAGGCCGACTGGCTCGTGCTCGGAGGCGGGGCAGCCATCGTGCTGATCCTGCTGACTGGTGTGCTGGCCTGGCTGGCCTGGCGCGCCGTCCGCCGGGAAAGCGAGCTGCCGGCGGCAGGGTCCTCCTCGCTGGTCACGGCCGCGGCCCGGGCTGGCCTGCCGGTCACCGTGGTGGCCGGGATCCGCCATGCGCTAGAGCGGGGATCCGGCCGGGTGCAAGCACCGGTCCGGGCAACTCTGACGGGGTCCGTGGTCGCCGTCACCGCGCTCGTCGCTGCCCTCGTCTTTGGCGCGAGCCTGACCGGGCTGGTGAGCCACCCGGCGGAATACGGCTGGAACTGGGACCTGCTGATCCAGTCACAGGGTGGCTGGGGCAGCTGGCCGCCTGGCGCTCTCGACAAGACCTTCACTGGCCAGCCGGGCGTTACCGCCTGGGCGGAGCTGGGCTTCGCCCAGCTGAATATCCGGGGAGCCGAGGTCCCGGCGATGGGCTTGCTGCAGCACAACGCAAGGCATGCCATCGAGCCGCCCACGACGACTGGCCACCCGCTCTCCGGCCCAGATCAGATCGAGCTCGGCACCGTCACCATGCGTCAGCTCGGCCTGCATCTCGGCGAGAAGCTGCACCTAGGCTCTGACAAGCAGCCGCTGACCATCGTGGGCACCGCCACGCTGCCCTCGTTCGGTGTCGTCCTGACCGATCATGTGTCGCTCGGCCGGGGCGCGGTGCTGGACTGGACCACGATGATGAGCGTGCTTGGCCTGCAACCGGATCCGAAGAATGCCAGCGAGATAGCCAACTCCCCGGCTAGCCCGGCCTACCCGGCCACGGTCGCGTTCGACGTCAGCTCGCCGGCGGTGGCCCGCAAGCTGGTCGCCAAGATGGCGGCCATCTCAGCCCAGACCGGCAGCCCTGGCGGCACCTACGAACTTCTCCCTGGCCTCGAGCGCGGCGCCGCTGTCGTCAACGCGAGCCAGATGGGCAGCCAGCCGCTCGCCTTCGCGACCGGAGTTGCGGCTGCCGCGGTGCTCGCGCTCGGACTCACGATCCTGGCGTCGGTGCGCCAGCGACGCCGCGAGCTTGCCCTGCTGAAAGCGCTCGGACTGCGCGGCCGCCAGATCAGGGCCATCATCGCCTGGCAGACCAGCGCCATCCTGGTAGTGGCGGCCGCGGCCGGCGTGCCGCTTGGCGTCGTGGCCGGGCAGTGGGCCTGGACGAGCTTCGCCAATTCGATCGGCGTCGTGCCATCTTCGGTCGTGCCGGGCCGGTCGCTGCTCATCGGCGTGGTGCTCCTGCTCCTAGCCGGGAACCTGCTTGCTTGCCTGCCGGCCCTGCTCGCCGCCCGGATCGCGCCAGCGGAGACGCTGCGCACCGAGTAGCCCGGCTACGATCAGCCTCGTGAGCGATCTTGCCTTCCCGCCGTTCCCGCCCGGCTTCGACTGGGGCGTCGCCACGGCTGCATACCAGATTGAGGGCGCGGTAGCGGAGGACGGCCGCGGCGAGTCGGTCTGGGACACGTTCTGCCGGCGGCCGGGCGCGATCCGTGACGGCCAGACCGGCGACGTCGCGGACGACCACTATCACCGATGGCCCGACGACGTCGCGCTGATGGCTGAGCTCGGCATCAGCACCTACCGATTCTCCATCGCCTGGCCGCGGATCCAGCCGAGCGGCTCGGGCGCCATCAATGCCGCCGGGCTTGACTTCTATGACCGGCTCACCGACGGCCTGCTCGCCCGCGGCATCACGCCGATGCCCACGCTTTATCACTGGGACCTACCCCAACCGCTGGAGGACGCCGGCGGCTGGATGACGCGTGACACGGCCTTCCGGTTCGCCGAGTACGCCGCCCGCACAGCGGAGCGGCTCGCCGATCGGATCCCCGCCTGGATCACGCTGAACGAGCCATTCGTCGTGACCGCATTCGGCTACGCGCTCGGCCTCCACGCACCCGGCAAGGCGCTGATGCTCGATGCGCTGCCCACCGCGCACCATCAGCTGCTCGGGCACGGGCTGGCCACCGCCGCCTTGCGCGCGGCGGGAGCGCGCCAGGTCGCGATCACCAACAACTACTCGCCGGCCTGGCCCGCCAGCGACAGTGCGGCAGACGTGGCAGCGACCGAGGCCTACGACGCACTGCACAACCGGCTGTTCACCGATCCCGTGCTGCTCGGGCGATATCCGGACCTGGCGGCATTCGGGGTTGGCGCGGACGGCATGGACTGCGTCCGCGACGGAGACCTCGCGCTCATTTCCGCGCCTATCGACGCGCTTGGCGTCAACTACTACACGCCGACTCGGCTATCCGCGCCTGGCGACTCACCACTGCCATTCCAGCTGGAATCCATTCCCGGGTATCCCGTCACGGCGTTCGGCTGGCCGGTGATTCCGGCCGGGCTTACCGAGCTGCTCACGACGCTGGCGAAGCTATACGACGGCCTGCTGCCGCCCGTCTACATCACCGAGAACGGCTGCTCGGTCGACGATGAGCCGGACGCTACCGGCAACATCGACGATCAGCCCCGTATCGCTTACCTCGACGGGCACATCCGAGCGGTGGCGGATGCGATCAGAGCAGGTGTCGATGTGCGCGGTTACCTGGTCTGGTCCTTGCTGGACAATTTCGAATGGGCGGAGGGCTACCACCAGCGTTTCGGGCTTGTGCACGTGGACTTCGCCACCCAGCGGCGCACTCCCAAGGCGTCGTTCAGCTGGTACCGCGACTTGATCGCCACCCAGCGCCAGTAGCGGGCCAAAGCCGTGCAAACCTGCGGTTAGCCGATCATTAGCTGCAAGGTTGCCAAACCCGGCTCCAGCCGCTTATTTTCCTCCCATAGCGTCACACCAGTAACGGGCTCGAAGGGCAGGCACTTATGTGCGACCGGCTCGTCTTCACCTGCGGGCACTGTGGCGCGAGCCACGATCTCGAAGAGTTGCAGCGCGGGCTCTACCTGGGCGAGCAGAGCATCGGGGATCTTCAGGCGCTCGGGCGCAGCGGCGCGCTCGGACTCGGCAAGCGCATGGTCCGGCGCAGGGTGTCCCGAGCTTTCATGCGTGGCTTGCGGCGCAGCTGACCAGCCCTCGTCTAGCGTTACCAGCGGAACCGAGGAGGCATGGTGGCGCATCCACTCGACCCTCTCAGCGCGGACGAGATCCGGCACGTGGCCGCTGCGTTACGCGCGCGCAAGGAAGTGGATCCGGGCTGGCGGTTCGCCTCGATCGACCTGGCCGAGCCGGCCAAGGACGAGCTCACTCGCGGTGCGGCGGACATCGCCCGCGCTGCGCACGTGATCTGCTGGAACACCGCCGACGGCCAGGCCTGCCGAGCGCTGGTGTCCCTTCCCGACGGTGACATCACGCAGTGGGAGCTGTTGCCCGACGTCCAGCCGAACATGACCGTCGACGAGTGGCACGAGTGCGACGAGATGCTGCGCCGCCAGCCGCAGCTGATCGACGCCCTGGCCCGCCGCGGCATCACCGACGTGAGCCTGGTGCTCACCGATGTCTGGGCCTACGGCGCGGCGCTGGTGCCCGCCCGTTATCGGGGCCTCCGCCTCGGCTGGGCGGATGTCTGGGCGCGCGGCAGCGCGGACGGCAATCCGTACGCACACCACATCACCGGCCTTCATCCCGTCGTCGACCTGAATCGCATGCGCCTGCTCGAACTGGAAGACAACGAGTCCGAAGGCGGGACCGAGCGGCCCGACGTCATGGGCGAGTACCTGCCAGAGCTAATCCCCACACCGCAGCGCGAGGTCAGCCCGCTGCACGTGCATCAGCCGGACGGTGTGTCGTTCACGCTGGACGGACGCCTGCTGCGCTGGCAGAACTGGGAACTGCGGCTCGGCTTCAACTACCGGGAAGGGCTGGTCTTGCACACGGTCGGTTTCCGGGACGCCGGACGGCTGCGGCCGATCGCGCACCGGCTGTCGTTCGCCGAGATGATCGTGCCGTACCGGGACGCCACCCCCGACCACTACCGCCGTACCGCGTTCGACATCGGCGAGTGGGGGCTCGGGTTCATGACCACATCGCTCGACCTCGGCTGCGACTGCCTCGGCGAGATCCGCTACCTGGACGCGGTGGTACACGACTCGCGCGGTGAGCCCCGCACCATCCGCAACGCGATCTGCATTCACGAGGAAGACGACGGCATCTTGTGGAAGCACGTCGACGAGCGGTCCGGCGCGGCGGTCCGGCGAGCGCGACGGCTGGTGATCTCCTTCCACGTGACCGTGGCCAACTACGAGTACCTGATCTACTGGCGCTTCTATCAGGACGGGAACATTGAGTGCGAGGTACGCGCCACTGGGATCATGGTGACGTCATCTTTCCCGGCAGGCAGCCAGCCACCGACGGGTGCGCTCGTCGACCAGCGCACATACGCGCCCTACCACCAGCACTTCATCGTCGCCCGCCTCGACCTGGACGTAGACGGCCAGCCCAACACGGTGTACGCGATCGAGTCGCAGGCCCTGCCGGTCAGCGACGCGAACCCGCACGGACTTGCACTAGTGACGCGAGAGACGCCGCTGCGGACCGAGTCCGATGGCCGCCAGGACGTGAACTGGAGCACTCAGCGCAGCTGGAAGGTGGCGAGCAGCACGACGGTCAACAGCCTCGGCGGCTCCCCTGCGTACAAGCTGGTGCCGGGCGGCAGCTTCCCGGCACTCATCGACAAGTCATCACCCGCGTTCCAGCGAGCTGAGGCGATTGCGCACGCGCTGTGGGTGACGCCGTATGCCGATGACGAGCGCTGGCCGTGCGGTGAGTTTCCCAACCTGAGCGCAGCTGACCACGGTCTGCCGGCCTGGACCGCGCGCGACCGCCCGATCGAGGGCACCGACGTCGTCCTGTGGCACGTCTTCGGCCTGCATCACCTCACTCGGCCTGAAGACTGGCCGGTCATGCCCGCGGACCGGACCTCGTTCTGGCTCAAGCCGTGGGGCTTCTTTGACCGGAACCCGGCGCTAGACGTGCCGCCCGTCGACCGCAGCGAGCACGACCGCTAGGTTTGCGTCCTATGACAAGAGCGGGCGAACCGGCGCCGGGTGTCGTCGAGATCTACACCGACGGTGCCTGCAGCGGCAACCCAGGCCCCGGCGGCTGGGGTGCGCTGCTGACGTTCGGCGGCCGGACCAAGGAACTGTGCGGCGGCGAGGCCACGCCGACGACCAACAACCGGATGGAACTGATGGCGGCAATCCAGGCCCTGGAGAGCCTCACCAGGCGGTCGACGGTGCACCTGCATACCGACAGCAGCTATCTCCGTAACGGCGTCATGAGCTGGCTGCCGACCTGGAAGCGGAACGGCTGGAAGACCGCGAGCAAGCAGCCCGTCAAAAACGAGGACCTCTGGCGACGCCTGGACTCCGCCGCTGCCCGGCATGATGTGCACTGGCTGTGGGTCAAAGGACACGCCGGGAATCCGGGGAACGAGCGGGCCGATGCACTAGCCAACCAGGGCATGGCCGAGGCCGTGGCGCAGTCACGTGCTCGCCCGCGCCGGTAGCGTCGCCCAGGCCGGTGGTGGGCGGAAACAGAGACTCGCTCTGGCAAGGCGCTAGCCTTGCCCGGGCCCCGTGGTGTGCGGATACAGAGACTCGCTCTGGCAAGGCGCTAGCCTTGCCCGGGCCCCGTGGTGTGCGGATACAGAGACTCGCTCTGGCAAGGCGCTAGCCTTGCCAGAGCGAGTCTGTTGATGACCGGTCCCCCCGGATTCATCTGAATGGGTCCCCCACTACACAGGATGACATGACAGTTACTGACGGTCTCCACCGGGGCCGGTAATCGCGACCTATGCCGACTAATTCTTTGCCCTGCCCTGATCAAATGGACCCATGGAACGCCTGAGCCGACAGCTTCATTTCATCGCCGAGGCCGGCCGGCTCAAAGGCGTGCAGCGCCAGACGATGCTGACCGAGCTGGCCAGGCAGGAGAACTCGGCCGAGCATTCCTGGCACCTGACGGTGCTGGCGCTGACCCTGGCCGAGTACGCGCCGCCCGGCACCGACCTGGGCCGCGTCGTTGCCATGCTGGCGCTGCACGACATTGTGGAAGTGGACGCCGGCGATCTATCGGCCTATGCGCCAGCGCCCGAGCAGGCCCGGCAGCAGGCGGCCGAGCTCGCCGCCGCCGATCGGCTGTTCGGGCTGCTGCCGCCCGACCAGGCTGGCGGCCTGCGTCAGCTCTGGGATGAATTCGAGGAACGGGCAAGCCTGGAGGCGCGGTTCGCCCGGGCCCTCGACCGGCTCCAGCCGATGCTGGAGAACGTCAAAGCGGGCGGCGGTACCTGGTGCGCCCCCGGCGTGACCGCCGACCAGGTGCTGACGAAAGTCGCGCTGATCGAGGACGGTTCGCCGCAACTTGGCCAGTTCGCCCGTGACCTTATCGGCGAGGCAGTGCGTACCGGGATCCTGGCCTCCGGTAGTGGTCCAGTCGGCACGTGACCATGGGATCTCCTGAACGCCGCGCCGTCGGCGCCGTCTTCCTCCTGTTCGGGGCTGACACCGGAACCTTCGCTTCGCGACTGCCCTGGATCGCCGATCGCCTCCACCTGTCAAGCGGCATTCTCGGGGTGTCGGTCGGGCTCATGATGGCCGTCGGAGCGGTGTCGACAATTCCGTTCGCAGCCCGCCTTGTCCACCGCTATGGTCCACGGGCGTCCACCAGAGTGCTGATCACGGCCACCGGGGCAATGCTGGCGCTGCCGGCGTTCGCGCCGAACGCTGTCGTGCTCAGCGCGGTGATGCTGGTAACCGGCGCCGTATACGGCACCTGCGACAACGCGGTGAACGCGCAAGGTGTCGAGGCGGAGCGACGTATCGGCCGCTCGATAATGTCGGGGCTGCATGGCATGTGGAGCCTAGGGGTGCTGGCAGGGGCGCTGATCGGGTCGCTGGCCGCCCGCGAACACGTCGATCCGCGAGTTCAGTTCGCGGTGCTGGGCGCCGTTATCGCCGTCGGCGGCATCGCGGCAACCTCCTGGTTCGTCAGCACGCCCGCCACTACATCCGCCGACGCCGTCGACGCCCCGCGGTTCGTCTGGCCACGCGGCATTATCTTGCTGATCGGGCTAGTGGGCTTCGCGGCCATCTTTGTCGAGACCGCAGGAAACGACTGGTCAGCCGTCTACATGCACTGGGTGCTGCATGCGAGCCAGGCAAAGGCGGCGCTCGCGACCGGCGTGTTCGCCGGGTCGATGGCGACCGGGCGGCTGGTAGGCGATGCGGTAATTCGCCGAACCGGCCCCAAGCTGTGCGTCCGGATCTGCGGACTGCTCGGGACGGCCGGCTGCCTGCTCGTGGCCGCCAGCGTGAGCACCGCCGCGGCCCTGGCGGGATTTCTCCTGATCGGCATCGGCGTGTCGGTCGTGATTCCGCTGGTCTTCGCCGCCGCCGGGAACTCCGGGGCGAGCCCGGCCCTTGGAGTTGCCGGAGTCGCCACTATCAGTTACGGGGCGGGCCTAGCCGCCCCGAGCGCGATGGGCGGGATCGCCGACATCTCTTCGCTGCGGGTGGCTTTCGCAGTTGCGGCGCTGCTGGCCTGCGCGGTGGTTGTCGGCGCCGGACTGCTCGAGCGGCCAGCGAGCCCGGCTGCACGGCCTGAGCTGGCGCCGGAGCAGGCCGCTAGAAGAAGATGAGCTTGACGGCGGAGATGACGCCGATCAGCACGACGAATATCCGCAAGGCCAGCGGGGGCAGGCGCCTGCCGTACCTCGCGCCGACGATGCCGCCTGCGGTCGAGCCGACTGCGATCAGCAGCACAGCCAGCCAGGCCACATGCGCGAAGATGATGTAGACGATCGCGGCCGTGCCGTTGACGATGGCCACGAGCACATTCTTGGCGCCGTTGACGCGCTGCATGCTCTCGTCCAGGAACGTGCCAAGCAATCCGATCACCAGCACACCCTGCGCGGCCCCGAAGTAGCCGCCGTACGCCGCGGATGCGAACACCCCAGCCGCGAGAACCGGGCTGGTGGGCTCGCGGTCCGGCGCCGGCGCGCCGTCGCGCTCAGCGAGTCGCTTGCGCCGGGCGACGACCCGGCCGCTGAGCCAGGGCTGGATGATCACGAGCACGCAGGCGATGAGGATCAGCACTGGCACGATGAGCTTGAAGGACGACGACGGCAGGGAGAGCAGTGCAGCGGCCCCGGCCACTGAGCCAGCAGCCGCGAGGACCCCGAGCCGGATCAGCCTGGCCCGCTGGCCGGCCAGCTCGCGCCGGTAGCCAACGGCTCCGCTGACGTTCCCCGAGACCAGGCCGACGTTGTTGGACACATTGGCCACGACCGGCGGGAAGCCGAAGGCCAGCAGCGTGGGAAAGGTGATCAACGATCCGGACCCGACGACGGCATTGACCGCGCCCGCCGCGACGCCTGCCCCGAGGATCGCGAGCGCCTCAGCCGGGCCCACGTCTGCCTCCCATCTCCTTGATCGTAAGCGAGGCCACCAGGCACCGGAGCGCAGTGTGAGCAGAAGCACACGACTCGCGAAGCCGCCGTCAGTGGAGCGGCACGGCGCGCGCCGACCAGCGTGCGGCCCGGCGCTCGACCTGCAGTTGTACGCCGAAGCACCTGGACAGATTCCGCTCGGTGAAGACCTCGGGCAGCGGCCCGGCCGCCAGGACGGCGCCCTTGCGCATCAGCATGGCGTGCGTGAAACCCTCCGGGACCTCTTCCACATGATGGGTGACCATGACCATCATCGGCGACCGCGGGTCGCGCAGCAGCCCGGCGATGCGCTGGAGCAAGTCCTCGCGACCGCCGAGGTCGAGGCCGGCCGCCGGCTCATCCAGGAGCAGCAGCTCCGGGTCCGCCATCAGCGACCGCGCGATCTGCACGCGCTTGCGCTCACCTTCCGACAGCGAACTGAAGCGCCGCCGGATCAGGTGCGCGCAGCCGAGCGCGTCCAGCAGCTCGACAGCCCTCGTGACGTCGGCGGAGTCATAGTCCTCGGCGTCGCGCCCGAGTATCCCGTAGGACGCCGTCAGGACCAGGTCGATGACCTTCTCCTGCGCCGGGACCTGATCGGCGATGGCTGAGCTCGACATGCCGATCCGGGTGCGCAGGTCGGCGACGTCGGCTTCATGCAGCGGCTCGCCGAGTACCTCGACCGTGCCGTGCGTGGGCGCCAGCAGCGTCGCGGCTACCTGGAGCAGCGTGGTCTTGCCAGCCCCGTTCGGCCCGATGATGACCCAGCTCTCGTCGCTGTAGGCGGTCCAGCTGACGTCGCGGAGCAGCATCGACCTGTCGTAGCGGACCCCAACCCCACGCAGCCTGAGTACTTCAGCCGCCATCCGGTTCCCTTCGAGCGCCACCATCTCAGCTCGAACCTACGGTATG
>DATHQE010000117.1:0-5388 GCA_035483035.1 Streptosporangiaceae bacterium | reverse complement strand
TAAGCCACCAGCCCGCCTGGGACGTAGACGCCGGCCCGGCGCACCGGCAGATAGCGCTCAGTGACCGTCGATCCGGCGGCCACTGCGGTCCACGTCTCGGCCGGCACCTGCGCCTCGTGCACGAGCCTGGCGCGCCGGGCTGCCTCGGTGAGCGCCGCCCGGACGGCTGGATCCAGGGCGGCGAGCGCCGCAGAAAGCTCGCGTGCGGGCACCCTGGTGCTGGCGACGTCGACGCCGTCGAACTTCTGCGAGTACTCGCGAACCGCCGCGCCGCCGCGGGCACGGACGTCTGCGCAGACCGGGCGGACCGCGTCTAGCGCGGCGCCGACATCGAGGACCGCACGGGGCAGCAACGCGGCGAGCGCGGCCGGCGCCAGCGCGGCGGGCTTGCGCCCCCGCAGGTCGATTCGGCTCAGCACGCGCTACTCCACGATCTTGCTGATCGGGATCTCCAGGATGTCCCGCCCGCCTGCCGCCTTCAGCGCCGGGATCAGCGTGTTGACGCCGCGTTTGGGCACCACGGCCTCGACGGCGTGCATGTCGCCGCGGGCCAGCGAGGTAATCGTGGGAGACGACATGGCCGGCAGGATCCCTGTCACAGCCCCGAGGTCGGCAGCGCCGACGTTGAGCTTCAGCAGCACGCTGGCGCGCGCCTCGATCGCGCCGCGCAGCAGCAGCGCCACGTCCTCCATGGCATCGCGCTTGACCGGGTCGGCGTAGGCCTCGTGGTTGGCGATCAGCTCGGTGTAGCTGGTAAGCAGCGTGTCGAGGATGCGCAGGCCGTTGCGGTGCAGGGAAGCACCGGTCTCAGTGAGGTCGACGATCGCGTCAACGATGTCGGGAACCTTGGCCTCGGTCGCGCCGTAGGACGGGATCACCACGGCCTTCACGCCGCGTGCTTCGAGGTAGCGGCGCGTCAGCGACGGAAACTCGGTGGAGATCCGGACTCCCTCCGGCATATCCGCCGCCGTCTGCCACGGCACCGTCGCCGGGACGGCGAGCACCACGCGAACGGGGTCGGACGTGGCCTTGGAGTACTGGAGCTCACCAAGCGACGCGATGTCCGCGCCGGTCTCGGTGATCCAGTCTCGCCCGGTGATACCGAAGTCAAACAGTCCCTGCTCGACGTAGGACGGGATCTCCTGCGGCCGCAGGAAGCGCACCCGCTCGATCCGCGGGTCGTCAATGATCGCGTGATAGTCCCGCTCCGAGGACCGCCGAACCGTCAGGTCGGCAGCATCGAACAGGTCGAGAGTGGCCCGCTCGAGCGAGCCTTTCGGTATGACGAGAGAAAGCAAAGTCGCAGCCCTTCAAGCGCGGATTCCCGCGGAAGTTCCCGGCCCAGACTACCGTGGCTGAGGCGGCCGGCTTTGCGCAGTACCTGCTGGCAGCGGGCCGGAAGGGGGCAAAAGCCAATGGCGGGGGCCGCGGAGGAGCCGCTGATGCCGGGGCAGCTAGCAGGGCTGGAGCTGAGGGCGGAGCACAACCTGGCCGAGCATGCTTGCTACCTTCACCGCGGAATGCCCGGAATGACCGTTCGGGCGCACGCCGACCTCCTCATCGCCGACAGCGGCCTGGACGACGACACGTTCAACTTCGTCGGCGCTGCCGCCTTCACGCCGACCTCGGCGGCGGCCAGGATCGGCGAGACGCTGCGGGAGCTCGCTGCGACGGGGCGGCTGTTCGCGTGGCGGGTCGGCCCGGCGTCGACGCCCGCTAACCTCTCCGGCTTACTGACCGCCGCTGGCATCCCGGCGACCGCGGACGAGCCGGCCATGTGGGCGCGGCTGACCAGCGTTCGGCCCGCGCGCTCGCCCCACGGGCTGGACATCGCCGTGGTGCGCACGCGGGCCCAGCTCACCGACTGGTCCTGGGTGCTGGCCGCGAACTGGGATCCGCCCGCGCAGACCGTGCTGGAATTCTTTGCCGCGACCGCAGACCGGGCGCTCGCCGGCGGCTCCCCGGCGCGGTACCTGATCGGCTACACCGGCGGCCGCCCGGTCTGCTCTGCCGAGGTGCTCGTGCACTCGGGCGTGGCCGGGCTGTACAACATCTCGACCGTGGCCAGTGAGCAGCGACGCGGCTTCGGCACAGCCATCACCGTCGCCGCGATGCGCACGGCGGCCGAGCTCGGCGCGCCGATGGCCGTCCTCCAGGCGTCCGAGCAGGGCGAGCCCGTCTACCGGCGGCTCGGCTTCCGGGTGTTCGGCCACGTGACCGAGCATGCCGTCGTGGCCTAGGCGGGCTTGGCTAGCCTGAAGCGGTGGGCGACCTTTCGCAGGCACGCGAGTTCGCGCTGTCGCTGCCGGGCACGGCCGAGCAACCGCACTTTGACATGACCTCGTTCCGGGTCCGCGGAAAGATCTTTGCGACCGCGACCGCCGACGAGACGAGGCTGCACGTATTCGTCGACGAGAGCGAGGTCGCGGCGACGGTTGCCGAGCACGGTAGCCCTCAACACGGGGGCGGTCAGGAGCCCCTTGCGTTCGAGCCGCTGCTGTGGGGCGAGCGCGTGCGCGGGCTGCGGATCAGGCTGGCGGCCGCGCCCGACGACCGGGTGCGCGAGCTCCTGGCCGAAGCCTGGCGAAGCAAGGCCGGGCCGCGCCTGCTGGCCCAGTTCGACGCCGCTGGCGGGGCACACACTGACGTCCCCGACTGACCGGCAGGTGGACGCCTCGCTCGCCCGCCAGCCAGACTGCTGAGACAATGCGACGCCGAGCTGGAGGAGCGACATGGCCGAAGCGGCTGACGTGCTCGTGGTCGGGGCTGGCTTGGCCGGCCTCGTCGCGGCGCGCGACCTGCAAGCGGCCGGACGAACGGTGCTGCTGCTCGAGGCCAGGGACCGGGTGGGTGGGCGGATCGTCAACGAGGAGATCGGCGCGGGCAACGTCGTGGAGATGGGCGGCCAGTGGGCTGGCCCGACGCAGGACAGGCTCCTTGATCTCGCGGCAGACCTGAACGTCGCTACCTTCCCGACGTACGACACGGGCAAGAAGGTGCTGCACTTCAACGGCAGGCGTGGCACCTATGCCGGTGCGATCCCGCGGCTCAGCCCGCTGGTGCTCGCTGACGTCGGCCGGGCACAGGCGCGACTTGAAGCGCTCGCCAGGAAGGTGCCGACCGACGCGCCATGGACAGCCGCGGGAGCCGAGAAGCTGGACGGCCAGACCTTTGAGAGCTGGGCTCGCCGCAACACCGCGAGCCGGAGCGCCCGGATGCTGCTGACCCTCGCGGCCGAAGCGGTGTTCGCCGCCGAACCAGGTGACCTCTCCCTGCTGCACGTGCTGTTCTACAGCCACTCCGGCGGGTCCTTCCAGCGGCTTATCGAGACCACTGGCGGCGCACAGCAGGACAGGTTCGTCGGCGGCTCGGCCGTCATCGCCGACCGACTGGCCGCGGCCCTTGGCGGCGTGCTCAGGCTCGAGTCGCCGGTCAGCCGGATCGAGGTACGCGGCGATAAGGTCACGGCGACCACGCCGGCCGGCCAGTTCGAAGCGCGCCAGGTCATCGTCACGGCGCCGCCGCTGCACGCCGGGCGGATCGACTATGAACCAGCCCTGCCGTCCTGGCGCGAGCAGCTGACCCAGCGCACGCCGATGGGCTCGGTCATCAAGTGCCAGGTGGTCTACGACGAGCCGTTCTGGCGCCGGTTTGGCCTATCCGGCCAGGCGACTGGTGACGGCACGGGCTCGCGGGTGGTCTTCGACAACTCACCGCCGGACGGATCACCCGGCGTGCTCCTGGCCTTCCTCGAGGGCGACGAAGCTCGCCGGCTGGGTCGCGAGCCGCTGCCGGTCAGGCGCCAGGCTGTGCTGGACTCGCTGGTCCGCTACTTCGGGCCTAAGGCAGGCGCCCCCGACCTGTACCTCGAGCGCGACTGGCAGCAGGAGAAATGGAGCGGGGGCTGCTACGGCACGTTGTTCGGCCCGAACATCTGGACCCGGTACGGACACGCGCTGCGGCAGCGGATCGGGCCCATCCACTGGGCAGGCACGGAGACAGCGACCATCTGGGCCGGCTACATGGACGGAGCGATCCGGTCCGGCGCCGATGCGGCCCGGGCGGTACTGGCGAGCCTGCGCTGAGCCGCTAGGCGGGACCAGCGCCTGCGGCTGCGGGTGCAGCTGACGGGCCGGCCGCGGGCCGGTGCCGGACGGCGATCGCCGCGACGGCAGCTCCGAGGCCAGCAGCCGCCGTCGCGTACCAGCCGTGGCGGAACGCCGTCAGCTCGGCGGCCGGCCCGTGCGGGCTGCCCAGCACGGCCACCAGCATCGCCACGCCCACCGCGAACCCCACCTGCCGCAGCATGTTCACAACGGCCGAGCCGGTCGCGAAGGAGTGCGGCGGCAGCGAAGCGGCGGCTGTCGACATCAGCGACGGCAGCGTCAGGCCAACGCCGATGCCGGTCACCAGCATGCCCGGCAGGAACATCAGGTAGTTCGGGTGCAGCTGGGCGACCGCGCCCCACCAGATGAGGCCTGCGGCGAACACGGCGGCGCCTGCTCCGATGACGACCGCGGGCCCGTACCTGGCCAGCAGCCGCCCGGTGACTCCGAACGTGAAGACCGGCACCATGATCGGGCCGGGCGCGATGGCCAGGCCGGTCGTCAGCGCCGACCAGCCCCACACGTCCTGCATCCACAGCACGACAGACAGCAGCATCGCGCCGAAGGAGACCGAGAACAGCAGCGTCGCGACGGAGGCGCCAGAGAACGTGCGCACGCGGAAGAGCTCAGGTGCGATCAGCGGATTGTGATGCCAACGGCAGCGGAGCGCAAAGAGCCCGAGCAGGATCGCGGACGCAGCCAGGACGCCAACTGTCGCCGCCGAGCCCCAGCCCCAGGCGCCGCCGCGGACGAGGCCGAGAGTCAGGCCGCCGACGCCAGCCGTGACCAGCACCGCCGACACCTCGTCGGGACGTGGCCCTGGATGGCCGGGCACGTCCGGCAGCTTGCGCCAGCCGATGACGAGCGCCGCAATGCCGATGGGCACGTTGACCAGGAAGACCCATCGCCAGCTCGCGGCGACGAGCAGGCCGCCGATCACCGGGCCGAGCGCGGCGGCCATGCCGCCGGCCGCCGTCCAGGCACGCACGGCACCGCCGCGCCGCTGCGCGGGGTAGCTCGCGAGGACGAGACCGAGCGAGGTAGGCGTCAGCAGCGCCGCGCCCGCGGCCTGCAACAGCCGGAAAGCGATCAGCATGGGCACGCTGGCCGCCGCGCCGCACGCGGCCGACCCCGCCGTGAAGATCGCCACGCCGAGCAGGAAGCCAATCTTGCGGTTGTGCTGGTCAGCTAGCCGGCCGGCCAGGACGAGCAGGGCCGCGTAGAGGATCGCGTAGCCATTCAGTACCCAGGACAGCGTGCCCAGGCTGGGCTCGCGCAGATC
>DATHQE010000116.1:0-3346 GCA_035483035.1 Streptosporangiaceae bacterium | reverse complement strand
CCTCCAGCGGCCGCACTGAGCCGGTCGACATGATGTGGGTGTCGGACTCCAGCCGCGGCCAGGGCGTCGGCACGCTCTTCAGCAGGTCCACCACGAGCACCGTATCCATCGCGCACTCGACAGCGACACCGCATGTCTCGCCCTCGCCCTGGCGGGCGTGCCCGTCGCCGATCGAGAGCAGCGCGCCTGGCACGTTCACGCCCAGATAGCAGGTCACGCCAGCCCGCATCTCCGGGGTGTCCATGTTGCCGCCGAAGGCGTCCGGCACCAGGGCCGACCGAACCTCGAGGTTAGCCGGGGCTACGCCGACCGTGCCGTGCATCGGGTTGAGCGGCAGGTCCGCAGTCAGGTCGCTGTCTCGCGCGGAGAACCGGCACAGTCCGGCCGCCCGGTCAAGCTCCCAGATCCAGACCACCTCGGGCAGCGCGTCCTGCAAGGTCGCGGTCAAGTGAGTCGACGTCAGCGCGCCGAAGAGCGGCACTGTCGTCGACGCTGCCCAGTCTCTGGCCGGCATCATCGAGATGAAGTGCACAGCGAGAGTGTCGCCGGGCTCCGCGCCTTCGACGTGGAAAGGGCCGGTCTGCGGATTCAGGTACGGGAATTCGCACACGCGTGAGACCAGATCACCTGGACCGCGCACGCGTCCGGCAAAGCAGTCCTCAGTCCACAGCTCGAGGATGGTTCCGGGGCTGATCCGCGCTACCGGCTCGGCGCCGCCAAATGTCCAGGCATACTGCTCAGTAGTCGGCCGAAAAGAAAGAACCTGCGGATCCGTCAAGGCAGCCTCCGTTGCTGGCCAGCGGCCGCGGCCGGATGGCGGCCCCGTTCCCAGCATATTTATTGATTTCCAGAGCGTAGCCACATGCCGCGCGGCCAGGCAAAGTCAACGGCGCTCATGAAAGTTCATCAGTGCGCTACCTGTGACAAGTAATTGGCAGCTATGATCGCGCAAGCGGCCAATAGCTGACCTTTCCCCACAGCGCACCCGCCACCGCCGAGAGCGGGCGATAGCGCCGGCGGGGCGGGAGGAGAACTGATGACGGATCAATCCGCGACCGCACTCTCGGGTGCCGCGACGAGCCCCGCCGCCCGGCTGGAACCCGACGCAATTGGTGTGGCACAGGACACCGTTATTGGCATGGCGTCATCGGCCCCGGCCGCGACGATAGGACTCTCACTTTTTGCCCTTGCAGCGGCGACCGGGTACGCAAGCGGGCCGATCCTGTTGCTGACGGCGATCCCGATGCTGATCATTGCCAACGCCTACCGGCGCTGCAACATGTGGAACGCGAATTGCGGCGCGTCGTTCGAGTGGGTCGGCCGGGCGATCAACCCGTACCTCGGCTTCCTGACCGGGTGGTTCATGGTCGTCGCCTACATCATCGGCACGGTGGCCGAGATCCTGCTGCTCGGTCCCTCGGTACTGGCGGTGTTCGGATCCACGTCCACCAACACCTGGGGCTGGATCGCGATCGGATCCGCTGTCGGGGTAGTCATGCTGATCATCTCGGTCGTCGGCATCCGCATCACGGCCCGCGCCCAGGTCAGCATGGCCCTGGTGGAGTACCTGATCCTGATCGGGCTCGCGATCGCTGGCTTGTTCTTCGTGCTGGGGCACCACCACGGGTCCTACCCGATCACCAAGGCCTGGTTCAGCCTCCACGGAATCGGCGGGAAGGGCAGTCTGGCCGCAGGCTTCCTGGTCGCGGTGTTCGTCTACGGCGGCTGGGATGGCACGTTGTACGTGAACGAGGAAGTCAAGCACCGCCGGGTGAACCCGGGCCGGGCGGCCATCATCGCCGTCGCGCTGCTGGCGATCATCTACACGCTGGCGCAGGTCGGTTTCCAGGGCGTCGTCTCGCCGGCCAAGCTGCAGGCTAACTCGGCAAACGCGCTGGTGTACGTGGCGCAGGCACTCGGCGGCGGCTTCTGGGCCAAGATGATGGCCCTGTCGATCGCCCTGTCCGTCATCGCGACCACCGGCACCGGCATCGTGCTGAGCGCCCGCATCGCCTACGGCATGGCCAGCTATCGGGCGCTGCCGGGCTTCCTCGGCAACGTGTCCCGCCGGTTCAAGACGCCCGCCGTCGCCAGCGTCGTCGTCGGTGTGCTCCTGATCGGCATCTTCTGGATCTACATGCTGGCGACCTCGGTCCAGAACGCGTTCTACGACGTCATCGACGTGACCGGGCTGCTGTTTGCGATCTTCTATGTCCTCACCGCGCTCGCTACGATCGTGTACTACCGGCGCCGCGTCGTCAGTAGTGCGTGGGACTTCCTCATCCTCGGCCTGCTTCCGCTCGGCGCGGCCAGCTTCCTCGGCTGGGTGTTCGTGCGGTCCCTGCAGTCAGCGTCGACCTCGTCGCGGTGGTCGCTGATCGGCATCGTCGCGCTGGGCGTGGTCCTCATGTTCATCGCGCGGGTCTTCTTGCATTCGCCGTTCTTCCAGATTCGGCGCGAGAGCGACACCGAAGGGGCCGCGGCCCGCAGCAGCAGCAAGCACAGTCGCTAGCAAGCACAGTCGCTAGCAAGCACAGTCGCGAGCAGGTTTCGGCGCTAGCAGCTTCAGGCGCTGGCAGGTTCAGGCCGGGCGGACCCGACTGCGGGTCCGCCCGGCGCCATGCACTCGCCGCCTTGCACCCGCAGGTTGATCACCGCACGGCGCAGGCGGGCCTTGCCTCCCAGGACGTCCACAGCGGCCGGTATCCCTGGCGCGACCAGAACGGCGCGGATAGTGGGTTGGTCTGCTCGTAGTGCAGCAAGGTGACGGGCACCCGGGCCGCGCTGGCGGCCTCGTGGAAGCGCCCGACCAGGGCGTCGGCCGCGCCCGAGCCCCGGTCGGCCGGTGCCATAAAGGTCAGCATGTTGTAGGCGACGGGTGCGGGGCCCGCCAGCGGCGCGATCCAGTCCGCCGCCTGCGGTCGCTCAGCTATCAGCACCCCGACCGCGTCCCCGTCCCGCTCAGCCAGCCAGGTCCACGGCTCGGTCTCGGCCAGCATCGGAGCTACCTCGTCCCGCAGCGCCGCCGCTGTGCTGGCGCGCTCGATGACACCGCCGAAGCGCGCGTCGTACCTGATGACCTCCAGGCCCAGGCGGATAACCGTGTCAAGGTCGGCGGGACCGGCCCGCCTGACGCCGAAGCCCGGCGGTGGCGTCTCGCGCACTCGGCCCGGTCGATGGCTGGCGGCGGAGCCGCTCCCGCGGCGGCCTGCCGGACGGGCGGCGACGATGCCGCGCGGCGCGAAGCCGCGGCGCAGCAACGTACGCACGCCGTCGACGTCACGGCTGGGCCAGGTGACGACGGCGGCACTGTCAGGCTCGTCGGCACCGGGGACGCCGGCCAGGT
>DATHQE010000115.1:0-4377 GCA_035483035.1 Streptosporangiaceae bacterium | reverse complement strand
TCGTCCCCGGCTCCTCCGCCACCCAGTGGTACTGGGGCACCAACTACGACATCACCCGCGCCCTCCCCGGCTCCGGCCTCTAACCCCCCATAGGGCCGCAACCCCAAGTGCCCCGCCCCCGACACCGGGTGGCGGGGCACTGACATGTGGGCGCAGCGGCGGTCAGCCGCGATCGTCAGACCGCCTCTTGCTCGCCTCGAGTCAGTGAGTCAGCCCTAGGCTCGGGCGCCAGCCGCCGGCAGTCGAGCCAGAGCGCCCACGGCTCGATCGCGGCGACCACCAGGAGGCCTGCCCGCGCCCAGGGATCCGCGCTCAGTCGCGCCCTGATCTCGAGCTCGTCGACGGCGTCGACGGCATGCAGCGTCTGCTGGCCGTCGCCAAGCGGGCCGCCGACGACGATGAATCCATCCGCGACAAGCCCGTCCATGAATCTCGCGTGCTCGGCCCAGCCCCGCTGGTCCCGGATCTGTCGCGAGGCGTCCCAGCGCGGCCCGTGTCCCAGCGTCACTGCAAAAGTTGCCACGTCGTGCAGGCTACGGGCTGGCACTGACAGCGACTGCACGGCTCGTGCCGATGTCGCCGCCATCGTGCCAGCCCGTCAGCTGCCAGCACGATCACGGCTACATCGGGATGGCCTCATACACCTCGACGGTCCCGCCGCCGTCCAGGACTGGGCAGCCCTTGGTCAGGGCCGCAGCGTCGTCGAGCGAGTCAGCCGTCACGATCGAGTAGCCGCCTGCCCCGGCCGCGCCGCCGGCGCTAATGCCGGAGAGGCTTACCGTCACTGAGGCGCCGAATGGGTTTCCCCCGTCGGTAACAGCATTCCCGAGAGTGCCGAACCAGGCACCCCAAGCCTGCATCGCTTCCTCCTGCGCTGCTGGTGTGTCGGCCATCTGGCCGCCTGTGTACACGTAGACGAACTTCGCCATCGAACTCTCCTCACGATGGGCCGGCCGCACGCTGCGGCCGGGATTGGGACCTCACACTCCGTACTACGGATGGGAGTGCCGCCACATGACAGACCGCGGTGTGAATCTGTGCCGGCGCTAGACGTTGGACGCGATCAAGCCGCCGTCGACCTGGTACACCCCGCCGGTGATGTAAGACGCCTGCGTGGAAGCGAGAAACGCGACCAGGCTGCCGAGTTCGCCTGGGTCACCCAGGCGACCCAGCGGGATCGCGGCAGCCAGTGGTGCCAGCTGGGCCTGGAGCTCTGCGTCCTGTTCGGGGCTCCGTCCCGCTTCTGGGCTGATGCGGGCCGTGAGGAACCTGCCAGGCAGGACCAGGTTGATGGTGATGTTGTCCTTCGCCAGATCCGGCGTGATCGCCTTCATTAGCCCTGCGATGCCGGGCCGGAGCCCGTTCGACAGGTCGATGCCCTCGACGGGCTGCTTGACCGAGCTCGACTGGATGGCCACGATGCGCCCCCACCGGCTCCGGCGCATATGCGGCACGACTTCGCGGACGAACCGGACGAAGTTCAGCGTGACTGCTTCGAGTGCCTGATGCCAGTCATCGTCGGTGAAGTCCGCGAATCGCCCCAACGCGGGGCCGCCCGAGTTAGCCACCAGAACGTCCACGCCGCCGAAGCGCTCGACCGTCGCGGCGACGACGCGCTGGATATCTGCCGCCGTGGTCAGATCCGCCGGCACGGCCAGCACCTCGGCACCGGTCTCGCGCCGGACGTCCGCGGCAGCCGCGTCCAGGTCGGCTCCGGTCCGGGCGCACATGGTCACCCGCGCGCCTTCCCCCGCTACCGCCAGCGCGCACGCCTTGCCGAGGCCCTTGCTCGATGCGCCGACGAGCGCGACCTTGCCATTCAGCCCGAGATCCATGCATCTCCCCACAGTCGGACCGCGGAAGCTTCGCGCACCTTGGCCGCGCCCACGCTGGCCAGGCGCGCAGTGTCCCGCTGCGACCTTAACGCTCCTGCTCCGTCGGCCGGATCAGGATCTCGTTGAGAGCCACGTGTCGTGGCCTGGTGACGATGTAGGTGATCGCGTCGGCGATGTCCTCGGCCGCCATCCGCTGCCCGAACTGGCCGCGGAGGCTCTCCAGCACCTCAGGTCGGTTGTGCGAGGCAAGCTCCGTAGCGGTCGCGCCGGGCTCGACCAGCGAGACGCGCAGGTAGCGCTTAGCGAACTCCTGGCGCAGCGAGTCGCTGAACGCGCCCACGCCGAACTTGGTGAGGCTGTACACGCCGTTGCCGATGCGGGCCGCGCGCCCGGCCACGGAGCTGATGTTCACCATGTCGGCGACGTGGCGCGGGTCGCTTGCCGCGGCGTGCAGCAAATGCGGCGTCGCCGCGTGCGCGCAGTACAGCAGGCCGAGCACGTTCAGCTCGACCATCCGCTGCCATTCCGACAGCGGCGCGTCAGCTGCGGGGCCGAGCAGCATGACCCCGGCATTGTTGATCAGCGTGTCGAGGCGGCCCAGCTCGGCGACGGTGCGCTCGACCGCCTCGGTGGCCTGCCGCTCGTCCGTTATATCCGACTCGATTACCAGAGCCGTGCCTCCCTGGCTGCGGATGTCGGCCGCCAGGGTCTCGAGCCTGTCCTTGCGCCGCGCAGCAAGCGCCACCGAAGCACCCTGGGCGGCTAGCGAGACGGCTGTGGCCGCGCCAATACCGCTCGAGGCTCCGGTGATGAGCGCCGCTGTGCCTTCCAGTGGTCGGGTCATCACACCTCCTGCTCCCTGTGCCTCGTGGCTACCCTCATCATCGGATGCCTCAGCCTAGGCAGCCCGGTTATTACGACTCGCGTTCGTCTTGAAATGCTGTGGTCTTGACAGCACCCGCCGCCCCAGCCCGCAGGAGTACCCGAATGCCTCTCGACGCCGACGTCGTCCGTCTTGCCAAGGCCCCGACTCTCGCGACCGTCGTCACGCTAATGCCCGACGGCCAGCCGCAGGCACTGCTGACCTGGATCGACACCGATGGCGAGAATCTGCTCGTCAATACCGAGCCGCAGCGTCAGCGATCAAGGAACATCCGCCGCGATCCCCGCGTCACGGTTCTGCTCCACTCGGCCGACGACCCGTGGGACTGGGCCGAGGTACGCGGCCACGTGGTGGCGACGACGGACGGGCAGGAAGCCAGGAACCACATCGACGAGCTGTCCCGGCGATACGTCGGCCGGGATTACGCCAACCCGATCGGGGCGCAGGGCCGCGTTATCTACACGATCAGACCGGACAAGATCAATACGCCGAAGTCCCTGGGCAGGCGCTAGCGGTCGAGGCTAGCTTGTGCAGATGGACGCGGCCTTCGTGCATCAGGTCGACGTGCGGTGGCGCGACACCGATGCGCTCGGCCACGTCAATCACGTGGTGTTCCTCACGTACCTGGAAGAGGCGCGGGACGCCTTCTACGCCCGCGTCCTCGGCAGCGATCCGATCTACGTTGTCGTGCGGCTCGAGGTCGACCTGCGGGCCGAGGTCCGCTATGCGGACCGGCGAGTGACAGTGCAGGTAGCGGTCGATCGCGTGGGCACGACGAGCCTCACCACCCGCGAGACGATCCTCAATTCGGCCGGTCAGGTCGCGGCGCAGGCGCGCGTGGTCACGGTTCGCTGGGACGCGGCGAACCGGCAGCCCGTTCCGTTCAGCGCGGCCGAGCGCGAGCGGCTAGCGGCAGCGCAGCCGGCCCGGCCGGCCGACTGAGCCGGGGCGGTTACCGGACTGGCGGTCCAGCCACCAGCCGACAGCGGCGGTGGCGGTGGTCGCCGCCGCGCCGAGCACGTTGGCAGGCACGCCTGCCAGTCGCCCGACCGGGTGCGGCGGATCGTCCACGCCGGTGCCCGGCACCAGCGGAGCCAGGAAGAACGGTGCCCAGTACGCCACCGGGACTGCTGCGGCGAAGAACCGGGCGGCGTCCCGGTCGGCAGCGCCCGACCATACGGACCAGACATTGGCGGCGGAGAGCGAAGTGGCCATCGCCAGCGCCGTCACGCCGTGGAACCGTGCATGCGCGGGCCAGTGATCATTAAAGATGTGCGAGTCGTTCCAGTCCGCGGCGATCGGCGCCGCGGCAGTGATCACGTTGGCGAGGGTAAGCAGACTCCGGCCAACCAGGGGCCGGTATTCGCAGGCAGGAACTCGCCGGGTCATCCGCATCTCCTATCTGCTGGCTCCGCTTCACGCTACCCCCGCGCCTCCGTGGCGCATGGCCCATGGCAGATCCGCTCCGACGCACTGACAAGCACCTCGCCGCTGCCGTAGCCGCTGCGTCGAAGGCCTGCGTCAGACGACTGGCGACGGCCTGCCCTGGGCGCTTGCGGCCAAGGTCGGGTCCCAGCCACAGACTTCGCAGGCGTGTCCGATGACCGAAAGGCCGAAGCTGATTGCCGTGCGGCGCGGGTCGACCGTGGCCCGAACATC
>DATHQE010000114.1:0-4160 GCA_035483035.1 Streptosporangiaceae bacterium | reverse complement strand
CGCCAGGTTGCGGGCGTTGACGCCGAGTACCGTCGCTCCCGCGTCGAGCGCGCGCTCCAGCTCCGCCATCGTGTGCACTTCGACGAGTGGCACCAGCCCGATGGAAACGGCACGCTCGACCAGGGAGACGAGCGCGTTCTGCTCAAGCGCCGCGACGATGAGGAGAGCGAGATCAGCACCGTACGCTCTGGCCTCCCAGAGCTGGTACGAGCTCACGATGAAGTCTTTGCGCAGTACCGGGATCTGCACCGCGTCCCGGACCGCGGCGAGGTCATCAAGACTTCCGCCGAACCGGCGCTTCTCCGTCAGCACGCTGATGATCCGGGCCCCGCCTGCCTCGTAGTCCGCAGCGAGGGCGGCGGGGTCGGCGATGGCGGCGAGCGCGCCCTTGGACGGGCTGGACCGCTTCACCTCAGCGATGACGGCGACCTCGGTGCCGGAAAACGCAGCCATCACGTCTTTGGGCGAGGCTGCCTTCGCGGCCGTCTCCTTGAGTCGCTCCAGCGGGGTCTCTTGCTGGCGGGCGGCCAGGTCGGCGCGCACTCCGTCGAGGATGTCGTCAAGCACGCTCACGCGGTAATGCCGCCCCCTCGGGTGGGATGCCTTGCCTCAAAAGAGTAGCGAGGGCGTCGCCGGCCGGCTGGCCGCCCCCTGATCTGGCCGGGTTAGCCGGCATCCGTCCGTCGGCGCCGCGGGCCAGCCTATGTGGCCCGCGTACCGCGATCGGCAGAGCCCGCCCGGGTTGTCGCACTACGGCCGACCGTCGGGTCGTCGCCACGACTGAGTGCCTCCCAGATGGACGCCGAGTCGGCGGGTCGCGAGTCGGCAGGCCCCGAGTCGGCAGGTCCCGAGTCCGCTGATCCCGAGTCCGGCCCGGCGTCAGCGGGTACCGCGTTGGCAGGCCCCGAACCGATGGGCATCGAGCCGGCGTGTACGGGCCCCATCGTCGTGGCCTGCTGGCCCGTGCCTGGCCTGCGTCCCGAGCCAGCACGGCTGCCGTCGCGGGACCCGCGGGCCGGGCCGGTCGGCGAGTCGTACCGGCTGGACATCACCGCCATCTTGCTGGCGCGCCAGGCGACCAGGACGCCCGCACCGATCATCAAGATGGCGCCGATCACGACGAGCGCCTGCCAGCCGGCGGCGCTGAACGCGACGTGCGGGACCGCGCCGGCCACGTTGGGCACGACAGAGGCGGCCGAGTCGCCACCATCCGTAACCGAGCCGGCGCTTGCCGTGGCCGGAACAACGTTCGAGCTCGCCGCGGTGACGGCCGCCGCGGCAGATACCGTGAACGCCGACGCGGCCAGGCTCGCACCAATCACGGCGAGCAGGACGCCAGTCAGCCTGCGCGCGAGCCCGCGGCTGGCCAGCACCGCCGCGAGCGTCGCCAGGCCCGCGACCACCAGGGCGTCGGCGTAGGGGACCAGGGCAGCGCCGGTCACGGTCACGCGGCTCGGCGGTAGCGGACTCGGCGGGGTCGTGCGCACCTGCGCCCACCCCTGCCGGCTAGCGAGGAACACGAGGCCTGCCCCGGCCGCGCCGAGGAGCAGGGCAGCAATGAGCTCGCGGCGGTCGGACCGCGGGCCGCTGCGCCCACGGCGCAAGCCCGCGCGCAGGCCGGCGGACCGCTCCGCACGGGCGCTGGTCATGCGCTGCCTCCCCGGTATACGTCCCTGAGAAGGCTAGCGGCACGATTCACCGGCCGCGACGCCGCGTGGCCCTGCCGCCTGCCAAGATGGCGCCGATCACTTACGATCGCCTCAATGTCACGCTCGCCGTCCGAAATCCCCCGGCCGGCGCGGCGGCGACCGCTGCAATGATCAGCCGGCCCGGCTGACATGAGGAGCAACAGTGACCCACGCCCAGGATGAGCGCCAGGCCCTCTGTGACCTGCTCGCCGAAGTCGGCCCTGATCAGCCAACGCTGTGCGCCGGCTGGCAGACGGCAGACCTCGCCGCGCACCTGGTGCTGCGCGAGCGGCGCCCCGACGCCGGGGCCGGCGTCATGGGCGGTCCGGTGGCCAGGTACACCCGCCGCGTGCAGACACATCTGGCCAGTCGGCACTCATTCGCCCGGCTCGTCAACTTCATTCGGACTGGCCCTCCCCGCCTGTCTGTATTCGGTCTGCCGGGCGCAGATGAGAAGCTCAACCTGGTCGAGTACTTCGTTCACCACGAGGATGTGCTCAGAGCGCAGCCCGACTGGCAGCCACGAAAGATCGACGCTGAGCTCGCCGACGAGCTTTGGGACAGGCTGAGCCTGGCCCGGCTGATGCTGCGCAAAGCACCTGTCGGCGTCGAGCTTGTCCGTTCGGATCCGGGCCACGGCCCGGTCGACCCGGCGGCCGGCCCGCCTTCAGCGGACAGACATGGCCGCGGCCAGGGCACCCGCAGGCGCCATCGGGTGCGGATCACCGCCAAGGCACGGACTCCGGTCGTGACAGTGACTGGCGATCCGGTGGAGCTGACCTTGTGGACCATGGGCCGGACCGCCGTCGCGGACGTGCACCTGGATGGGGCCGACGCCGACGTGGCCGCGCTGCGATCGGATCACTGGCGGCGCTGAGATCACGCGGCGCCAGCGGCGAAGCTAGCTTTCGGCCAGTCGCGCCAGCGGGAACGGTGCCGCGACCCGGAGCTCGACGTTGCGATCGGCATGGGTGCCCGGCCGACTCGAATCCATGCCCGCGAACGGCATATTGGCGGCTAGCTCCCGGTGCAGCGCCGCGAGGTCGGCACCGGCCGCCAGCGCCTCCGGGCGGACCGGGCTGTCATGGTCGATCATCGTGCAGACGATCGACAGTTGCCCGGCTACCTCGATGATCTCCACGAGGCGCGCCTGGCAGGGCCAGTCGACGATGCTGCTGGTTGTCACCTCCCAGAAGCCGTGGGCAGGGTCACGCGGGTCTCGTCGCGCGCAGATCGCGTTGAGATGGGTGTGCCCGTTGAGCCAGAGGACCACGTTCGGGTACCTGTGCAGCAGGGCCAGGATGTCGGAGCCGCCAAGGAGCGGCTGGCCAGCTGGCCCAGCATGCCGCGTCATGGGGTGAACCAGGCTCTCGACGCCATGGTGCGAGAAGATCACCACGAGCCGGTCGTCGTTCGGACGCTGCACGCGCTGACCGGCCGGGTCGTAATACCTTGAGTGCACTTCGGCGAGGCGCGCCTCCAGCCAGCGAGCCTGGTCATGGTCCACGCAGCCGGACGCGCCGCCGGCGAGGCAGTTCGTGTCCAGCGCGATGAAGCGCACCGCTGGCGTGTCGTGGACGTAGTAGGCAGTGCCGTCCAGGCGATTCCGTTCGGTGAAACCGTGGCCGCTCGGTTGCGCCGTCGGCCCGAAGTGGGCCGCCACGAATTCTTGCCTGGTGACTGGCCGGCGCCCAGGGTCGGCGGCAACATGCCTGGCCGGTCCGGCCATGAATACCTCAGGGTGGTGCGTGAACAACTCAAGCGCCTGGTCGTGGTCGAAGTCGGCCGGCAGGGCCCACGGCTTGACGTCACCGACGAGTGCCGCGGCGAGGTCAGGGCTGATCACTCCGACTCCCTGATTTAGCGCCTCGTGATTACCGAAGCACGATAGCCACGGCATCCGCAGGCCAGGTGCGGTGAACTGCTCCATCGCGCGGCGAAGTAGCCCCGGCCAGTGCGGGAACCCGAATGCCGCGCGGAACAAGTCCGGACCGCTCGCGGCGACTCCGTCGGGCTTCCAGAAAATGTCGTCCGGCCAGTCCAGAGACTGCACGCCCGCATAGTCGGGACCACCCGAATTCATTACGACGCGGCCGCCATCAAATAGCGCCAGGAAAGCCTGCACTTCGTTCCACTGCGCATTATCGATCGCGTCGCCGGTGGTCACCGCCAGTTGCGGTGCAAGCGCGGTCACCGGTCCGACGGCCGCATTGACCGTACGCAGCATCGCGTCGATGGCACGCGCGTTCAGCGCCTCCTGAGGCCGCTGCACGGGGACGATCTCGGCGTACCTGGGATCGGCGAACTGGCGGTTCAGGAACTCGAATCTCGTCGGCGACTGAACGTCGGCGAGTTGAAGGTCGGTCAGGTGCACAAGGCAGAGCAGCGGCCGTCCCTCGCTCGCCGCCTGGTCATGCACACCGAGGTCAGCGCGAACTACATGCCGCTCGCCGTCGATGATCTCGACAGCGC
>DATHQE010000113.1:0-11214 GCA_035483035.1 Streptosporangiaceae bacterium | reverse complement strand
CAGCCTCCCAGCCGCTGACGGTACAGGCAGCACCGCACCGCACGGCTACCTGCACTGCGGCCCGAACGGCGCCGGCCACTTCGTCAAGATGGTCCACAACGGCATCGAGTACGGCATGATGGCCGCGATCGGCGAAGGACTATCAATTATCAAGCACGCCGACGCTGGCCTGCACGAACAAGAGTCCGACGCGGAGACGGCGCCGCTGCGCGATCCGGAGGCCTACCAGTACCAGATCGACGTGGGCGAGGTCGCCGAGGTCTGGCGCCGCGGCTCTGTCATCAGCTCCTGGCTGATCGATCTCATCGCGGCCGCGTTCGCCAAGGACCCGGACCTGCATGACTTCGCCGGACGCGTGTCCGACTCCGGCGAGGGCCGGTGGACGGTGCTAGCCGCGGTCGAGGAGGGTGTGCCCGCCTCGGTGATCACCGCGTCGCTGTACGAGCGGTTTGAGTCGCGCGGGCTCGGTGACTTCACCGACAAGGTGCTGTCGGCGATGCGCTCGGAGTTCGGCGGGCACGCGGAGAAGAAGGACTAGGCGGTGCAGCACGACCTCGAGGTATCACCGGACGCCGCCGCGGTGGCCGCGCGGGCCGCAGGCTACGTCGCGGCGCGAGCGCGCGAGGCCGTGTCCGCGCGCGGCCGGTTCACGTTCGCCGTCAGCGGCGGCAAGACACCGTGGGCGATGTTCGCCGAGCTGGCCACCGAGGACGTGCCCTGGGCTGACGTCGAGCTGTTCCAGGTGGACGAGCGGGTCGCGCCGGACGGAGACCCCGACCGCAACCTCACGCATCTGCGTCAGAGCATCGGCGACGCGCCTGCCCGCGTGCACCCGATGCCCGTCAACGACCCCGACCTGGATGCGGCCGCGGCCGCGTACGCCGCGGTCCTGCCGCAGCGGTTCGATCTGGTGCACCTCGGCCTGGGCCCGGACGGTCACACCGCCTCGCTCGTCCCGGGCGACCCCGTGCTCGAGGTCACCGGCGCGCTCGTGGCCGTGACTCAGCCGTACCAGGGCCACCGGCGCATGACACTGACTTATCCGGCGCTCACCCGCGCAGACCAGCTGCTATGGCTGGTCACCGGCAGCGACAAGCAGGACGCGCTGGCCAGGCTGCTGGCCGGGGACGAGTCCATCCCCGCGGGGCGAGTGCTGGCGACGCGGTCACTGGTGCTCGCGGATGTCGATGCGGCACCAGCGGACCGGTAGGCACCGTCACGTAGGCTCCGTCATGCTCGACCGCGACCTCGCGCCGACAAACCCCTCCCGATCACGAGGACGTCATGACCGCAGTCAGCACTGGCAAGACCGCAGCTAGCAGCAACGCGGGCGCGCGCGGCAGCATTCGCCGCCCCGATGATCACGTGATCGTGCTTTTCGGTGCGACCGGCGACCTGGCCAAGCGGAAGCTGCTACCTGGCCTGTTCCACCTCGCGGCGGCGGGCCTGCTGCCGCGCAAGTACAAGATCATCGGTTCGTCGCCTGCCAAGTTCGCGCTGAGCAACGAGGAATTCCGGGCGCACGCCAAGCAGGCCGCGCAGGATTTCTGCATCAGCAAGCCGGATAGCGAGGTCGACTGCTGGGCCGAGTTCCAGCAGCACCTGTCCTTCGCGCCTGCCGATCCCGACGATTACGGGCCGCTGAAGGACGAGGTCGCGCGCGCCGAGAAGGAGATCGGCGGCCAGGTGTGCCGACTCTTTCACCTCGCGGTGCCGCCAGCGGCCTTCTCGTCAGTGGTGGGCATGCTCGGCGCGGCCGGCCTGGCCGGTGGCAGTTCCCGGGTGATCATCGAGAAGCCGTTCGGCACAGACCTGAAGTCGGCGATCGAGCTCGGAAATGCCGTGCGGGCGGTCTTCGACGAGTCGCAGATCTTCCGGATCGACCACTTCCTCGGCAAAGAGTCGATCGACAACATCCTGGCGTTCCGGTTCGCCAACGGCCTGTTCGAGCCGGTGTGGAACCGGACGCACATCGCCTACGTGCAGATCGACGTACCCGAGACACTCTCGATCGAGGGCCGGGCCGACTTCTACGACAAGACCGGCGCCTACCGGGACATGATCGTCACGCATCTGTTCCAGGTGCTGGGCTTCGTGGCCATGGAACCGCCTACGATGCTGACTGCCCAGCAGCTGCGCGCCGAGAAGGCCAAGGTGTACGACGCGCTGAAGCCGATCGACGTCCGGCATGTGATCCGCGGCCAGTACGAGGGCTACCTGAAGGAGCCAGGCGTCAGCCCTGGCTCGCAGACCGAGACAATGGTGGCCCTGCGGGCCGAGGTCGACAACTGGCGCTGGCACGGCGTCCCGTTCTACCTCCGGTCCGGCAAGAGCCTCGGGGCCGGGCGCCAGGTGATCACGCTCGGCTTCCACGAGCCGCCGCTGCGGATGTTCAAGGCACACCGCAAGGACATCCCGGACGGCCGGCGTAACGAGATCATCATCGACTTCGCCGACCCCGGCTCGATCACCACGAAGTTCCTGGCCAAGGAGCCGGGCGCGGAGATGTCGCTCGGCAGCGAGAAGATGATCTTCAAGTACGCCGACTCGTTCGCCGCGGCCAACGCGCTGGAGGGCTATGAGCGGCTGATCCTCGACGCCATGGTCGGTGACCAGTCCCTGTTCACCAGCTCGGACAGCATCAACCGGCTGTGGGAGATCTCCGAGCCGCTGCTGCAGAACCCGCCCCCGGTCGAGCCGTACGCGCGCGGCTCGTGGGGGCCGCCGTCAATCACCAAGCTCATCGAGCCATTCCACTGGCACTTGCCGAATTCCGGCTGACGACGCCGTCCTACAGGAGGTGCCCATGACTCTGGGCTACGGCAAGCCGCTCTATCTGATGGCCTTTGATCACCGCGGCTCGTTCGAGAAGGACCTGTTCGGTGCCTCCGAGCCGGTACCGCCGGACGTCCGAGACGGCATCATCAAGGTGAAGGAGATCATCTTCGACGCGTACATGCGGGCGCTGGCCGAGGGGGCGCCGAGAGACGTCTGCGGCGTCCTCGTGGACGAGGAGTTCGGGGCAGGCGTTGCCCGGCGCGCGAAAGCCGAGGGCGCGGTGCTGGCGATGCCGGTCGAGAAGTCCGGTCAGGAGGAGTTCGAATTCCAGTACGGCGACGACTTCGGTGCGCACATCGAGGCGTTCGACCCGACGTTCACCAAGGTGCTGGTGCGCTACAACCCAGATGGCGATCCCGATCTGAACCGCCGCCAGACCGAGCGGCTCGCGCGGTTGAGTCACTGGCTGCACGACCGCGGCCGCAAGTTCCTGTTCGAGCTGCTGGTGCCAGCGACGAAGTCTCAGCTGGACCGGTTCGGTGGTGACCAGCGCGCGTACGACCGCGAGCTGCGTCCCGACCTGGTGGTGGCCACGATCTCGGCCCTGCAGGCTGGCGGCGTGGAGCCCGACATCTGGAAGATCGAGGGGTTGGATAACCCGGCAGCCTGCGCGGCAGTCGTGGCACAGGCCCAGGTCGAGGGCCGTGCTGAGGTGAAATGCATCGTGCTCGGCCGCGGCGCAGACGAGCCGCAGGTCATCGAGTGGGTCAAGATCGGGGCCGGAGTGGACGGCTTCGACGGGTTCGCGGTCGGCCGGACGCTGTGGGAAGACGCGCTGAAGAAGCACCTGGCCGGTCAGGCGTCGCGTTACGAGGCTGTCGACGAGATCTCCTCCCGCTACCTCGACGTCATTCACGCCTATCGCCGGGCCGAGCCCGCCGACAAGCGCGGGCAGGAGTGACCAATGACTACTCCGACTGTGAAGCTGCTCCTGGCCGATGTCGACGGGACGCTGGTCACCCAGGACAAGGTGCTCACGGACAAGGCGATCGCGGCCGTGCACGATCTGAGTCGGGCCGGAGTGATGTTCGCCATCACCAGCGGGCGGCCGCCGCGCGGCATGGCCATGCTCATCGAGCCGCTGAACATTCAGACCCCGATTGCCGCGTTCAACGGCGGCCTGCTGGTCGATCGCGACATGAAGGTGATCGAGCAGCGCGTCTTGCCGGCGGAGCTGGTCGCGCCGGTGGCCGACGAAATGGCGTCGTTCCAGCTGGACGTGTGGCTCTATAGCGGCGCCGACTGGTACGTACCAGCGCCAGCCGGGCCGCATGTTGCGCGCGAGGCCTGGACCGTCAAGTTCGAGCCCAAGGTCATGACCGACGGGATCAACGGGCTCACAGCCACTGTGGCCAAGCTCGTCGGCGTCAGCGACGACCATGATGCGGTGGAGAAGGCTACTGCCGCGGTCCACGACAAGTTCGGCGATCATGTGACGGCTGCTCAGTCTCAGCCGTATTACCTGGACGTCACGCACCCGAAGGCCAATAAGGGGGAGGTGGCCAAGTACCTGGCCGCCAAGTACAAGCTGGATGCTGGGGAGATCGCGACGATCGGCGACATGCCGAACGACGTGCTGATGTTCGCCCATTCGGGCCTCAGCATCGCGATGGGCCAGTCCAGCCCCGAGGTCAAGCGCTGCGCCCGCCGGGTGACGACGTCGAACGAGGACGAGGGCTTCGCCAACGCGGTCTACAAATTCATCCTGCCCTAGCTGACCGTCGCCTGCTAGTCAGCGGCCGGTGAACAGCTATCACACGCCTCATGAATGCTTTGAGCTCGCTCTGACGGGCACGTTGGCCGTGCTACAGTCGGCTGCCATGGCCCAGGCCCGTAGATTGGCGGGAGCGCTCCCGGCCCCCGTCGCCAAGCTCCTCAGCAAAGTGCGGCACGCTCTTCCGGATGCCTGGTTTTGCCGGGTCAATTATCTGCTGCGGACGAGGCGGATTCTTCATCTCAACAATCCACGTGCATATTCTGAGAAGATCCAATGGCTAAAGCTTCATGGCCATCTCGAGCAGTATTCGCTATATGTGGATAAGTACGACGTCCGCAAATATGTTGAAGACACCATCGGGCCCGAGTACCTGGTCCCGCTGATAGGCGTCTGGCGTGAATTCGATGATATTCCCTTCGACGAAATGCCCGAGCAGTTCGTCTTGAAGGCGACGCACGGTCAAGGTTATAACTTCGTCTGCCGGGATAAGTCTTCCCTGGATCTGACCAGCTTGCGAGAGACGGTCACGGGTTGGGTAAGCCAGAACTTCTACCGGGCCGAGCGCGAGCCGCAGTACCGACATCTCCGGCCCAGGCTGATCGCCGAAATGTACCTGGAGGACGAATCAGGTTGGCTTCGGGACTTTAAGTTTCCGTGCTTTGATGGCGTACCGTACATGGTGCAAGTCATCGGTGACCGTCGTGCAGGTATGACGGAGAACCTTTACGACTGCGCATGGAACCTGCTGCCCATCCTCGAAAAGGGTTATCCGAACGCACGCCATGCTATCGCGAAACCGGCGCTATTGGACGAGATGCTCAATATTGCGGCTAAACTGTCGGCAGATTTTCCGTTCGTGCGTGTAGATTTGTATTGCACAGGCGAGAATATATATTTCGGCGAGCTGACATTTACGCCTGCGAGCGGCATCATAGTCTATGAACCGAGCACGTTTGACCTGGAACTAGGCCGCATGCTCGATCTGTCGAAGTTCAGTGTCACCGCAGCATCCCAGTCGCGCGGCGGCTAGGCCTACCTGCGGTCGGTGGCAGACCGAGATGACTTTACCCACACTTTTCGGTGGAAAGTGTAGATTTAGATTCAGCACACCTTCAGTATCAGTACCCTTGCCTCGGTGACGACCCAGTCCGCTCTTGAGGGCCCCGGTTATGCCGGTCGGCAGCATGCCGGGCGGAGTCGGCGCAGTTCCGTGCACCTCGGCGGCGTGGCGGCGCTGACTGCCCTCATTGCTGCCATCTACTCGGGCTTCTCACTGGTCATCTACGCGACGTACCGGGAAAGCTCCTATGACCTGGTCTACTTCGATCAGGCCGTCCGGTCCTACGCCCACTTTCATCTCGGTATCTCGATCGCCAAGGGGCAGCTCAACGGGTTCGGGGCGCATTTCTCCCTCCTCGGCGACCACTTTTCCCCCGTCCTTGTCGTGCTCGCCCCGCTGTACTGGATCTACGACGGCCCGCAGACTCTTCTGATCGCGCAGGCTGTGCTTTTCGCGCTCGCCATCCCGCCGCTGTGGATCTTCACGCGACGGGCATTCGGCGGCGGCACGAAGGCGACGACCGCCGCCTACCTCATCTGTATCGCGTACGGCCTCAGCTGGCCGCTAGCGTCGGCAGCGGCCTTTGCCTTCCACGAGGCCGCCTTCGCTCCGGTGCTGACCGCCATAGCGCTCGAACGCTTGCAGGGGGGCCGCCTGCGCTCTGCGCTAGTCGCGCTGGCAGGCCTGCTGCTGGTCAAGGAGGACATGGGCCTGCTGGTGGGCGGGATCGGCATTTACCTAGTCATCTCCGTTGCCCCCACTATCCGTCGGCAGCGACTGGTCGGAATTGGCCTGGCCGCTGGCGGGCTCGCCTACACCGTGTTCGCTACTTACGTGCTGATACCGGCCTTCGGCGGGCGGGCAGGCTATTACTGGGCGTACGCCGACATCGGCAATAACGTCCCGCAAGTGGCGGCGCACATCATCAGGCACCCGCTGGGATCCGTGCGGACGATGGTCAAGCCGCGGGTCAAACTTCAGACCATGAAATGGCTGCTCGCCGTCTTCTGCTTCCTGCCATTGCTGTCGCCGCTAGTGCTGGCCGCGCTCCCGCTCATCGCGGAGCGGATGCTGAATTCGAAATACCCCAACTGGTGGGTCACCCATTTCCAGTACAACGCGTTTATCGTGGTCATACTGGTCTTCGCGGCCGTCGATGGCGCCGCTCGACTCGACCGCTGGGCTGGCTGGGCGTGGGATCGCGCCACCGGGGGCGCGCAGCCGCCAGCCGGCGCCGTACCCGCCGATCCGCTCCCCGATGAGGCGGCGGGGGCTGAGACTGCGCTAGCCGAGACAGCGCTAGCCCAGACAGGGCCAGCCCAGACTGGGCCAGCCGAGATACCGCCGCTCGAGACAGTGCCGGACAAGACAGTGCCGGACGAGCGCGCGCGGGGTCAGCGAGGGCGTGGCGTGCGAACGGGCGTCGTCGCGCTCGGCTGCTGCCTCGCGATTGTGGCCGCGACCCTTTATACCCTGCCGCGCTTCGCGCTGGGAGAGGCCCTGCACGCAAAGTTCTATTCGCCGACCCCGGCCGCTCAGGCAGCGGCCGCAGCCGACGCCGTGGTGCCCAAGGGCGTCCCGGTGCAGGCAGCTACCGACGTAGCCGCGGAGCTCTCCAGCCGCGACACCGTCCTCGGCTGGGGTTCGAAGCAACCCGCGCTGGGCTCGGCGTGGATAGTCGCCGACGTGCAACGTCATCTCATGACCTTCACCAGTGTGCTGGCGCAGCGCGAGCGCGTGGCGCTGCTCAGCCGCAGCGGCTACAAGATCGTTTTCGAGCGCGACGGCTTTGTTGTGTTGCACCGGGCCAGCGCCCGGGCCTCCGCCTGAGTGTCCACATCGGCGCCAGGAGCGGCTGGATCTGCTCCGGCTAGCTGTGCTGGTCCGAAGTCTTCGGGCCGGGGACACCGGAGGCGCGGTAACTCCATCCGGCGGCTCGCCATGTCGCTGGATTTAGCATGTAGCGGCCGTCGATGATGCGCCGAGCGGCCGTTACTTCGCCCAGTTTCTCCGGGTCGATGGCCGCGAATTCCGGCCAGTCGGTCAGCAGCAGGACGATGTCGGCGCCGTCCGCCGCCATGATCACCGAGTCCGCGTACGTGAACTCGGGGCAGGCCTTACGGGCATTGTCCATGGCGGCCGGGTCGTAGACAGTGATGTCCGCGCCCAGCCCATGCAGGATCTGCGCCACGTCGAGAGCAGGCGAATCTCGGACGTCGTCTGAACCCGGCTTGAAGGATGCGCCCAGTACGCATACCGACTTCCCGGTAACCGAACCGCCAAGAGCTTCTGTGGCCAAGTTGACCATGGCGGTCCGCCGCCCGAGATTGATGGCGTCAACATCGCGCAAGAACTCCAGCGCGTCCTCGGTGCCGAGTTCTGCTGCCCTGGCCAGGAATGCGCGGACGTCTTTCGGCAGGCACCCGCCGCCATACCCCAGACCCGGCCGCAGGAACGCGCTACCTATCCGAGGATCGGCGCCGAGGACGTCAGCCAGGACCGTGACGTCGGCGTTAGCCGCATCACATACCTCGGCTACCGCATTGATGAAGGAGATCTTCGTAGCGAGGAAGGCATTAGCCGCGACCTTGGCCAGCTCTGCCGTGGCTAGGTCAGTGACGAAAAGCGGGATTCCCGCCTCGATTTGCGGCGCGTAGACCTGACGGAGGACGTTCTCGGCGTGCCGTGAGCTGACACCGATGACAATCCGATCCGGGCTCAGCGTGTCGTGCACGCCGTGACCTTCACGGAGAAACTCCGGACTCCAGCAAAGCTCAGCTGCATCTGCGACTGGGGCTAGCTGGGCCACCCAGGAAGCCAGCGACGCCGCGCTGCCGACAGGCACCGTTGACTTGCCGACCACGAGGCATGGGCGCCTGAGTTCTGGTGCCAGGCGCGCAAGGCAGGTCTCGATCTGGGAAAGGTCGGCTCCGAAGCCATCTCGGCGCTGCGGCGTTCCGACGCAAAGAAAGTGAACATCGCCGAACTCTGCGGTCCGCTCATACGATCCGGTAAAGGCGAGCCGGCCCGAACTCAGTCCCTCTTTCACGAGCTCCTCGAGGCCCGGCTCGTAAATCGGCACCTCGCCAGCGCTCAGCCGCGCCACTTTCTCGGCGTCGGTATCGAATCCAAGCACCTCGAAGCCTTGCGAAGCCATGCACGCCGCGTGAGTTATACCCAGGTAGCCGGTTCCCAGCACGGTGAGGCGCGGGCGGTTGGTCACGGCTTCTCCTCTTGCGGCGCAGAATGTTGCTCCTGGTTCGGTGCAGTTCGGGAGCCGCCAGGAGATGCGGAAGTTAGAGGTTAACCTACTCGTCTACTGCCGACGCATCTGTGACTTCAGGGCACTAAATAACGCCCGCGGATAGCTAACGGCCCTCGGCGCGGTCCTTGATGCCGGTCAGCGTCGCCACCATGTTGGCCTGATGCTCGGCCAGGCGGCGGCGAAGGATCTTGTGCTCTTTGTCAGGCAGCTGCGCGATGAGCTCGCTGATGCCGCTCTCGCCCGGGCCCATCTGCATCCACTGCCGGATCAGCGTGCCCGCGCCATCCGGCTCGAGGGAGAATCGCCAGCGCGCTGCCGGACCAGCGGGATCGCCGACTGCCCAGCCGAACACCCGTTCTGGCTCGAACTCGCAGATCGTCGACACCGTCTCCCAGCTGCCCCGGGCCTCATGGAAGTTGCGCCCCCGGAACCGCGCGCCGAGCGCCGGCCCGGTCACGCCGTCAAGCCACTGGCCGCCCTGGAATTCCGAGCTGAACTCGGCCGGTGTCTGGATGTCGCAGACCAGCTGCCAGACCACGGCGGGCGGCGCGTCGATGCGCAGCTCGGCCTCCGTCGTCGGGCGGTCGGCGTATCTGAGCTCAGCGGCTTCCACGGTCGCATGGTACGCCGCACCTGGCCGGGATCCCTAGCGCGACAATGAGGCTATGCAGGTAGGCATCGCCGCCCACGTGGCCTCGCAGCTGGACGCTGACTACGTCGGGGACGCGGAGCGGATCGGCGCGACCTCAGTCTGGGTGGCCGAGGCGTGGGGCCAGGACGCACTGACGCCGCTGGCTTTCCTTGCGGCGCGGACTGACCGGATCAGCCTCGGCTCCGCGATCGCGCAGCTCGGCGCCCGGACGCCAGCGATGCTGGCGATGTCGGCCATGTCCCTGCAGCTGCTGTCCGGCGGCCGGTTCCGGCTGGGCATCGGCACCAGCGGACCGCAGGTGATGGAGGGCTGGCACGGAGTCAGGTTCGATGCGCCCCTGGCGATGACCAGAGAGACCATCGAGATCGTCCGGGCGATCGCGGCGGGCGAGCGGCTGAGTCACCAGGGCCAGGTCTACCGGCTGCCGCTGCCGGGCGGGCAGGGCCGCGCGATCCGATCCATGCTGCCGCCGACGCCAATCCCCGTTTACGTCGCTTCACTCGGTCCACGCAACCTGGAGCTGACCGGCGCCCTAGCCGATGGCTGGATCGGCAACACCTTCATGCCGGAGCGCGCAGACGTCTTCCTCGACCGGCTGCGGGCCGGCGCCGCGGCAGCAGGCCGCTCGCTGGCCGACCTTGACCTGGTCATCCCGGTTGCCGTCGAGATCACGGCCGACGAGGAGGCGGCGGCAGCGGCCTCGCGCCGCCATGCCCGCGGCTACGCGTTCACCATCGGCGCCATGGGCTCGAAGGAGCACAACTTCTACAACGCCGCTTTCACCCGGCAGGGCTACGGGGCCGACGTCGAGGCAGTGCAGGCGCTATGGCTCGCCGGCCGGCGGGAGGAGGCCGCGGACCGCGTGCCGGTCGAGCTCGGCGCCAGGACCAACCTCATCGGCACGCCCGCGATGATCACGCAGCGGCTCCGGCTGTACCGGGACGCTGGCGTCACGACCATCCAGGCCAAGCTCGACGGAGACCGTAGCCGCCGACTCGATACGCTCGCGCAGCTCGTCGAGCTAACAGCTGCGGTGAGCCAGGAACGGCTGCGATGAGCAAGAACGACCTAACTGACGGGCTCGCTCGTGAACCGCGCCGCTGCGCAGGGCGTCGTATATGCGAGAGCCAATCTGGGTCTCATGCTTCTGTACTAGAATGGGGTTCGGGTTGCGTCAGGAAGCCCGGACGAGGCGGACACCCTGACGTGGCGGCGGGCCCGACTACGACCGCACAGGTAGTCTCGCCAGTAGGATGGCGCGCCACGTTATCCGGGTACGCCGGCAGGCCTTGTCCTCTCAAGACAAAACTGTCGGCGCAAGAAAAAAAAGTTAACGTAACGATGCACGCCGTCACCGCGTCCGCACCCGGCCTCGGCGCGTGAAGGAGGCCGGGAGACTGTGACCAAGCAGGTCCAGCAGCTCGATCGTGTGATCATCAGGTTCGCCGGGGACTCGGGCGACGGCATGCAGCTCGCTGGTGACAGGTTCACCCAGGAGACTGCGAGCTTCGGTAACGACCTGTCCACGCTGCCAAACTTCCCGGCCGAGATCCGCGCCCCGGCTGGCACGCTGCCCGGCGTATCCAGTTTCCAGCTGCACTTCGCTGACCACGACATCCTGACCCCGGGTGACGCGCCCGACGTGCTGGTCGCGATGAACCCGGCAGCGCTCAAGGCCAATC
>DATHQE010000112.1:0-2766 GCA_035483035.1 Streptosporangiaceae bacterium | reverse complement strand
CATCACAACGGAGACAGCCTGGCCGGCCTCTGGCACACGGCCTGGCCATTTCTGGCCGGCCTCGCTGCGGGCCTGGCGGCGGCGCGGTACTGGCGGCGGCCAAAGGCGATCGCGCCGGCCGGGGTCGGGGCCTGGCTTGGCGCAGCCGGCCTGGGCATGGCGATCCGGGTGCTGGCGGGCCAGGGGACAGCAGCGGCGTTCATCGTCGTGGCGGCGGTGTTCCTGGCGTTGTTCCTGCTCGGCTGGCGAGGCATAGCCACGGCGGCTAGTCACTTGTGGCGCAAGAGTCACAGTTATGCACAGCGGGGTTGACGGCTGAGCTAGGCATCAACGCATACTCCTTGAGAAGGCCTGCGGCCGGCCTGTGAGCTGGGGGCCAGCTTGGACAGGAGGTGCCCGTGATTCGGCAGCTCCGCCGAACGGCTGTCGGCCTCGTCGCCGCAGGCGCGATGCTCTTCGCCGTGGCCGCTTGCGGCGCGCCGGGCTATACCTACGCCTCCGACGGCGCTGATAACGCGTACTTCAAGGTGCCAGCGAGCTGGCCGCAAGTTGACCCGGGCGTAGTCGCTGGTGCGCAGAGCGAGCTGAGCCAGTCGGCCGCGGGCCTGGCAGGCGGCACGTTCGCGTGGTCTCGGGCCTACGACGCTGCCGCCCATCCGGCGCCGACCGCGCTGTTCATCGGCTCGCACACGCCGGTCGTGTACGCCAGCGTGCAAGACCTCAACGCGGCGCTGCGCGCAGCGCTTTCCTTCGACGAAATGCGCAACCTCATCCTGCCCGTCACTTCCGCGGCCCGGCAGTCGGCCACCGCTTCGGGGTTCACGCTCACCGGCTTCGACCTGCTGCTCAGCAACACCATCACCACCAAGAATGGCGTGCGCGGCATCAACGAAGCGTTTGAGTACATCGTGGCCGGCCGACCCGATGTGTTTGACCTGACGGTGGCCACCAACAGCTCGACGACCAAGCTGTACATGCTCCTAGTGCAGTGTTATCAGGACTGCTTCGTCGCGCATCAGGCGCAGATCGTGGCAGTCGTCGACTCGTTCACCGTGCGAGGTTCGTGATGCGGAGGTCAGCGAGCAAGACCGGCCGGCAGTCTCGGCAATCGTGGCGCCAGCAGTACGGCCTGCTCGCAGCTCAGCGGCAGACCCGCAGGCCGCAGGCACTGTGGGACCGGCTCAAGTTCAGCGTGCTGTTCATCGCGCTCTGGTTCGTCGTCGTCTGGTACCAGATGTCGACCAACCCGGTCCTCGGCTTTTCTGACGCGGCCCGCCAGCAATTCCAGGTGCAGTCGGGGACCGGGCGATGGCTGGTGCTCCTACTCGGCCTCGAGGTGCTGCGCCAGCTGAGTTACCTGCTCGCTCAGCACTGGCGCTTCTACTACCGGGTATCCAGCGGGGTCTTCGGCCGCGGCGATCAGATCACGCATCAGATGAGCGACTACACCCGCTTCCGGCTGTCGCGCGCCATCAAATGGGTCGTCCTGATCGCCATCGTGGCCATACTCCTCGGGCTCATCTACCACACATCGCCGGTTCAGGGCGTGTTCCAGGCGCCAGCCTCGATACTCCACGGCCTGCCGACGATCTTGTACTTCATGGTCATCCTCCTGCTCGGCGTGAGCCAGTTCGCCGCGATCTTCTGGTTCATGTCGCGAGGCGGAGTTGACATCTACTACCCGGGCGACGTGACCACTCGGTTCTCCGACGTCTGGGGTCAGGATCATGTGCTCGCCCGAGTGCAGGAAAACATCCTCTACCTCGAGGACCCAGAGTCCATCGAGGACCACGGCGGCTACGTGCCGGGCGGCATCCTGCTCTGGGGTCCGCCGGGCACCGGCAAGACGCTCATGGCCGAGGCGATGGCCGGCGAGACCGGCAAGCCCTACGTGTTCGTGGATCCGGGCGCGTTCATCAACATGTTCTTCGGTGTGGGCATCCTGAAGGTGAAGGGCCTCTTCCGCAAGCTTCGTAAGCTCGCGGTCCGGTACGGCGGCGTGATCGTCTTCTTCGACGAAGCGGACTCGCTCGGCAGCCGCGGCGGCAGCGTCGGCGGCCAGGGCGGGCAGCGGAGCGCCGAGCCAGCCCCCGGCAGCCCGTTCGCGTCCTGCCACGGGTTCAGCTATCTGACGCCGGACAGCCGGGCCGTGCTGGCGACGCGGGCGGGCGGCCTGCCCGGCGACTCGGCGCAGGCAGACCCGGCGGCGCGGCGCCCTGGCGTGTTCCGGCAGATGATTCCGGGGGCCATGGGCATGGGCGGCGGCGGCGGCATGGGCACACTCCAGGCGCTGCTCACCGAGATGTCAGGGCTCAAGAAGCCACGCGGGTTCGTCAATCGGGTGGTGCGGCGCACGCTCGGCATGCGGCCGAAGCCGCCCCCCAAGTACCGGATCCTCATCGTGATGGCGACGAACCTGCCAAGCGCGCTGGACGAGGCGCTGCTGCGGCCCGGCCGGATCGACCGCATGTACCGGGTGGGCTACCCCTCGAAGGAGGGCAGGAAGCGCACGTACGAGGGATACTTCGCGAAGGTCAGCCACGAGATCGCACCCGATCAGATGGATCATCTGGCAACCATCACGCCGTATGCGACCGGCGCCACGATCAAGGATCTGGTCAACGAGTCGCTCATCGTCGCGCTTCGTGACGGCCGGACAACCATCACCTGGCCGGACGTACTCAAGGCCAAGCTTTCCAAGAGCGTCGGACCGTCAGAGGGCGTCGAGTACATCGAGCGCGAGCGGCACGCGGTGGCCCTGCACGA
>DATHQE010000111.1:0-2774 GCA_035483035.1 Streptosporangiaceae bacterium | reverse complement strand
CTCAGGCCGTCAGCGAGTTGGGCTCGTCTTCCGGCGCGGCGGCCGTGGCCGGGTCGGCCTGCTGGCCGTTGACGACCTTGACTGAGTCATAGCGCCAGAGCATGGGCAGTGCGGCGACGACGGCCGCTGCGCCCGCGATGCACAAGAGCCCACCGGACGTGATCGCGAACCGGACCGAACCGGTGAGCGAGGCCACCAGGCCGGACTCGACGTTGCCGAGCGGCTGACCGGTGGTGTAGCTGATCATTTCCAGGCCGGCGAGCCTGCCCCGCAGCCGCGTCGGAATCGTCTGGTTCCACAACGTCATCCGGAAGATCCCGCTGACCATATCTGCCCCGCCGGCCGCAGCGAGCGCGACCAGCCCCCACCACAGACCTGGAGCCAGGCCGAACGCCGCGATGGCGCCGCCCCAGCCGCAGACGGCCAGGACGATCGCTCGGCCCTGGCGGCGGACGTGCCTGGTCCAGCCCGCGCTGAGATTCACCACGGTGGCGCCCACCGCCGGTGCCGCGTACAGCATGCCGAGTACGGCCGGTCCGCCCACCCGTGCGGCATACGCCGGGAACAAGGCATACGGCACGCCGAAGAACATCGCCGACATGTCGACGAGGTAGCTGCCCAGCAGCTCGGGCCGGCTTCTGGCATAGTCCAGCCCCTCGCGGAGGCTGCGCAGGCTAGGCCGGACCTGGTCGTCAGCAGGCGGGGCCAAGGTCAGCCCGCCGAACGCGATCAATCCGATCAGGCAGGTCGCAGCGTCGGTCGCGTAAGCGACCGACAGGCCGCCGACGGCGATCAAGCCGCCGCCGAGCAGCGGACCGGCGATCTGCGCCCCGTTGCCGAGCAGGCCGCTCAGCGCGGCGGCGGCAGGCAAGTCATCCCTGGCTACCAGCACCGGGACCAGGGCATCGAGTGCCGGGCGCTGCAATCCCATCAGACCCGCCCCGAGCGCAGCGAGCACGAAGAGGAGCCAGACCCGATGCCAGCTCGCCGCGTTCACCATCAGCGCGATCGCCACGATCAGGCCGCCGCACTCCATGGCGAGGATGAGCCGACGGCGGTCGGTGGCGTCGGCCAGCAGGCCGCCGGCCAGGCCAGCCAGCACCAGCGGTGCCAGCTCCGTCAGGCCGAGGAGGCCGACAAGCAGGGAGGAGTGCGTCAGCCGGTAGACCTGATACGGCAGCGCCACGAACGTGATCATGCTGCCAGCGAAGCTGGCGCTCTGCCCTGCGTAGAGCCGGCGGAACTGGCCGGAACTCCGCAGCGGCCCGAGGTCTGGCGTCATCCTGCGGGCGAACTGCCAAATCCGCTGCAAGTTCATGGGCCGCCCATGCTGCCAGTCACCGGGCAGTCCGTCGAACGGATTACGGCCGACGGGACCCATGGGGAGGACGACGCAGTTAGTGATGCTTGCCGCGCACCGGCGTGTGCTGCCCCGTTCCCGCCCTGAAGTAGCTGCTGGAGGCGGGCACGGACGGGAACACCCCGACGTTGGCGCCGAGGTCAGCTGACTCGAAGGTGCGCTGCCAGATCTGGCCGGCGTTCGCGCCGAAGACCGAGCCGGGGCAGTCCTCGCCGCCGCCCCCGGCGCGAAAACATGAGGCGAAGCCCACCATCGGATGCGTCACTGGCCCGGACGGGTTGAACATCGACACATAGCCGGCCAGCGTCGGCGTGTACCCGCCGAAGGCGGCGAAGTCGAAGCTGTTGGCCGTGCCGGTCTTGCCGGCCTGCGGCAGGTAGACGCCGTTCCGGGTGACGCCATCTCCCTTGGCGGTACCCGTCGTGAGTACACCGCTCAGGATGTAGGTAGCAGCTGCGGCGACCGTCGCGGGGAGCACCCGGTGGCAGCCGGCGGTCGCGACCGGAAGCTGACGGCCGCCGACGATGATGTGCTCGATCGCAACGGGCCGGCAGTAGATGCCGCCGGCCGCCACCGTGGCATAAGCGGCTGCCATCGTCATCGGCGACACGTTCACCGAGCCGAGCGTGAAGGACGGCAGATCGTCGGCAGGCAGCTGGTAGCCGGCCTTGCCGGGCTCGCCGGCGGCCGTCAGCAACGATCCGCCGTCGGCGCGGTGCACGCCCATGCTCACTGCGGTCTTGACCACATTGCATAGGCCGACGCGCTGCTCAAGTTCGGCGAAAAACACATTGATGGATTGCGTGGTGCCGGTGTAGAGCGAATAAGTTCCCTTGCCGGCACCTTCCGCGTTAGAAACCGGGAACGAGCCCGTAAAAGTCCCCGCGCAGTTAGAGAACGGGCCGATAGTGGCTGGTGATGTCACCGACAGCTGGAAGCCGAAGGGGTAATTGCGCTCCAGCGCCGTGATGAGCGTGAATAGCTTCGACGACGACCCGGTCTGAACGCCGAAGCCGCCATCTTGCGGAGTGTCCACGGCGTAGTCGATGCTGTTTTCGCCCGGCCCTGTCCCATATCGCCGGTCCACGGCGATGGCCTGAACATCCCCGGTGCCAGGCTGGATGAGTACTTCGGCGGCCGCATTGGCGCCCGGGTTATATCCCGAAGGCGGGGGCGGCAGCATGAAGCTGACCGCGTTCTGCGCGGCGCTCTGGTCCTGCGGGTCCATGGTCGTGTAGATCTTCAGGCCGCCGGTGGTGCTCATCTGCCGCCAGGCGCTGCCGTAGGCAGGATTGGTTCGCAGTTCGGCCAGCACGTAGTCGCAGAACCAGGCGGCGGTTGCGGCCGACGCGCTCGTGCAGCCCTCCTGGAACGACAGCGCGGAAAAGTGCAGGCCCGCTGGCGCCTTCTCCGC
>DATHQE010000110.1:0-3143 GCA_035483035.1 Streptosporangiaceae bacterium | reverse complement strand
GGCCGGTGCCAGTCGCTGCCGCCGACCGGGATCGCGGCCGGGTCCCATGCCTGCCACCAGCCCAGCGGCATGGTCCACCGGGTATCAAGCCAGCTCCAGTGCCACACCTCCAGCAGCGGCGGCCTGCGCTTCATCGGCGCGATCCAGCTCACCTGACCGCCGTAGGGATGATTCACCGAGAGCAGCCCGCCGGCCTCCTCGCACGTGTCCAGCCACTCGTCGGGTGCTTGCCGGAAGTCGACCCAGCCGACGTCGCCAAACGCGTTCGCATGGCCTGACTCGGTCGTGACTTCCTGGCCGGCCAGCAGCGTGATGCCGTGCAGGGCCGCCGCCGCCGGGAGCTCGGCGTGGTGGCTGATCGTGTTGTGATCGGTGACGGCGATGAATTCCATCCCCCGGCCGACGGCGAACCTGGCCAGCTCGGGCACTGTCATCACGCCGTCGGAATGGACGGTATGGGTGTGCAGGTCCCCGGCGAGCCAGCGGCGGCCAGGCATCGCGGGCAGATCGCGGCGTGGCGGCCGGTCCGTCAGCGGCGGCATCTGCTCAGGCGGCTCGTCCGGGGCCAGCTCCCCTGGGGTGCTGGATACCTCGACCGTCAGCGTGTAGTCGGCGCCGCCCGGCGGGACCCGGTGCAAGCCGATCATCACCTGCCAGCTCCCGGCTTCAAGCTCGCCCGGCAGGTAACCGGGCGTGGCGGCCGTGTCAGTGATGACGAAGGACCGGCGCGCGCCGCCGGACCAGCCGCGGAAGTCGGCCGCGCCCAGGCAGCCGAGGTCCATGATGGCACCTGACCGCTCGTACTCGAGCTCGGCTCGCACCGCGCATGACCCGGCTGGGACGTCGAACGGCAGGTAGTGCCACGCCGAGCTGAACCGGTCCTCTAACGTCCAGCGCCCCGAGTGCCGAGTGACGACCATGAGGCCATCTTGCCATTGGTGATGATCACTAAGAACGCGCCGGTCTTGATGAAATAATTCAACAGTCGTAGAATTCATCGCACGTTGACATCAGGCATCGCCGCACGGAGGCTCGCATGTGGGCAATGATCGTGAAGGAGTTCCGGCAGCTGCGGCGCGACCGGCGAACCCTGGCCATGATGGTCGCGATGCCGGTGATCTTGCTGGTCGTGCTCGGCTACGCCGCCAGCTTCGATGTCAGCTCGATTCCGGTTGCCGTGGCCGGGCCCGACGCCGCCGCCGTAGCGCGATCGCTTCCAACGCCCTTCCGCGTGGTGAAGACCGACACCGCGGCCGGCCGCGGCTGGGCCGCAACCGAGCTGCGCGACGGTCACGCGGCAGCGGTGCTGGTGACCGGCGGCGCGGGCCTCGCGAGCGCGTCGGGCACGCCGGGCGTCTCGGGCGCGCCGGTCGTCTCGGCCGTGCTGGTCGACGGCAGTCAGCTCTTCACCGCGCAGGCGACACTGACCGCGCTGTCGAAGCTGCGCGCCGCCAGCTCTTCGCCATCCTCGGCGCCGAGCCCGCCGGTCACGATCTTGTACAACCCGGCGCTGAAGACGTCGTACGTGATGATCCCCGGGCTGGCCGGCGTCGTGCTCGTCTTCATCGGCACGATCATCACTAGCCTGGGCGTGGTCCGAGAGCGCCAGTCCGGCACCCTTGAGCAGCTGGCAGTCATGCCACTGCGGCCGAGGGACGTCTTCCTCGGGAAGATCGTGCCGTACTTCGTCGTCGCTGCGGTCGACCTGGCGATTGTCCTCGGCGTCGGCATCGCGCTGTTCGGCGTGCCGTTCCGTGGATCGGTGCTGGTCTTCGGACTGGGCGCGCTGCTATTCCTGTTCGTCACCCTCGGCATCGGGGTGCTGATTAGCACCGTCTCGCAGAACCAGGGCCAGGCAATCCAGCTCGCGGTCATGACGATGCTGCCGCAAGTGCTGCTGTCCGGCCTGATCTTCCCGCTGGCGTCGATCGCGGCAGGCGTTCGCTGGATCGCATACCTGCTGCCGCTGACGTACTTCAACGAGATTTCCCGCGGGGTGATGCTGCGGGCGGAGCCGCTCGGGCCGCTCTGGCAGCCGTTCGCGTTCCTAGCGCTGCTCGGCCTGGTCGTGGTGACGCTCGCGATCCTGCGATTCCGCGCGTACCTGGCTCCCGCGCCATCCCGCGGCGGACTACGACGCCAGCACCGGCGCGGCCGGACCGGCGGCAACGCCAGCCGCGCGCTGCCGGACGCGCCCACGCAGCCAGTCGCCGCGCAGGGCCAGGGACAGCCGGCATGATCCGGCGGCCGGCTGCCAGCTTCGGCGCGAGCGGCCTCCGGCTGCGTTACGGCGACACTTTGGCGCTCGACGATGTCTCGCTGACGGTCGCAGCTGGTCAGGTCACGGCCGTCGTCGGCGGCGACGGCGCCGGCAAGACGTCGCTGCTGCGGTGCCTGGCTGGCGCCGTCCGGCCGGACGCCGGTGACGTACGCAGCCCCGGCTCACTGCGGCTTGGCTACCTGCCCGCGAGCTCCGGCGTCTATCCCGATCTCACCGTGGCGGAGAACCTCGCCTTTCGTGCGAGCGCTTACCGGATGCCAGGTGACACCGCGACCGGGCGGGCGGATGAGCTGATGAAACGCGCCGGGCTGTCCGCCGCCCGCGACCGGCTCGCCGGCCAGCTGTCTGGCGGGATGCGGCAGAAGCTCGGCGTGATCGCTGCCCTGCTGCACCGCCCGGAGCTGCTCATACTCGACGAGCCCAGCACGGGGGTCGATCCGGTGAGCCGGTCCGACCTGTGGTCCCTCATTGCGTCCGCGGCGGCCGACGGCGCGGCGGTGATCCTCGCTACGACCTACCTCGACGATGCGCAGCGCGCGAGCGTGGTGCTCGTCCTCGAGGCCGGCCGTCAGCTCGCCGCCGGGTCGCCCGCCGAGATTGTGGCCGCAATGCCGGGCACCGTGATCGGGACGGCGGCGCGGCCGGCGGGGGAGGCTGGCCTGCGCGCGTGGCGGCGCGGTGCGTCCTGGCGTGTCTGGTGTCCGCCCGGAGTGTCCTATCCCGGCGAGCGGATCGCGCCGGACCTTCAAGATGCCGTCACCGTCGTGGCGCTGGCACGCGACGACCAGGGCCACGAGTCCGGCATGCAAGGGCAGCCAGCCAGGCCGAGCGGACAGGGTTGGCCGGGCGGACAGGGTTGGCC
>DATHQE010000109.1:0-10006 GCA_035483035.1 Streptosporangiaceae bacterium | reverse complement strand
TGCTGGTTGACGAGCGGCCCGAGGAAGTCACCGACATGCAGCGCACGGTCAAGGGCGAGGTCATTCACTCGACCTTCGACCGGCCGGCCGAGGACCACACCACGGTCGCCGAGCTTGCCATCGAGCGGGCCAAGCGGCTGGTGGAGATGGGTCACGACGTGGTCGTGCTGCTGGACTCCATCACTAGGCTCGGCCGCGCGTACAACCTCGCCGCCCCGGCGAGCGGCCGGATCATGTCCGGCGGCGTCGACTCGACCGCGTTGTACCCGCCGAAGCGGTTCTTCGGCGCGGCGCGCAATATCGAGCACGGCGGCTCGCTGACGATCCTGGCCACGGCCCTGATCGAGACCGGCTCGCGCGCCGACGAGGTGATCTTCGAGGAGTTCAAGGGCACCGGCAACATGGAGCTGCGCCTGCGGCGCGAGCTCTCCGACAAGCGGATCTTCCCGGCCGTGGACGTGGACGCGTCCAGCACCCGGAAGGAAGAGCTGCTGATGACGGCGGAGGAGCTCAAGATCGTCTGGCAGCTGCGCCGGGTGCTGCACGCGCTCGAGCCGCAGCAGGCGCTTGAGGTGCTTATGGACCGTATGAAGGGCACCAAGAGCAACGCCGAGTTCCTGCTTCACGTCCAGAAGACCACCAACGCCTCCTCGTAACCCGATCGCCAGCGTCATGGTTGTGGCAGCACTGTCCATACAGCGACGGCGTTGCCACAACCACGACGGTCGAGTCACGACGCCGGGCCGGCAAATCAGGCAAATCGGTCTGCCGGTCCGCTAGCCGGGCCGGGAATGCGGGGATGCCTGTGCACGTTGCAGCGTCTGGCACACTGGTAAGCCAGCCACTATGCGGTACCGGTTCACGCCGCGCAGCTTGCTGCGGAGGCGACCCGGCGACCGCGGGAACCAGGAGTTAAGAAATGAAGTCCGGTATTCACCCGGAGTACGTAGACACCACGGTGATCTGCAGCTGCGGCAGTACGTTCCAGACCCGCAGCACCGCCAAGACCGGCGTAATTCACGCCGACGTCTGTTCAAGCTGCCACCCGTTCTACACGGGCAAGCAGAAGATTCTCGACACCGGCGGCCGTGTCGCCAGGTTTGAGCGCCGATTCGGCAAGAAGGCTGCTGACGGCAAGTAGTCGGGCTACCCCGTTCCCTTCCTGAAGGACTGGAAGGGAACGTTCAGCCTGTCCAGCCTTCGTCAGCACCATCAGTGGGAGGTAAGCGGTGTTTGAGCGGCTTGCCGATTTTGCCGCCGAGCACGCGCAGCTGGAACTCGACCTCTCCGACCCCTCCATTCACTCCGACCAGGACCGGGCCAGGACGCTGAGCCGCCGCTACGGTGAGCTCACGCCTATAGTCCAGGCCTATGCCGAGTGGCAGCAGGTATCGGCGGACGAGGCGACGGCGCGCGAGCTCGCGCCCGAGGACGCGTCGTTCGCCGCGGAGGCAGTGCAGCTCGCGGCTCGCCGGGAGCAGCTTGAGAAGCGGATAGCCGAGCTGCTTGTGCCGCGCGACCCGAACGACGACAAGGACGTCATCCTCGAGGTCAAGGCGGGGGAGGGCGGCGAGGAATCGGCGCTGTTCGCCGGTGACCTGCTGCGCATGTACCTGCGCTTCGCCGAGCGGCACGGCTGGAAGACCGAGGTACTCGACTCCACCATGACCGGCCTCGGCGGCTACAAGGACGCCACCGTCGCGGTCAAGGCCAGAGGCGACAAGGGCGCCTGGTCCAAGCTCAAGTACGAGGGCGGCGTGCACCGCGTGCAGCGGGTGCCGGCCACCGAGTCCCAGGGCCGGATCCACACCTCAGCGGCGGGCGTGCTCGTCATGCCCGAGGCCGACCCGGTCGAGGTGACCATCGACCCCGCAGACTTGAAGGTGGACGTGTTCCGGTCGTCGGGGCCCGGCGGGCAAAGCGTGAACACGACCGACTCGGCCGTCCGGATCACGCACCTGCCCACCGGCGTAGTCGTGTCCTGCCAGAACGAGAAGAGCCAGCTCCAGAACAAGGAGCAGGCTATGCGAGTGCTCCGGGCCAGGCTGCTCGCCGTCGCCCAGGAGGAGGCGGACGCGCAGGCGTCGGCCGATCGGCGCAGCCAGGTCGCGACGGTCGACCGGTCCCAGCGGGTCCGGACGTACAACTTCCCGGAGAACCGGATCTCTGACCACCGGGTCGGCTTCAAGGCCTACAACCTCGACCAGGTGATCGACGGGGACCTGGATGCCGTGATCACGGCCCTGGTCGACGCCGACCGCGCGGAGAAGATCGCCGGCCCCGAGTCGGCCTGATGCTCCCGGGAGCCGGCCGTGAGCCTGCTGCTTGACGAGATAGCGATCGCCACCGCCAGGCTCGCCGAGGCCGGGGTAGAGTCACCGCGCACCGATGCCGAGCTGATCGCCGCCCGGTTGCACGGCGTCTCCCGAGCTGAGCTGCACCTAGTCCCGGACGGGAGCTTCGACCCACGGTTCTGGGATGACATAGCGCGGCGAGCGGCTCGCGAGCCGCTGCAGCACATCACCGGAACGGCCTATTTCCGGTACCTGGAGCTTGCCGTGGGGCCCGGCGTGTTCGTGCCGCGGCAGGAGACTGAGGTCATGACAGGCTGGGCGATCGAGCAGCTCGCGGCCATGGATGTCGCCGAGCCGGTGGTCGCTGATCTCGGCACCGGCTCCGGGGCGATCGCGCTGTCCATTGCCCAGGAAGTCCCGCGCGCCCAGGTGCACGCCGTGGAGGCCGACCCGCTGGCCCGGCAGTGGGCCGAGCGCAACATCGCAAGCCTCGCGGAAGCGTCGCCGCACACCGCAGGCCGGGTACACCTGCATGCAGGCGATTTCGGCGCCGCGCTTGCCGATCTGGACGGACTGGTCGATCTGGTCGTGAGTAACCCGCCGTACATTCCGGTCGGGGCCTGGCTGCCGCCCGAGGTCGGCGAGTACGACCCGGCCACGGCGTTGTGGGGCGGCGCCGACGGGATGACCGCAGTTCGCGTCGTCGAAGCCACCGCGCGCCGGCTGCTCCGGCCGGGCGGCCTGGTCGCGGTCGAGCACGGCGCTCCCCAAGGCGCGGCGGTGTACTGGGTGTTTGCCGACGAGAACGACTGGCGGGAGACTCGCAACCACGTCGATCTGGCCGGCCGCGACCGGTTTGTCACGGCCACCCGGATGTCTCCGCACTCGGGCCGCGACACACCCTCGACGTGGCAGGATGATCTGCTATGAGCGCCTGGTTTGACTGCGCCGACGAATCCCAGCGGACTGACGGACTTGCCGCTGCTGTCACCGCGGTCCTCAGCGGAGAGCTGGTCGTTCTCCCCACCGACACCGTCTACGGGCTCGGCGCCGACGCCTTCAGCCCCGCGGCCGTGACGAGGCTGCTCGCGGCTAAGGGCCGGAGCCGGGACATGCCGCCGCCCGTACTCGTCGGCACAGTTCGCGCGGCGACGGCGCTGGTCGAGGATCTCGGCCCGGATGGCCAGCGGCTGATCGACGAGTTCTGGCCAGGCGGCCTGACGATCGTCTGCCGGGCAACCAGGTCGCTGAGCTGGGACCTCGGCGACACGAAGGGCACGGTGGCGATCCGGATGCCCGAGGACTCGGTCGCGCTCGACCTGCTTCGCGAGACCGGCCCGATGGCGGTCAGCAGCGCTAACCGCACGGGCCTGCCCGCTGCGACGACCGCGGTCATGGCCAGGGATCAGCTCGGGGATGCGGTTTCTGTCTACCTCGACAACGGGACCGTTGCTGGCGGCGTGGCGTCGACCATCGTGGACCTGACCGGTCCGCAGCCACGGCTGCTACGCCGCGGGGCGATATCGGTTGGCAGGCTGCGGGAGGTGGCGGCGGTCTCGGCGGGCGCCGACGCGGGCACGCCATGACCGCTGCTGTCGGCCGGAGTGGTCAGCGACGCGCTGGCCAGCCCACCGCCACGGCTGGCCTGGCAAGCTATCCGCCAACGCGCCGGCATCAGCTTTGGCAGCCAGGCTGGTGCTCTACAGTGGCCGTGATGCTCCTTACCCCTGGTTCCTCCCGTGCGGGTCAGGCGACCCGGTGAGGGACTACGTCCTGACGCTGCTGGTGACGGCCGCCGTCACCTACCTGCTGACGCCCCTGGTCCGGCGGTTCGCCCGGCGGATTGGAGCCATCAAGGAGCCGCGCGACCGGGACGTCCACGTCGCGCCAGTCCCGCTGCTCGGCGGCCTGGCCATGTACGGCGGTCTCGCCGCCGGCCTGCTGGTCGCCGACCAGATCCCGCAGCTGCGGGGCGCCCTCGCCAACACCGGCATGATCAGCGGACTGCTGCTGGCCGGCGGGCTGCTGGTCGTCGTCGGGATCGTGGACGACCGCTGGGGCATGAGCCCGCTGACCAAGGCCGCCGGGCAGGTCGCGGCCGGCGGCATCGTGGTGGCGACCGGCACGCAGATCACCTGGCTGCCGCTGCCGGGCGGCAATACGTTCTTCCCGACGTCAGACCAGGCCACGCTGCTGACCATTCTCATCGTGGTCGCGACCATCAACGCGGTGAACTTCATCGACGGGCTCGACGGCCTGGCGGCCGGGATCGTGGCGATCGCGGCGATTTCGTTCTTCCTGTACTACTACTCGATGACCAGGGTCATCGACATCTCGGCGCTGGCCGCGCCCGCGCTGGCCTCGGCCATTCTGATCGGCATGTGCCTGGGGTTCCTGCCGCACAACTTCTCTCCGGCGAGCATCTTCATGGGTGACACCGGATCGATGCTCCTCGGGCTGCTGCTGGCCTACGCGCCGATCTCGGGTATCAACTCGCTGGACCCGGCGCTGCTTGGTCACAGCGTCAACCGGTACCCGGAGATCCTGCCGCTGCTGCTGCCCGCTGCGCTGCTCGTGATCCCGTACGCTGACCTGCTGCTCGCGGTCGCGCGCCGGACCAGGGCGGGGCAGTCGCCGTTCGCGCCCGACCGCAAGCACCTGCACCACCGGATGCTCGAGATTGGCCACTCCCAGCGCGCCAGCGTGCTGATCATGTACCTGTGGGCGGCGCTGTTCTCCGGCAGCATCGTCTGGCTGTCGATCCAGCGGACTGTGCAGCGCGGCTCCACCAACCATCACGGCCAGCCGGTGCTGGTGTTCATCGGGATCACCGTGGCGGCCATCGTGGCGCTGCTGCTGCTGGCCATGCCCAAGCTGCGCTGGCGGACGCGCGGCGTCCAGCAGGACGCGCAGGGCACCGACCTGACCGCGGTCCCGAGGGCGGCAGGCATCGCGACGAATGCCGTGGCCGTGGCCGAGCTGGCGACGACCGCCGCGATGGAGCTGCGGCCGCCTGCGGCAGCCCCGGAGGCGGCGAGAGGATCGGCGGAGCCCCAGCTTGTCGCCGCCGGAGCTGTCTCGCCCATGACTCGGCTGGCCGCGCCCGTCCCGGCCAACGGGTCACCGGCCGCGCGCGTCACGGCGGCGCCGACCGAGCCTGGCTGGGGCGATCTGGGCAGCGCCGAGCGCGGCTGGCCGGAGCGATCATGGCCCGAACGGGACTGGCCCGAACGGCAGTGGTCCGAACCGAGCTGGCCTGAGCGGGACCAGGTGGCGCCGGACCCGGCGCCAGGGCCCGAGCCTGGCCGAGCAGATCCGCCCGCCTCCGCCTGGCGGCTCGGCGAGCGGAGCAGCGATCACGAGATGCCGAACGGGCGACGCCCCGATCTGACGGTTGACGCCGCGCCACGCGGTGCCGCGCCAGGCGATGCCGCGCCACGCGATGCCGCGCCGCGCGATGCCCCGCCGGCCGGTGGCAATGGCACCCGCTCCATCATCGGGACCCCGCCGCCCGCTGTCACTGGCCCGCAGCCGATTGCGATGCGCAGCGGTGACCGCAGCCTGCTCGAGCACAAAGACGCGGGCCAGGCCGACTCCTGAGGCAGCCGAGCGGGACCGGGGTTGAACCCCGGCCGGACCGCCGGATCCGACCGTCGGCGTTGCCGCCAGCATGTCGGCCTCAGGTGGCCACCACGCGCCGCTTTGACGCTCCGCTGACGGGATGGGGACGATTCGTTGACCTGGCGCCCGCCGCCTGTGATAGCCGCTTGACCTGCACAAACGCCGATCTACTGATGGCATTGGTCACGTTAGGTGACTTGGCGACCTAGAAGGTCGGAGAGCTTGTGATATCTTTCACGAGCACCCACTCGTGGCATGCTGCAGGGCCCGTGATACGTTTTCGCTCAACTGGCCACAACGGACAGATGGCCGAGTACCAGCGGGTACTGGTCCCCACATGCTGCTGAGCGGTGAGCGGCAGCGCAGGTTTACTAAAGATCATCCGGAGCCTTCCAGAAGATGCTGGCGAACATCGCCCCGATGGCGCGGCGATCAGCAGCCGTGACGGCCATAGCGGCCGCAGTCATGGTGGTGCTGAGCGCAGTCATTGGCGGTCACAAGGGCGCAATCGGCGCTGCGATCGCGGTCGGCATTGTCGCCGCGTTCTTTGGCCTGAGCGTCCTCGCGCTGAGCCGTGCCGCGAAGATCAGCCCGCACGCCATGATGCTCGCCGGGATGGGCACCTACATTGTCAAGATCCTCGTGTTGCTCTTCCTTGTCGGCCGTTTTCAGAACAGCACCGCCTTCAGCCCGTGGCTGTTCGGCCTGACCGCCATCGTTCTCGTCCTGGTGTATGACGCCGCCCTGGCGATCACATTCACCAAGACGAAGATGCTCTATGTCGAGCCGGACGGAGAACGATGACCCGTGGCTCGCATACGTATCCCGGACGGCAGATCGCGGCCCGCGGTCCGTGCTGCCGCCAGCCCGCACCGGCAGGTGCCGCGGCATGATGACGGGATCGCAGCCTGGCGGGGATCGCGTATCGGAGGAGCAGCCGTTGGCCGGGCCGCAGCCGGACGCGCCCGCTCAGGCGCCAGAGCAACGACCTGCACGGGAGAGCGACGGCTGGCAGATCCTCAGCTACATGCTCGGCGGGATGATTCTCTACGGCGGGGTCGGCTGGCTCGTCAGCCACTGGACGGGCATCGCGATCCTGTTCCCGGTCGGCATGATTCTCGGCATTGGCCTGTCCGTCGCCATGATCATCTTCAGGTTCACTCGAACCTGACCGGCAGCCAGGCGACGATGGCGACAGTTACGGCATACCCGCGTGCGAGCGCTAGATCCGGCTGCGCCATGATGACCTACCTTGACCCGCAGCGGCATGCCACGGCGCCAGTCTGCACGCGACAGCCCGAAGGGGTAGCTCGTTGAATCACGTACTCGCGGCCGCCGCCAGCACCTGCAGTCCGTCGACGGCTCATCTGGGCTCTGGCTGCGGCTACCCGGCACCCTCGATCAATGACTTCTACTTCACGCCGTTCTTCAAGATTGGCAGCGTGGGGTTCGGCAAGCCGGGCCTGCTGGTGATCCTGAGCGTCCTCATAGTGCTCACTTTCTTCTGGTTCGCCTTCCACAGTCCGAAGCTGGTACCACGCGGCGTCCAGAACGTCGGCGAGATGGGCATCTTGTTCGTCCGCGACCAGATCCTGCGTCCGCAGCTCGGCAAGCGCGGCGACAAGTGGCTGCCGTTCCTGGTCTCGCTCTTCTTCTTCATCTGGGTCAACAACATCTTCGGGATCATCCCGATCTTCTACTTCCCGGCGATGTCGAAGTACGGCTACCCGGTGGCGCTGGCCGGCATGGTGTGGATCATCTACATGTTCCTCGGCATGAAGCACCAGGGCGTGTTCGGCTACTTCAGGAACATGTCGGTCCCCACAGGTGCGCCGTGGTGGATCCTGCCGCTGCTGGTGCCGATCGAGCTCTTCTCGAACATCCTCGTCCGGCCCTTCACGCTGTCGGTGCGGCTGTTCGCCAACATGCTGGCCGGGCACGTGCTGCTGGCGGTGTTCACGCTGGCCACCTGGTACCTGCTGACGCTCTCGATTTCCCTCGTCTATGCCACCGCATCATTTGTGCTCGTGATCCTGCTGACGGGCCTCGAGGTGCTGATCCAACTGCTTCAGGCCTTCATCTTCACGATCTTGACAGCTACGTACATCTCGGGCGCGTACGAAACCGCGCACTGAGTCGACCCCAGAAGGAAAACCCGGCGGACCCTCCGCTGGCCAACACAAAAGGAACACACCATGCAGCAACTGGTGCATTTGCATCACGTGCTCTATGTCGCCTCTGGCGCGCACCACGCGGTACTGGCTGCCACGACGCCGGGTTCGTCATCGGGCAACCCGATCTGGTACCACATCATCAACCTGGGCGCGCTGACCTATGGTCTTGCGGCCATCGGCCCGGGTGTCGGCATCGGCCTGATCTTCGGCCGAACCATCGAGTCGATCGCGCGGCAGCCCGAAGCTGCTGGCCGGGTCACAGGCCTGATGTGGATCGGCTTCGCGCTGACCGAGTCGCTGGCCCTCATCGGCATCGCGGTGCCGTTCTTCATCAAGTAGCAGTACCTGGCTGGAAGGTAGCCGCACATGTTGCGTGTTCTAGCGGCCTCATCGTCACCGAACCCCCTGGTGCCGAACTGGACCGAGGTGATCGTCGGCGCGATCGGGTTCTTCATCATCTTCTTCGCCCTCTGGAAGGTGCTGATGCCCAGGATCATGACGACCCTGGACGAGCGCACCGAGAAGATCGAGGGCGGTCTCGAGCAGGCCGCCAGGGCGCAGGCCGAGGCGAACCAGACGCTCGAGCGGTACCGGGCCCAGCTGGCTGAGGCCCGGCACGAGGCTGCCCGGCTGCGAGAGCAGGCCAAGGAAGAAGGCGCGGCGATCATCGCGGCCATGCGCGAGCAGGCGCAGGCCGAAGCGAGGCGGATCACCGAGTCGGCCCGGGCTCAGCTCGAGTCCGACCGGCAGCAGGCGTTCGCGTCCCTCCGAGCTGAGGTCGGCGCTCTCTCCGTCGAGCTGGCGAGCAAGATCGTCGGCGAGTCGCTCGAGGATGAGGCCAGGCAGAGCCGGGTGGTCGACAGATTCCTGGCCGACCTGGACACGAGCCGCGCCGCGGCCTCAGCCGCCCGCACGTCTGGGGCGCAGACATCGTCATGAGAGGCGTGAGCAGGGCATCTCTTGCCGAGGCCGAGGAGCAGCTCGAACCGCTGACCGCTGACCCGCAGGTGGCGGGGACGGTGGCCGACGAGCTGTTCGCCGTCGCCCGGCTGCTGGCCACTCAGTCGGTGCTGCGGCGGGCGCTGGCCGACCCGTCCCGTACGGCCGAGTCGCGCAGCTCGCTGGCCACATCGGTGCTCACCGGCAAGGTCAGCCCGCAGACTGCCGACCTGGTCGCGTCCGTGGCCGCGGCCCGCTGGTCGGCGCCGAGCGACCTGACCGTGGCGGTCGAGCAGCTGGCTGTCCAAGCGGTCGTCGCGGCAGCCGAGCATGAGGGCAATCTCGATGACCTGGAGGACGAGCTGTTCCGGTTTGGCCGGATCGTCGCCAGCCAGCCAAGCCTGCGGATGGCTCTCACCAACCCGTTCGTCTCCGCCGACGCCAAGCGCCAGCTGCTTAGTGACCTGCTGGCGGGCAAGGTCACGCCAGAGGCGCTGCGGCTGATCACCGAGGCTGCAGCCAGTCCCATCGGCCGGAGCCTTGACCTTAGCCTGGAGGAGTACGCCCGGCTCGCGGCGCACCGCCGTGAGCGCCTCGTCGCCGAGGTGCACGTGGCTGTCGCCCTGACCAGTGCGCAGCGCAGTCGGCTGATTGACGCCCTCACGGCCGTTTACGGGCACACGGTGTACCTGAATGTCGTACTTGACCCGAGGATCACCGGCGGCATGACGGTCCGCGTCGGCGACGAGCTGATCGACGGCAGCGTGGCCACCCGGCTCGGCGAGGCGCAGCGCAAGCTCGCCTCCTGAGTAAGACCTGATCGCAGACAGACGTAAAGACGGAACAGACGAGAGACGAGAAGGACACGAGGAAGATGGCGGAGCTGACTATCCGGCCCGAAGAGATCCGGGACGCGCTTGAGCGTTTCGTCGAGGCCTACGAGCCCGGAACCGCCTCCACAGAGGAGGTCGGCGCGGT
>DATHQE010000108.1:0-3385 GCA_035483035.1 Streptosporangiaceae bacterium | reverse complement strand
GGTTGTCGGGGTAGGTCGGCATCTTGGACGGCGCGATCTTCGACCAGATGTGCTCCGGGAGTATGGGCTGCCGGCCGGCCACGTAGTAGAAGTAGGTGGGCGACGGCGCGTCGAAGTTCAGCGTCACGGTGTCGCCCGAGCTGGTCACGCTCGTGAGCGGTCCGCCCTCGGCCTTCCACAGCGATTGGAGGTCCAGCGCACCGTTCTCCTTCAGGACGTTGAACGAGAACGCGACGTCCGCAGGCGTCATCGGTGTGCCGTCGTTGAACTTCACGCCCTTGCGGATCGTGAAGGTCAGCGCGGTCAGATTGGAGTTCCAGCTGTAGCCGGTCGCCAGCCACGGGTGGATTCCCTGGTTGGCCTGGGTTCCGGTCTGCAGGGCGTTCACGAACATCAGCGGCTCGTAGATGACCCCGGTCTCGCTGGGGCCGCCTTCTGGCCAGTTGGTGCTGAGGGGGTTGAACTGGCAGTTCCAGTTTGCACCGGTGACGTCGCTGATGATCAGCGGCTTGCCGGCGCCCGCGCCGGTGGTACCGCCGCCGCCGCTGCTGCCGCTGCTGCCACAGCCCGCGATAAGCCCGGCGGCGGAGATCGCCGCGGCGAGCACGATTGTTCGACTGCGTCTCACGACCGTAGTCCTTCCTGAGCATGATGGATGGGGACGTCAGCGCCCCGGACGTCCGGCGGCGCAAGGGCGGCATAAGATACCGAAGTGTACATTTTCATGCCGAATTGCCAATAGTGGTTGTAGCGGGTGCCTCATCTGTGTAGGTGACTGACCGGGGCTGACTGTCTGGGTGCGGGATATCCAGGGCAGGTGTCACCTGTCCGCCGTGAATCCCGGTGGCGGCGTCGACTGCGAGGGCGACAGCGCCGAGCAGTGGTGCGTCGTGCGGGAAGTGCGCCAGGACTAGATCAGGCGGGTAGGGCACGCCGGCCCGCAGCGCCTCGGCCAGCCGCGGCTGGATCCGGTCCCAGGACCTGGTCATGCCGCCGCCAACAGCGATCTTGGCCGGGTTGACCAGGATCGCGAGATTGACGAGGTGGAACGCGAGCTCATCGATGAAGGCCGTGATCAGGTCATCCAGGCCGGTCAGATCGTCAGTGCTGTCGAAGACATCGGCGGCCGTCAGCCGCCGGTCCGGGCTGCTGGCCCGACGCTGCAGGGCCATGCCGCTGACCATGTCCTCGAGCATCGTTCGGTGGCCGTCAGGCTGCCCGACGTCGGATACCTCGCGCAGGTTGTAGCCGATCTCGCCGGCCGCGCCGTCACGGCCGGCGAGTACTCGGCCGCCGATCACGATGGCCGCGGCAAGGCCGGTGCCGAGATTGAGGTAAACGGCCGGGTCCGCGCCCGCCAGCGACCCCCACCGGGCCTCGGCCTGAGCGGCAGCCTTGGCATCGGTCGCCAGCTCGACCGTTGCGCCAGGGAATGCAGCGCGAAGCTCGCGGCCGAGCTCCAGCGCGTCCCAGTCGCTAATGGCCGGCGCGAGTTCGACGCGGTCATCGAACGGGATGCCGAACGTCGCCACGCCGACGGCTGCCAGGTTGGCGCCGCGGGCGCTCTCGGCGAGCAGGGCCTTGGCCGTGTGTACCCCGTGGTCGAAGCTGACCCTGGCGCCGCGCTCGCCGAGACTGTCGACCACGGCGGACCCGAGCTTGTTGCCCGCGAGATCGCAGACTGCCGCCGCGATCTTCGTGCCGCCGAAGTCGATGCCGAGTACGACCGGGGGATTGCGCATTGACGTCCTGATTACGGTGGTTCCCGAAAAGATAGTTAGGACAGTATCCTAACTATGTACAGGCGACAAGCACGGTTTGATCTCGCTTCGATAGCGTCGTCCCGCCAGTCTGGCGGCCGCGCGCGCGGGGTGGCCGCTAGCCCTGTGACCTGCGGTGCGAAAGGATAAGAGTGTGGTCGCGACAACATCCGCTCAGCCGGCTGAGCCCGCCGAGGCGCCTGGCACGCCCGTCCCGGCTGGACCGGACACCGCGGAGGTCGCCGACGCAGCCCTCGCGCAGCTCGGTCAGCTGCGTCCGGGCCAGGCCGCCCGCCCGCAGCTGCTGCGGGCACTCAACGAGCAGCTCCTGCTGCGGCACATCCGCCAGCTCGGCCGGTGCTCCCGCGCGGAGCTGGCACGCCTGTCCGGTCTGTCCAAGCCGACCGTGTCGCTGGCGCTAGCGAACGTCGAGCGCTCCGGGCTGGTCCGGGAGGCCGGTCAGCGGACGGGGGTACCCGGCCGGTCGGCCGTGCTGTACGAGATCCGCCCGCAGGCCGGCTACGTACTGGGCCTGGACATCGGCCACCAGTACCTGCGCGGTGCCGTGGCGGACCTGACCGGCGAGGTCATCGCTCGGTCGGCGGTGCGGACAAGGGCGTCGAGCACGAGCGGCCGAGTCGCCGAGCTCATCGGGCTCGCCGACGAGTTGTGCGCCGACGCAGGCATCACCAGGTCGGCGGTCACCCAGACGGTCATCGGGACCCCTGGCGTGTACGACCCCAGGCGCAACGCGATCGCGCTGGCGGGCGTCCTGGCGGGCTGGGGTAAGCCCGCGGTGCTGGCGGACCTGCGGGCCGCGTTCGGCGAGCAGCTCGTAGTCGAGAACGATGTCGATGCCGCCAGCCTCGCCGAGCGCGAGCACGGCCACGGGCGCGAGGTCCGTACGTTTGCCTTCGTCTGGATCGGCACCGGCATCGGCATGGGCCTGGTGATCGAGGGCAACCTGCACCGGGGTGTGCACGGGGTGGCGGGCGAGATCGCCTACATGCCGATCTCGGCAGGCCAGGGCTCCGATCCCGAAGACGCCAGGCGTCGCGGCACGCTGGAGGCGGCCGGCTCGGCGGCTGCTGTGGTGCGCGCTGCCCGCCGGAGCGGGATGCGCGGCTCGGTGTCGGCTCGCCGGGTCTTCGAGGCCGCGGCGGCCGGGGACGAACGGGCGGCCGCCGTGGTGGCCGACGAGGCAGCGCTCGTCGCCAGGGCGGTCTGCGCCATCGTGACGGTGGTCGACCCCGAGCTCGTCGTGCTCGGCGGCGGCATCGGCCAGGCGCCCGGCTTCGCCGCGGCTGTCGCTGCTGAGTTGCCCAAGCTCGCACCGGTGCTGCCGGAGGTCCGCGTGAGTGCGCTCGGCACCGAGGCGGTCGTGGACGGCTGTCTCGCATCCGGGGCCGAGCTCGCCTGGCAGCGGCTGACCGCGCTGCTTCCGTAGTCGCAATCAGCGGCTACAGTCCTGTGGTGACCGACGGTGATGACGCGCAGCCGCCTGGCGCCCAACCAGATAATGCACAGTCAGATGAGGCACGGGCAGATGAGGCACGGTCAGATGAGGCACGGGCAGCCGATGCTGCGCGCGCGACACTGAGCCTCCCGCCGCCGAAGTACCTCCG
>DATHQE010000107.1:0-2735 GCA_035483035.1 Streptosporangiaceae bacterium | reverse complement strand
CCGCTCGGGCGGAACTGCACGCTGATCCGCGGACCGGTGGGCTTAGCCGACTTCGGTATCGCGTGCTGCCAGGTGCGCTGGCAGCTGCCCCCCATGACCAGGAGGTCGCCGTGTCCGACGTCGTAGCGGAGGGCTGAACCGCCACTAACCGGACGGAGCAGTAGCGGACGCGGCGTGCCGAGCGACAAGATCGCCACCATCGTGTCCTGCGTGCTGCCGCGGCCTATCGTGTCGCCGTGCCAGGCCACGCTGTCCCGGCCGTCACGGTACAGGCACAGGCCAGCGGTCACGAACGGCTCGCCAAGCTCCGCCGCGTAATGCGCGTCGAGCGCGTCCCTGGCCTCGGTCAGCAGCGGATCCGGCAGGGCCTCGCCCTCGCCGTAGAAGCACAGCAGCCTCGGCACGTCGACAACGCGCTCATACATGCGCCGCCGCTCCGCGCGCCACGGCACCGCGCCCAGCAGCCGCTCGAACAGCTCGTCCCCGCCCCTCATCCAGGCCGGCCGGAAGTCAATCCACGCGCCCGCCATGAGCTCGGTCCGCTGGATCTGGTCCAGCGGCCCCGGCGCAGGCGTGTCAGTCAGGTCGAGCAGTGATCCCTGGATGGCTGCGTCCATGCGTTCGATGATACGACCGAAATCCAAATGTGTGTTCGCATAATGGCGGCACGATGGGCGCAGCCCGACGCTGGGCCGGACCGTAGGCGCAGCGCCGGGAGTGCTAGCCGACGCGCGCGCCTGCGCAAGAGCTGGGCTGCGGCACTGCGCGCTCGGCCATGGGGCTCCGCCGGGCGTGCGGCCGCGCGCCAGCGTGGCTCGACCGAACCAGCGACCGCCTGATGCCGCGTGTCCGCCGGTAGGCCGCGGCCTCACGCCGGAGGTCGGCGGCTCGCTCGGCGGCAATCGACTCGCTGAGATACGGGAAGGTCGGGAACATACCTACTCCTCGGGTCCGGGCCTGGTCGTCAGGCCCACAGCATGAGACTCGCCGTAAGGCCCGCCCCGGCGGATCGGCAGCAATCCCTATTTCGGCTGCGAGCGCGCCTTAGTCGGACTCACCGGGCCGCGAACTTGCTGAGGCGAGCCAGTCAGCGAACGTCTGCGTGCCGCGGACGTCCGCGTCCGCGGATGTGAGCGCGCCCGTCCGCAGCGCGCGGCCGAGCTTGCCCGGCACGTACAGCGGGACCGACAGGGCCCGGCGGCCAGTCACGGCCTGCCACGTGCGCGCTAGCTCGGCGGCGGTCAGCACCTGCGGGCCCGCGACCTGCAGCCGGCCCCCGCCGGGCTCGCGTTCGGCTACGTCGGCCAGGACCCGTGCCACCTCAGCGGCCGCGACCGTCTGCAGCCGCATCGCGGGGATCGGCAGGACATGCCACTTCGCAGCCGCCGTCAGCGCCATCGCGACGAGCTCGTGGAACTGGGTGGCCCGGACCAGGCTCCAAGGGATCGGCCCGTCCTCGATCACCTGCTCTTGCTCAGCCTTGACCCGGTAATAGCCCATCGGGATGCGCTCGCAGCCGACGATCGAGATACCCACGTGATGGCTCACGCCGGCCTGCTGCTCGGCCGCCAGCAGCCGCCGCGAGCCTTCGACCAGGACCTGCGCAGCCCGCCGTGGCGCGGAGGCATTGCTGGCGTCGACCACGACACCGCAGCCGTCCAGCCCGGCTGCCAGTCCCTGCCCGGTGACCAGGTCGATCGGGTACTGCTCGCTGCGCCGGCTCAGCACTCGGACCTCATGACCACGCTCGACCAGGTCGGCTGTCACGTACCTGCCGAGCGTGCCGGCGCCACCCACAATCGCGATTCTCATATCAATGACGACGAATTAGCGGTCGAGTTTGCGACATCGTGCTGGGCGCCGTCGCCTGCCGAGAGATCGATTACGAAGCGATCGCCGACCGGGCGGTAGCCGAGGCGCTGGTACAGCGCGTTGCTAGTTGGGTTGGCCAGATCGGTGAACAGCACGACGGACGCCGCGCCCGCATCGAGCGCGGCCTGGCTGATCGCGGTGGTGACGGCGCCGCCGTAGCCGCGCCGCCGCTGGCCGGGCGGCGTGTAGACGGCAGACACGCGGATCACTCCGGCGACTGCGCGCGTCAGGCCGGCCATCGCCACTGGCTCGCCGTCGACCTCCCACAGCATCAAGCCGTCGTGGCCGAGCCGGTCGGTCACGAGGCCCTCGGCATCCTCATGAACTGGGCCGTGCGCTTCTGCGCCAAAGGCCGCGTGCCAGTCGATCAGCAGGTCCCGGTCGGCCTGATCGGCCACCCGAGCGCCGCCAGGCGGGGCCGGCTCGGGTGGCACGAGCGCTCCCAGCCGGAACAGCCGGGTGCGCAGCGCGGTAGTCGCGCCGCCGCCGCTCGCCGCCGACCAGGCGCCGAGGAAGCTCGCCTCGTCCTGCCCGGCGAGGTTCACCGCGCCAGGCAGCGCATGTTCAGCGACAAGCAGGTCGATCAGGGACCCGGCGGACCCGGGCGGGAGCGTCGCCACCAGGACCGGGTGGGGTGGCGTCTGCAGGAAGGCGCCGTCGAGGGCGCCACCGGCGGACTCATGCCAGCCGAACAAGGGCGGGCTATGCCCGAACGCCAACGGGCCGCTGAGCCGGATTCGCTCCAGCACGGTGAGCGGCACCGTGTGCAGGACCGGCTCGGCGCGCAGGTGATCGCCGGCCGCGTCCAGGAACGCGTCAATGCTGTTCGTCAGTCGCCAGGCCATATGCCATCCTCGCCAGTC
>DATHQE010000106.1:0-3317 GCA_035483035.1 Streptosporangiaceae bacterium | reverse complement strand
GTCAGCACGTTCAGCATTGAGGCAATGATGCGCGACGGCCGGGCGCTGCAGTCCGGCACGTCACACTACATGGGCGAGAACTTCGCTCGCTCGTTTGGCATCCAGTACTCGGCGGACAGCGGTGAGCAGCGCTTCTGCCACACCACCTCGTGGGGCATGAGCACGCGAATGCTCGGCGGCGTGATCATGACCCACGGCGACGACAAGGGCCTCGTGCTGCCGCCGCTGCTCGCGCCTTACCAGGTGGTGGTCGTGCCGATCGGCCGGGGCGAGCAGGCCGCGCAGATACTGGCGGCCGCCACCGGACTGGCCGAACGGCTGCGGGCGGCCGGCATCAGGACCCACGTCGACAGCAGGGAGCAGCTCTCCCCCGGCTTCAAATTCAACGACTGGGAACTGCGCGGCGTCCCGATCCGGCTGGAGCTCGGCCCCCGGGATCTGGCCGAAGGCTCCGCGCTGATGTCGATCCGGCTGGGCGAGGGCAAGACCGCGATCTCGCTGGACTCGGCACCAGCCCGGGTGCAATACGAGCTGGCCGTGTTCCAGGCCATGCTGCTGGAGCGGGCGACCGAATTCCGCGATGCGCACACCCGTACGGTGGACACCTGGGAAGAGTTCGTCGAGGCGGTGCAGACCGGCTGGGCGCTGGCCTTTCATTGCGGGCTGCCTGCGTGCGAGGACGACATCAAGGCCGAGACCTCGGCCACCCCGCGCTGCATTCCCGCCGATGGCCCGCCGGAGCAAGGACTGTGCGTTCGGTGTAATCTGCCGTCCGCCTACGGCAAGCGGCTCATCTTCGGCCGGTCCTACTAGCTCATTCCGACTCGCCTTGTCGCTCGCCTGGAAATGTACGGTCAGCCAATTTCCATTAGGTCATCGCGGGTTTATCATGTGGTTATTCTTCGCTGCGCGGGGGGCGTGGCGTGGGGGGATAGGCGGGGGAAAATGGCCTCGTGGGTGGCATGGGGAGTGCTGGCTATCGTCGCAGTCCTGCTCGGACTCGTCGGGACCTTTTTCAGCGTGCGCACGCTGCGCTGGTTCTCGGTAATTACCGCGGTGGTCGCGGTCATCGCGATTACCAGGTACGGGTATGGCATAGCTCAGCCGCCAGGCTCTAACTTCGCGAACGCGTTCACGAGCGGCGCGGACGCGGTCATTAAGGACCTGCTGCACGTCCTGTGGCTGGGGCAGCCTACGCCGCCGCCGGGCCGGATCGGGCGCGTCGTTATCGCCGTCCTGATCCTGCTGGGGTACCGGGCGCTCGAGGCGTGGGCGATGCGCCGGCAGGCGCCGCAGCTTGATACCTCCGCGGTGGGCGACTCTACGGACGACAAGGACAAGCAGCATGACCCGCTGACGGACGAGCTCAAGTTCCGGCTGTCCGCGATGGAGATCCGGGCCCCGGCGATCCTGCCCGGTGGCAGCCGCACAAACGAGCTCGCCTCCATTGCCGAGGCCACCGGCAACTCCGCCGCGGGCCTGGCCGGCGCGGTCATCCAGTTCTTCGGCACGATCTGGCCCAGCCCGCGCCGGATCCAGCTCAAGATACGGGCGGAAACCGGGACGAGGGTGACGGTTGAGCTGCAAAACTCCAGGACCGGCAGCACGCTGTCGACCAAGACCGTGTGCGCCGCCCGCGACGATGAGACCGCGACGATGGTGGCCGGCGCCGTCGCCAGGCATATATTCGCCATGGACCGCACGACGCCCAGCTGGTGCTACGGCGCCCTCGACGGCGGCGACCTCGGCGCGTGGGTGCTGGCCCGGCAGGAGCGAGTCGCAGCTGGATCCCCCGGTGACGTCCAGAAATCACGCGAAGCGCAGATCAAGCGCATGTGGCAGGCGGCGGATAACGGCCGGGCCGCCGGAGTGGTCAGGTACGAACTGGCTTCGCTCCTCGACCTCTACGCCGAGGATGTCGACGAACTGGCGCTGCACGCGCTGCGGCTGAACTCGCTCCGGCTGCACGCCATCAACCGGGCCCAGTACCCGCGCTTCTACCGGGGGCGGTACCGGCTCGCCATGTCGCTTGAGATGGTGTCCAATCCGGCGCACGCGCCCTTCGGCGCCAAGGACACCAAAACCACACTCGATGACATCCTCAAGATCCTGCGCAACGCCGGGCTGACGACACGGGAGCTGGCCGGCACGGACGTCGGTCAGCCGGACCGTGACGGGCGCTGCACGCTGTCGGTGTCGCTGCGCAAGGAACTGCTGACCATCGCGGCCGTGGAACTGCACGACGTCCGGCGCCAGCTGGCCCTGTGGCGGGTCGTGCGGGACACGCTGATGCACCGTGACGAGCGCGCGATCTGGCTGCCGCACTGGCGGGCTCGCCATCGGCAGGCCTTCAGGGACGGCGTGCGCGTCGCCGAGCTGCTGGTCGCCGTCAGGCTGAAGTTCATCGAACGCGAGCTCGGGAAAGCTGAACCCTGCCCGGACGCACGGCTCAGGTATCTCAAACTGGCCATGGACGTTACGTCCGACATCGCGGGCGACACCGGCCTCATCCGGTCGCTGCTCACCGATCCGCTCGCGGATGGCACAGCCCGGCCGGGAGCGGGCGCCCCAGAGCCCAAGCTGTCGGACGCGCCCGACCAGGTCCGCTGGCTGCCGTGGCAGTGCTGCACGGTGTCCTGGCAGGCCGCGTACAACACGGCATGCATGTACGCAGCGTTCGCGGACATGGCGCCAGAGACCGTAGCCAGGGTGGTGGCCGCCCTGGAGCGCGCCATTAACAATCCCGACTCGGAAATGGAACGCGCCTACGACTGGATTTCCCGCGACCCCGATTTCAGCGCCTTGGAGAATGTGCCGCTTTTCGGGGATTTCCGCGCGACCCAGCGGCGGCGAGACTATCCGGAGCCCTTCGCGGCGCGCGTGCCAGCGCCTCGTCGCAAGGAAGAGAAGCCCGCGGCGCTAAGGTCTGTCGAAGGGGTGTAGGCGCTGACCCTAATGGGCGAGGGCGGCCAGGGCGGCGTCGATGCTGTCGAGGCGGGCGTTCAGGTGCGCGACGTCGCCCTTCGTGGCGCTCTGTTCCGCGGGCTTGAGTGACAGGACCAGCTGCCCGGACGGTTCCATCCTGCCATTGCCGATTTCACTGACGTCGTCGCCGTTTTGTACCCGTATGGCGTGATCTATTTCGGCTGGGCGCAGCGCGAGACGGCGCAGTGCGCTCTTGATGAAGTGTCCGTCTTCGATGATGGTGGTGGGCTTGCCCTGCAGCACGCGGCTGGCGCGGGGGCTGGCGGCCAGCCAGCGGTTAAAGGCGGAGTTGATGGCCACGAGGACGGCCGCGCCGATGACACCGCCTGAGA
>DATHQE010000105.1:0-2948 GCA_035483035.1 Streptosporangiaceae bacterium | reverse complement strand
GTCGCCATCAGGCCAGCCGCGTGCCAGGTCGTGCCCGAGGTCAGCCGGTCCCGCTCCAAAAGGACGACGTCGCGCACGCCGAGGTGCGCCAGGTGGTAGGCGACCGACGTGCCGATGATGCCGCCACCGATGACGACGACCCGCGCTCGGTCGGGCACACGGGAGCCGACCTGGCTGACGCTGGCCGCGTTGGGCTCACCGATGGTCATGCGTGCTCCCATCCGGGCTCGGGATCTGGGCACGCCTGGCTACCCGCCAGGCGGCTCAGGAGAGCATACGCGCCTAAAAGGTGCCCAGCTGCACAGCCGTTTTGGGGTTGCCCTGCCCGCCGAGTCCGGCGCCTTGCCGCGGCGCAAGTCCGGCGCCCTTCCGTGCGAGTCCGGCGCGGTGGCCTGCCGGTGTCGGGCTATTCCCTGGTCAGCTTGCGGTAAGTGACCCGGTGCGGCCTGGCCGCGTCGGCGCCCAGCCGCTCGATCTTGTTCTTCTCGTAGGCCTCGAAGTTCCCCTCGAACCAGTACCAGTTAGCCCCGCCCTCCCAGGCCAGGATGTGCGTCGCGATCCGGTCCAGGAACCACCGGTCGTGGCTGGTGATCACGGCGCAGCCGGGGAATTCCAGCAGCGCGTTCTCCAGCGACGACAGCGTCTCCACGTCCAGGTCGTTGGTGGGCTCGTCTAGCAGCAGCAAGTTGCCGCCCTGCTTCAGCGTGAGCGCGAGATTCACCCGGTTGCGCTCGCCGCCAGACAGCACGCCGGCCGGCTTTTGCTGATCGCCGCCCTTGAACCCGAACGCCGCGACATACGCCCGGCTCGGAATCTCGCTCTTGCCGGCGGTGATGTAGCTCTCACCATCGGAGATGACCGCCCAGACGTTCTTGTCCGGGTCGATCCGCCCGCGGGACTGGTCGACGTAGGCGATCTCGACGGTGTTGCCGACCTTGATCGCCCCGGCGTCCGGCTTTTCCTCGCCGATGATCATCTTGAACAGTGTCGTCTTGCCGACGCCGTTGGGCCCGATTACGCCGACGATCCCGCCCTGCGGCAGGCTGAAGCTCAGGTCCTCGATCAGGGTGCGGTCGTCGAAGCCCTTCGTCAGGCCGCTGACCTCAACGACCTGGGTGCCAAGGCGCGGGCCTGGCGGGATCTGGATCTCCTCGAAGTCGAGCTTGCGGTCCCGGTCGGCTTCGGCGGCCATCTCCTCGTAACGCTGCAGCCGCGCCCGGCTCTTGGCCTGACGTGCGCGGGGGCTGGAGCGGACCCACTCCAGCTCGTCTTCCAGGCGCTTGCGCTTCTTGGCGTCCTTCTGGCCCTCGACCTTGAGCCGGGCCGCCTTGGTCTCGAGGTAGGTCGAGTAGTTGCCCTCGTAGGGATAAGCGCGACCGCGGTCCAGCTCGAGGATCCAGCCGGCCACGTTGTCCAGGAAGTACCGGTCGTGAGTCACCGCGACCACGGTGCCGGGATACTTCTCCAGGTGCTGCTCCAGCCACTGCACGCTCTCCGCGTCCAGGTGGTTGGTCGGCTCGTCGAGCAGCAGCAAGTCCGGCTGGGACAGCAGCAGCCTGCACAGCGCGACCCGGCGGCGCTCGCCACCCGACAGCACGCTCACGTCGGCGTCGGGCGGCGGGCAGCGCAGCGCGTCCATGGCCTGGTCCAGCTGGCTCTCCAGGTCCCACGCGTTCTTGTGGTCCAGCTGCTCCTGGAGCTTGCCCATCTCCTCGAGCAGCTCGTCCGAGTAGTCCGTCGCCATCAGTTCGGCGATCTCGTTGTACCGGTCCAGCAAGGCCTTGGTCTCGGCGACGCCTTCCTCGACGTTGCCCAGCACCGTCTTCGAGTCGTCCAGGCTAGGCTCCTGGTCCAGGATGCCGGCGGTGAAGCCGGGCATCAGGCGGGCGTCGCCATTGGACGGGTGCTCGACGCCGGCCATCATGCGCAGCAGCGTCGACTTACCCGTGCCATTAGGACCGAGGACGCCGATCTTGGCCCCTGGAAGGAATGCGAGCGTCACGTCGTCGAGAATGACCTTGTCGCCGTGCGCCTTGCGGACACGGCTCATCTGATAGATGAATTCCGGCATGTCAACAAGGGTAGGGGCTCCGGATCGCGGGTTGGAACCGACCGGTGCCCAGGCGGCCTGGGCCGGCGGCAGCGGCCCAGGCCAGCACCCTTAGGCCGAGGCGCCCACCGGCACGGCCGCGTCGCCCACGTCGGACATCATCGCCAAGACCGCGTCGTCGAACGCACCGGTCGGGCCGAACTCGGCGTCAGGCCCGTCGCCGGGCTCGGCCTCGGCTAGCTCGCTCACCTCGGCGCCGTCGGCAAGCTCGGCGCTCTCGTCGGAGTCCCGCTCATCCTCCGCATCTGACCCCGGTGCGGACCGATCGCCCGGCAGCGGGTTGCGCTCCGCGTCAGCCGCCATCGCCTGTTCGTGCTCGGCGGCCGTCCGCTCAGCTTGCGCCGGCGTCTTGCTGAACACGGTGATGCCCCGAGCCAGGTCATGACCAATTGAATCGGCCATTACCTCGACCGAGCTGCGCCGAACGCCTTGCTGGTCGACGAACTCGCGGACACGCAGCGTGCCCCGGACCACTATCGGGTCACCCCGCCGGAGGCAGACGGCGGCGTGCTCGGCGACCTTCTTGTAGCACTGCACGGTGACGAACGAGCTGGGCTGATCGGCCCACTCGCCCTTGTCCCGGTCGAATGAGCGCGGCGTCCAGCCCACCCGCATGGACACGCTGCGCGACCCTCTCGTGGTGTATCCGCCCCTCGGCTGCGTGGCGACGAACCCGACCACGCTGAAGTGCGCCTCATTGGCCATCTCCGGCCTCCTCAACGTCCAGCGCGGCGACCGTCACTTGCATCGGCGCCCGCCGCAGGATGCCGGCGGCCCAATGCCGCCGGCGTGCGGAACCAGCATCTGCCAGGCCGGGATGACTGCGCCGCGCTCGCGG
>DATHQE010000104.1:0-6622 GCA_035483035.1 Streptosporangiaceae bacterium | reverse complement strand
CGCTGCGTCATCTCCTCGGCGGCCCGCTGGAGCTTGTCCGCGATCGGCTGGTCGGCCGGACCGACCACCGGGATATCTCCCCAGTAGCTCTTCGACACCTCGTGCACGGCGATGACCGCCAGCGGGGCATCCAAAGCGGCTGCGTGCGCTAGCGCCCAGTCCAGCGCCCGTTCTGAGTTAGGCGAGCCATCGACGCCCACGACGATTCCAGCCACAGCCTGCTCCTTTTTCTTCTCTGCGGCCTTTCCGGGGCCACTGCTCCACGCGACCGCGAGCCGTCCGGCCATCATGATCTAGGTAACCATGATCTGGCTACGCCGCCGCGGCCGCAGGTGATGAGGGATTTCTATGGTTATGTCGCGGTCGCCGAGAAAATAGCTGCGACCTCACCGGCCACTAGGTGAAGACTGAGTGACTGTGCTGCTCACAATCTCCACGTCCCACGATCCGGCGACGGACCTCGGCTACCTCCTGCACAAACATCCGGCCCGGGTTCAGGCGTTTGCGCAGTCCGTGGGCACAGCGCACGTCTTCTATCCGGAGCGCACGCCCGGCCGCTGCACCGCCGCGCTGCTACTCGAGGTGGATCCAGTGGCCCTGGTCCGCGGGCGGCGAGGACCGTCCGGCGACGGGTTCGCCCTCGGGCAGTACGTCAACGATCGCCCGTACGCCGCGTCCAGCATGCTGGCGATGGCGCTCAAGGACGTGTTCCGGACAGCGCTCACCGGCCGCTGCGACGCGCGTCCGGACCTGGCCGCGTCCCCCATGCCGCTGGAGATCCGCCTCCCCTCTGTCCCGTGCCGTGGCGGCACTGACCTGCTGCGCCGCCTGTTCGCGCCGCTTGGCTGGGAGGTCTCGGCGGCCGCCATCCCGCTGGATCCAGCCATTCCCGAGTGGGGAGAGTCGCGATATCTCGACGTTCACCTCGCTGGCCGGGTCCGGCTAGCCGATGCGCTGAATCACCTGTACGTCCTGCTGCCGGTCCTCGACGACGCCAAGCACTACTGGGTCAGCGACGACGAGGTCGACAAGCTGATCCGGGCTGGCGCCGACTGGCTCGGCGCGCACCCGGAAAAAGTCCTCATCACCACCCGCTACCTGGCGCACCGGCAGCGGCTGACGCAGGCAGCGATGGCCCGCCTTGCCGACGTCGACGAGACTGACCTTTACGACACCGACCCTGGCGACACTGATGTCGACGAGATCGACAATGCGACGCAGAACGCAGCTGTGGTCGACGGGTCAGGCCGTGCCATCCCGCTCGCTGAGCAGCGCCGTGGCGCGGTCCTCGCTGCTGTCCGCGCCAGCGGAGCGCGCACCGTTGGCGACTTCGGCTGCGGCGACGGTGCGCTGCTCAAGGATCTGCTCGCCGAGCGCGCCATCGAGCGGATCGTCGCGGCCGACGTATCGGTCCGAGCGTTGCAGATCGCTGCGCGCAGGCTGCATCTCGACACAATGCCGGAGCGGCAGCGCGACCGGCTGGAGATCCTGCAGTCAGCACTCACCTACCGCGACGACCGGCTGTCCGGCCTGGACGCCGCGGTGCTCATGGAGGTCATCGAGCACGTCGATCCGTCCAGGCTCGACGCGCTTGGGCGAACGGTATTCGGAGCTGCAGCGCCGCAGACGGTGATCGTGACGACCCCGAACGCCGAGTACAACGTGCGGTTCGCGACGCTGCCAGCAGGCGCGATGCGCCACCGTGATCATCGGTTCGAGTGGACCCGCGCGCAGTTCCGCGCCTGGGCAGGCGAGATCGCCGCGCGGTACGGCTACGAAGTTCGCTATCTGCCGGTCGGCGAGGAAGACATCGAACTCGGGCCGCCGACACAGATGGCCATCTTCGGCAAGGCAGCAGCGGCATGACCCGCGACATCAGCGTTCCGGAGCTCAGCCTGATTGTGCTGATCGGCATCAGCGGCGCGGGCAAGTCGACCTTCGGCCGGGCGCACTTCCGCGCGACCGAGGTGATCTCGTCGGACTTTTGCCGAGCGCTAGTCGCCGACGACGAAAACGATCAGGCGGCGACGCCGGCGGCGTTCGAGCTGCTCCACTACATCGTGGGCAAGCGGCTGACGGCGGGCCGGCTGACCGTCGTGGACGCAACCAACGTCCAGCCCGAGGCACGCAGGCAGCTGGTCGCGGTCGCCCGCGAGCACGACGTGCTGCCGGTGGCAATTGTGCTCGACGTGCCGGAGCGGGTGTGCATCGCGCGGAATGCCGGCCGGCCCGACCGGGACTTCGGCACCCATGTCATTCGCCGCCAGCATGACCAGCTGCGCCGGGGCATCAAGGGATTGCAGCGCGAAGGGTTCCGCGCCGTGCATACGCTGCGCGGCGAAGTCGAGATCGCCGACGTGATGCTCAGCCGGACGAAGCTCTACAACGACCTGCGGCACGAGGCAGGCCCCTTCGATGTCATCGGGGACGTCCATGGGTGCCGTGCCGAACTGGAGGCGCTGCTGGCCGAACTCGGCTATGAGATCAGGACAGACGCCCGCGGCCGTGCCGCTGGCGCGCACCACCGCGGCCGCCGTGCGATCTTCGTTGGCGACCTCGTGGACCGTGGTCCTGATACCCCCGGCGTGCTCCGGCTGGTCATGGGCATGGTCGCGGCTGGAGACGCGTTCTGCGTGCCAGGGAACCACGAGGCCAAGCTGCACCGCGCGCTGCGTGGCCGCGATGTCCAGGTCGCCCACGGTCTCGCCGAGTCGCTGGCCCAGCTGGCGGGCGAGACGCCGGAGTTCCGCGCCGAGGTTGACCGCTTTCTGGATGGCCTGATCTCGCACTATGTGCTGGACGGCGGCCGTCTGGTGGTGTCGCATGCCGGGCTGACCGAGCGCCTGCAGGGCCGGGCATCCGGCCGAGTCCGCGAGTTCTGTCTCTACGGGGAGACGACGGGCGAGACCGACGAGTACGGCCTGCCGGTGCGCTACCCGTGGGCGCAGGAGTACCGGGGCACGGCGATGGTGCTCTACGGGCACACCCCGGTCCCAGTGCCGGAGTGGATCAACAACACCCTGTGCCTCGACACTGGCTGCGTCTTTGGCGGGCGCCTCACCGCGCTACGTTATCCCGAGCGCGAGCTCGTTTCAGTTGCGGCCGCGCAGGTGTACTACCAGCCGGCCCGGCCGTTCCCGGCCAACCCGGACGCGGTCGCCACCGGCCTCGGGGCGGCCGATGCGGGCGCCCCTGTTCCGGTAACGACCGAGGTGGCCGCGCGGCGTGAGCCCGATGTCCTCGACATCACTGACGTGACCGGCAGCCGAGTCGTCGAGACGGCGTACCAGCGGCGCATCGGCGTCCGCGCCGAGAACGCGGCCGCGGCACTAGAAGTGATGAGCCGGTTCGCGATCGACCCGCGCTGGCTCGTATACCTGCCACCAACGATGAGCCCGGTCGCCACCGCGGCGCGACCGGATCTGCTCGAGCATCCGGCGCAGGCATTCGAGGCGTTCCGGGCGGACGGCGTCGACCAGGTGGTGTGCGAGGAGAAGCACATGGGCTCGCGCGCCGTGGTGCTCATATGCCGGACACCTGAGGCAGCCGGCGAGCGCTTCGGCACCCCGGCCGGCCAGCTAGGCGCTGCCTGGACTCGCACCGGTCGTTCCTTCTTCCCCGATCAGCTCAGCGCGGCCTTTGTCGATCGGATAAGGAACGCAGCGCAGGCAGCCGGTCTCTTCGATGCGCTCGGCAGCCCGTGGATACTGATCGACGCCGAGATCCTGCCCTGGAGCGCGAAGGCCGGTCAGTTGCTCCGCGATCAGTACGCCGCCGTGGGCGCGGCGGCGCGGGCCGCGCTCCCGGCCGCGCTTGGCGTGCTCGAGCAGGCCGCCGCCACCGGCCTTGACGTCGGTGGCCTGTACGAGCGCACCCGCGCTCGGGCCGCGAACGCCGAGGCGTTCACCGCGGCTTACCGGCGGTACTGCTGGCCGACCGACGGTCTCGCCGGCCTGCGGATCGCGCCGTTCCAGGTACTGGCCGCGGACGGGAGCACGTTCCACGACCGGGCGCACTCCTGGCACCTGGAGCTGGCCGATCGGCTGGTGGCTGCCGATCCGGAGTTCGTGACGCCCACGCGCAGGGTCTTCGCAGCGACCACTGATCCCGACTCGGTGGCCGCCGCGACGCAGTGGTGGTCTGACCTGACCGCGGCAGGCGGCGAGGGGATGGTGGTCAAGCCCGCCGCGAACCTGACGCGGGGGCGCAAGGGTCTCGTTCAGCCCGGCCTGAAGGTCCGGGGCCCCGAGTACCTCCGGATCATCTACGGTCCTGACTACACCGAGCCGGCGAATCTCGACCGGCTGCGGACGCGCAGCCTGGGGCACAAGCGGTCGCTGGCGTTGCGTGAGTACGCCCTCGGGCTTGAGGCGCTGGACCGGGTCGCACACGGTGAGCCGCTCTGGCGAGTGCACGAGTGCGTGTTCGCCGTGCTGGCGCTGGAATCCGAGCCAGTCGACCCGCGGCTCTGAGATACGATTCCGGCAAACCAGGCCAGCTGGCAACATGCAGGCCGCAATGCTGGAGCGCCGATGCCAGAGCCAGCCGTGACCTTGAAGGACGTGGCCCGGCTGGCTCGCGTGCACCCGGCGACCGCGTCGAGGGCGCTCAATCCCGAGACGCGGCTACTGGTCAGCGAGGAGACGGCCGGCCGGGTGCTGGCGGCGGCGGCCGAGCTGGGGTACCGCCCCAACACCGTTGCGCGCAGCTTGCGCACCCGGCGTTCGCACACGGTGGGCGTGCTCATTCCTGACCTGAACAATCCGCTCTTCCCGCCGATGATCCGCGGGCTGGCCGACCGGCTCGAAGCCGACGGCTACATCGCGCTGATCGGCAACACCGACAGCGATGACGCCCGTGAGCACCGGGTGTTCGAGCAGATGCGGGCCAGGCACGTGGATGGCTACGTACTGGCTACCGCGCACCTGCGCAATCCGCTGCTTGACGACGCCGTCCGCGCTGGCGTCCCGGTGGTGCTGATGAACCGCATCGCCGAGGACTACAGCTTCCCGTCGGTGACTGTCGACAACGAGCGTGGCGTCAAGATGGCCATCGGCCACCTCACCGCGCTTGGCCATCGCGCCATCGCCTGCATCGCCGGGCCGCAGGACGTGTCCACCGGGCTGACGCGCTATCGCGGGTTCCAGGCCGCGATGGCCGGCGCCCGCCTGGAGGTGCCGCCGGGCCGGATCGCCTTCGCGCACGCCTTCACGATCGAGGAAGGCTACCGCTGCGCACAGGAGATCCTCGCCGGGGGCGGCGGTTTCACCGCGGTCGCGGCGGGCAACGACATGCTGGCTGTCGGCTGTTACCTCGCGCTCGATGAAGCCGGGCTCAGCTGTCCCGCCGACATATCGGTGGTGGGCTTCAACGACATGCCGTTCATCAGCATGCTCCGGCCGCCGCTGACCACGGTCGCGTTCTCCCACTACCAGGTCGGCGCCGAGGCCGCCCAGCTGCTGCTCGAGCGGCTGAACGGGGCCGACACGGTCAAGGTGCTCTACCTGGCGCCCGAGCTGATCGTGCGCGGCTCGACGGCGCGCCCGTCCTGATCCGCCGCGCGGTTGGATGGCGCGGTTTTTACCATTGACAACCGTATTACTGCTACGCCACTCTCTCCATATTGCAAACGATTGTCGCAAACGATTGTGGCCCAGCCGACGACAGCGAGCCACGGCCATTCCCGCGATCACCGAGCACCCGTGGGGCACGCATGACCGATCACCCGCAGAGCCAGGTCGGCTGGCTAGGCACCGGACGCATGGGCTCGATGCTCGTGCGCCGGCTGCTTGTGGCTGGCCTGGATGTTTCGGTATACAACCGGACGAAGGCTAAGGCCGAGGAACTGGCAGCCGACGGTGCCAAGGTCGTCGATCAGGCGGCTGACCTGGCGCGTGCTCGGGTCGTCTTCGTGATGGTTGGCACGTCGCAGCAGCTCATCGACGCCCTATTAGGCCCAGCTGGGCTGCTGGCGGGCGAGCAGGCGCCCGCAGTCGTGATCGACCTGTCGACTGTCTCGGTCGAGGCGTCGGCGCAGGCGCGGGCCGGACTGGCCGCCCGCGGCACCCAGTTCCTGGCCGCACCCGTCATGGGCAACCCGCGCGTCGCCGCCGCGGGCAGGCTCACCTTCGCCGTGTCCGGTGACCCAGCCGCGGCCGCCGAGGCCCGGCCCTACCTCGACATCCTCGGAGCAGGCGCCAGCTACGTCGGGCCGGGCGAGATCGCCCGCACCGTCAAGTTGTGCCACAACCTGTTCCTCGGCACAGTGATCCAGTCACTGGCCGAGGTCACCATGCTGGCGCAGAAAGCTGGCGTCAGCCGCCAGGCGTTCCTGGCCTGCATCAACGACAGCGTGATGGGATCGACCTTCACCCGGTACAAGTCCCCCGCCCTGGTCAATCTCGATTTCCATGCCACCTTTACCTCTGAACTGCTGCGCAAGGACTTCGACCTCGGGCTCGCCGCGGCGCGCGAGCACGAAGTGCCCATGCCCGTCGCCTCGCTCGTGCATCAGATCGTGCAGAGCCTGGTCGGCTACGGATACGGCCAGCAGGACTTCGCCACGGTGATCGAGCTGCAGGCCAGGGCATCCGGCCTGGAGCTCGTCAGCGAGGACGCCGAC
>DATHQE010000103.1:0-2518 GCA_035483035.1 Streptosporangiaceae bacterium | reverse complement strand
CGTACGTGACCGAGCGCGCCGTGGCTGCCGGGGTCAGCGCTACGCCGACAGTGCTGGTCGGAGGCGTCCCGGTCAGCCCGGACCCGCGGGCCATCGCGACCGCCGTCGACCGGATCGACGCGGCGCTCTGACCCGCTTCTGGCCACCATGGCGGGCGCCACGCGCGGCCAGCTCGGCGCGCGGTTAGGCTCACGGGCATGCCGACGTTGGCGGTCGTAGGTGCCGGGCCGAAGGGCATTGCCATCGCCGCCAAGGCGCGTGCCCTCGAAGCCGCTGGCCTGGACGTGCCTGATGTGGTGCTTGTCGACCGGGGCCCGGTCGCCGGCAACTGGACCGGCGAGCAGGGCTACACCAGCGGGCAGCTCCCGCTGAGCACCCCGCCGGAGAAGGACATCGGCTTCCCTTATGCCGAATCGTGGGCCGCGGTGTCGCCAGCGGTCACCGCGGCGATGTCGGGCTACAGCTGGCAGCGGCATCTAGCGACTATCGGTGCGTATGCCGACTGGGTCGACCGCGGCCGGCTGCGGCCGACTCACCGGGAGTGGAGTTCCTACCTGCGTGCCGTCGCGCTGCGAGCGGACGCCGAGATCGTCCCTGGTGAGGTCGTCGGGCTGGAGGTGGCAGACCGGCGCTGGCGGCTGACACTCGGATCCGGTGAGACGATCCGGGCTGACGGTGTCGTCATCACCGGTGCCGGACCGCCGATCCGGGTTCCTGGCCAGCCGCAGGACCATCCGCGGGTCTTCGACGGGCGGAGCTACTGGCTGGCCGAGCGCGCCGTGGCGGCGGACGTGCCGCGGTGCATGTGCGTGATCGGCAGCGGCGAGACCGCTGCCTCGGTGGTCATCAGCCTGCTGCGCACGGCGCACAAGCGCTCGACGGTCGACGTCCTGACTGCTCGCGGCGTGCTGTACTCGCGCGGGGAGAGTTACGACGAGAACCGCTACTTCTCTGATCCAGGCGAGTGGCCGCGACTGGCCGAGTCGCACCGGCGTGAGTTCATCGAGCGCACCGACCGCGGCGTCTTCTCGCTTCAGGCTGAGGCGATTCTCAACCAGTCGCCCGGCTACCGCGCGCTGGCCGGCCGCGCAGTCGCGATTGACGCTGGCGAGGGCCAGGTCGTCGTCACGATCGGCTACGGCAGCGAGCGTGAGCGGGTGGCCTACGACCTGGTAGTCGTCGCGATCGGTTTTGACGCGCGCTGGTTCGAAGGCTTGCTTGGCGGCGGGGCTCGCCAGCTGTTCGATGACGCGCTTGGTGAAGACGGACTGGAGCGGCGGATCGACCTCCATCTGTCGGTCGCCGGACTCGACCCGCCGCTGCATCTGCCGCTGGTCGCAGCCCTCGCGCAGGGACCCGGGTTTCCCAACCTGAGCTGCCTGGGGCTGCTGAGCGACCGCGTCTTGCGCCGCTATGTCCCGCTAGCGGAGCCGGCGCCGTTGGCCGCAACGCGGAGCGAACGTGGCTGAGCCGCCGGGCGAGGTCTGGGAAAGCGACGACTACGTACGCCGCACTGTTGTCATGCCCGTGGTCCTCTTCGCCCGGCTTGCTGCCAGCGCCGAGCGGCGGGGCGTGTCGATCAATGACCTGCTGGTTGAGTTTGCCGAGGCGGGACTGCGCCGCGAGGAACAGGATGACTGATCGCGGCGTCGCGCTCAGGCTCGCTGCTCGGGCACCTGACGCTTGATCCGGGCCAGCATCGCGGCCATGCCGCGCAGCCGCAGCGGGCTGACCAGATCCCGCAAGCCGAGCTGAGCGGAAAACTCGCCTGGCGTCGCCAGGATCTCGTCCGCGCCGAGGCCGTCCAGCCCGGCGTAGAGAATGCCCGCGAAACCGCGAGTCGTCGGTGCTTCCGGCGGGGCGTCGAAGAACAAGTGCACCGTGCCGTCGTCCGCTACCTCGACCGCCAGGAAAAGGGGTGACTGGCACTCCGGCACCGGCTCCAGCAGATCAGGGTGCTCGGCATAGCGGGCCGGCAGCGGCGGCAGGTCCTGGCCGAATTCGAGCAGCAGCTGAAGGCGGTCACTGTCCGGAAGGGCGCCGAAATCGTCAGCGATCTCCTGTAGCCGGGGGGTCAGGGTGCCGGGGCCAGCTGTCACGGCTCCTCCCCACGGCGGATCGGCGTCCTGACCGAGTTCCCCCATTCGGTCCACGACCCGTCATAGTTCCGCACCGTCGGATAGCCCAGCAGGTGGTGCAGGACGAACCAGGTATGGCTGGACCGCTCGCCGATCCGGCAGTAGACCACCACATCGTCGTCCGGTCGCAGCCCGGCGTCACCGGCGTAGATCGCCTCAAGCTCGTTGCGCGTCCGGAAGGTGGCGTCGTCAGCGGCGGCGCGGGACCAGGGAACGCTTTTGGCGCCCGGGATGTGCCCGCCGCGGAGCGCGCCTTCCTGCGGATAGTCGGGCATGTGCAGAAGCTCGCCGGTGTACTCGCCAGGCGAGCGCACATCGATGAGCGGCTGGCCCAGATGGGCCAGGACCTGGTCGCGGAACGCGCGGACCGTGCTGTCGTC
>DATHQE010000102.1:0-21609 GCA_035483035.1 Streptosporangiaceae bacterium | reverse complement strand
GCCGCGTGCAGGCCGTCGGGCCAGCGCTGCAGCCGGGCTACCCTGCCCCTGGACTCGCTGATGAGTTGTACTACGCCGTCCCGCACGATGTAGTCCACTTCGCGCTGGAGCAGCGCGTGAGCGTGCAGGGCCACGTTGAGTCTGGTAAGTGCCTCGGCGTGCGCAACGGTGTACAAGTCGATGCCACCCAGCGCCTGTTCCGCGGCTCGCGCTCCCGCACTGGTCAGGTACACGTTGCGAGCATCCCCGTCGACCTCGTAGTGCTCGCCGGCGTGAAGCCCGGCCGCGATCCGCGCCATCTCGCGATCGACATCCGCGATCTCCGCCGAACCCGCGAGGACCAGCGGCACCCGCGCCTCATCTACTAGCACCGAGTCAGCCTCGTCGATCAAGACCACATCCGGATTACCGCCGACCAGATCGGCGACGTCGGTGACCAGGCGGTCGCGGAGCACATCAAAGCCGATCTCACTCACCGGCGCGTAGGTGACCTGCGCGGCGTAGGCGCGCCGCCGTTCCGCCACTGTCGAGGCCTGGCCAATCCAGCCGACGGTCACGCCCAGCAAGTCGTAGACCGGGCGCATCCACTCAGCGTCGCGCCGGGCCAGGTAATCGTTCACCGACATCACATGCACCGACCTGCCACGCAGCGCGTAGCCGGCCGCGGCGAGCGCACCGCTCAGGGTCTTGCCTTCACCGGTCGCCATCTCGGCGACCAGCCCGGAAAGCATCGCCAGCGTCCCGAGCACCTGCACCTCGTACGGCCGCTCGCCGAGCGCGCGCCGCGCCGCCTCGCGGCCACAAGCGCAGATTTCCGCGTCATCACGGGCCGCTCGCGCCGCTGCCGTCAGCTCGCGATCGGTCAGCCCGCGCAGCCGCAGCTCATGCTCGCCGACTTGGGGCAGCAGCTTCCAGAACGACGCCAGATCCACGTTTCCGGGTTTCTGCAGCAACCACCTCATGACGCTCATCAGCTGCACGCCCGGACAACGCCTCACTACCGCCCGGGGTTCCGGCCAGCGGCTTTCGCCGCCTGTCCAGGTCTCGATGGCGCGGAGTTATGCGCGCCGATACACGAGCCTGCCGCGGAGGATGACCGCCGCGGGGCTGGCAAGCTGGCTCAGATCCGAGCGCGGGTCGGCGTCGTAGACGACGGCGTCGGCCGGCGCGCCTGGCTCCAGACCGGCCCAGCCCAGATAAGCGCGTGCGGTCCACGACGCTGCGGCCAGCGCGTCCGCGGGCCGGAGGCCCGCGGCGACGAGCGCGCTGATCTCGTCGGTGATCCGCCCGTGTGGCCGCGAGTCCGTCCCGGCGAGCAGGGTCACGCCCGCCTCAGCAGCCTGCACGATCAGGTCGCGGTGTGCCTGGACCGCCGCCGGGAGGTCGCCCAGATCGCGATCGCCGGCGTTGGCCAGCATGCCTTCGATGACCGACAAGGTCGGCGTCAGCGCGATGCCGTCCGCGGCTAGCTGTGGCAGCAGGTCCGGATCGAGCCGCATGCCGTGTTCGATGGAGTCGACGCCCGCGGCTACGGCCGACTTACTGGTCTGCGCGTAGTTGGCGTGCACGGCAACCCGGCCGCCCGCAGCGTGCACCGCGGTCACAACCGCGGCCAGCACGTCGGCGGGGATCGGCTCGTCGTCGCGGCGCCAGTCGCCGATGATCTTGGCCCAGCCGGTTCGCCGCGCCTGCTCGGCGGCGAGCGCCGGCAGCTCGGCGTGGCTAGGGCGCCGCCCCCAGCCGTCAAAGAACTGGCCATCGCGGGTGAACCACGGTCCGGCGTGCACCGCACGCGGCAGCTCGGGATCCGCGCCGAACCAGTCCGGCGGCTGGCCGGCCAGTCCGGGCGACCGGATCAGCGTCACCCCGGCGGCCGCGTGCTGGCGCAGGTCGGCCCGCAGCAGCTGCTCGTCGAAGGGCGTGCCTGGTTCCTCGGCGCCTGGATGCGTATGCGCGTCGACAAGGCCTGGCAGGACCCAGCCCTCGCCCGCCAGGTCGGCGCCTGCCACCGGGTCGGTGGTCCACTGGTCGCCGTCTGCGTACAAATCAACGACCTCGCCTGTCGGCAAGCCGAAACCACGCACGTGCAGGACACTCACTGCCGGACCTCGCAGAGTCGGGGTTCGAGGGGACTAGCCGGCTAGCTCACTGCCGGAGGAGGAGGCGGCGGGACGGGCACCGGCCTGGGCACGCCTGGGCCGGGTCCAGAGCCGCGGTAGGGCACCACGTGGGCGAAGCTCCGGTGCGTAATGCCGACGTGCGTGTGGCTGACGCCGATGCCAGCCACCAGGGCGCCGGCGCAGACGCCAAGGGCGACTCCCCTCAGCAGCGTGCGGCGACCGGCGCGGGCTGCGGGCCGGCCCCGGCGTTCCTCGGCCAGTCGCGCTTCGACGCGTGCGGCGACGGCCCGGTCGACTCGGTCGATGAAGGCGGCGACCACCTCGTCGTTGTACTCAGGCCCGAGTTCGCCATAGACCTCGGCAGCGGCACGGATATCCTGCGGGTCGAGCGGCGAGGTGCTCATAACGGCAGGATAGCCCGACGTGCCAGAGGACGCCCTCGATGAAGTGGGCGCGGCCGGATGGCATCGCGCCGGGAACATCCGGGCTACTGATAGCGTTGGCTGCCTATGGTGCTTAATGCACCGTCTCGCGAGCACTGTGCTCACCAAGGGCACGGGCTCTCGCGGTCGCTATGCGAGCTGTCCGCTCCTCGGTGAATCCATAATTTCGCCGTGTCGTCGACTCTTGACATGACGCGGCCCAGGATTACCGATGGAGCCTGGCATATATGCCTCACACTTCAGGGCGCCGCCGCGCGCCCGCGCCTTACCGTGGGAAACCGCGGCAGCACCACCAAGGGCGGCCCAACACGTCGTCCGGCCAGTCCCAGCGGCCAGACCCGCGGTCCGAGCTCGACCGCGCACTCGCGGCGGCGGCCAGCCTGCCCCAGCCGCCGGCCCGCACCTTCGCCGAGCTAGGCCTCGATGCGAGGCTCGTCGGCGCGCTGGCTAGTCGCGGCATCGCCGAGCCATTTGCCATCCAGGCGCGGGCCCTGCCCGACGCCCTGAGCGGCCGCGACGTGCTTGGCCGAGCCGAGACCGGGTCGGGCAAGACGCTCGCCTTCGGGCTCCCGATGCTGAGCACGATCGCCGGGATGCGCGGCCAGGCCGCGCCCAAGGCACCGCGCGGTCTCATCCTGGTACCGACCCGTGAGCTCGCGCAGCAGGTGGCTGGCGTGCTGACGCCACTCGGCCGCACGATCGGCGTCAGCGTGACGACGGTCTACGGCGGCGTGCCGATCGGACGCCAGATCACGCGCCTCGCGGGGGGCGTTGACATCGTCGTCGCGACTCCTGGACGGCTGATCGACTTGCTCGAGCGCAGGTCCTGCAACCTCGGCGAGGTGACGATCACCGTGATCGACGAGGCCGACCACATGGCTGACCTGGGCTTCCTGCCATCGGTGACGCGAATCCTGGACGAGACTCCGGCCACGGGCCAGCGAATGCTGTTTTCTGCGACCCTGGACCGGGGCGTGGACAAGCTGGTCCGGTCCTACCTCACCGACCCCGCCCTGCACGCGGTCACGCCTGACGTTGTCGCGGGGAGTGCGGCTGAGCATAGCGTGCTTGTGCTGACGGCAGAGGACAAGCTCGCCGTCGCCGCCGAGATGGCGAGCCGCCCGGCCAGAACCCTGTTCTTCGTCCGCACCAAGCACGGCGCCGACCGGCTCGCCAAGCAGCTTGAGCGGGCCGGGGTCAGCGCCGCGGCCATCCACGGCGACCGCAACCAGAGCCAGCGCCAGCGGGCGCTGGACGCATTCGCGGCCGGCCACCCGCGCGTCCTGGTCGCGACTGACGTCGCGGCGCGAGGCATTCACGTGGACGGCATCGAGCTCGTCGTCCACTTCGACCCGCCGAATGACCACAAGGACTACTTGCACCGGTCCGGCCGGACCGCACGCGCCGGCGCGACCGGCCTGGTAGTGACCCTGGCGATGCGCGAGCAGCTCCGCGAGCTCGAGCGCTTGCACTTGTCCGCCGGGGTCGAGCCAGTCCGCCATCACGTTGCGGCAGGCCATCCCGTGGTCCGCGAGATCGCGACGACCGGCACGCCAGTACCGCCCCGGCCGCCCGCGGCCGAGTACCGGGCTCGCCCGGCCACCGCCCCGCCAAGGTCGCGCCGCAACTCTGGCCGTCCGCCGCGGGCGTCCGCACACCGCCCGGCGGGCTCCCGGCCGCGCCGCGCCGTCTGACCTCACGGCCGGGCGACGCTCCAGTGATCCACATCGTCTAGCCTGCCCCGGCGCCCGGCCTGCGTGCTGACTGACGCAGGCCGGGCTAATGGTCCGGTCGCTGGCGCCGACGCCGCAGCGTCGTTCTGACCTGCTGTTCTTGGTGCAGAGATGTCACCTACAGTTCGCCGGACTGTCACGGCCTAGCGTGCGTTCCGCTCAGACGCGTGGCTCACCGTGTGAGCGTGCGAGTTGCTTATGTCTCAGAATCATTCCCGCCCGATGTCAACGGCGTTGCGCACACTGCGGTGCGCGTGGCGGAGCATCTGATCTCCCGCGGCCATCAGCCGCTCGTCATCGCGCCCGAGCCTGCCAGCGGCGTGTCGCTGCCAGATTGCGGCTTCGACTTCCCAGTCGTCCGGGTGCGCTCGATCGGCGTGCCTGTCTATCCGGGCTTCCGGGTCGGGCTGCCCGGCGCGGGTGTCCGGGCCGCCGTGGCGGCGCACCGCGCTGACCTCGTCCACCTGGCCGGGCCGTTCGTGCTCGGCGCTGGCGGCTGCGCGGCGGCGCTTGAGCTGGGCGTGCCCATGGTCGCGGTGTACGCCACCGACCTGCCCGCTTATGCGCGGGCTTACCACGCGGGCCGGGTCGGGCAGGCGATCGCCTGGCACCGGCTGCGAAAGATCCACAATGCGGCGGACCGGACACTGTCGCCGTGCACGGCAACCGCCCGGGATCTCCGCGAGCACGGCGTCGAGCGGGTCCACGTCTGGGCCCGGGGCGTGGACTGCCGCCGGTTCGACCCAGCAAAACGCAGCGATCAGCTGCGGGCCGAGCTCGCGGCAGGCGGCGAGGTCCTGGTCGGCTACGTGGGGCGCCTCGCCACGGAGAAGCGGGTCGACCTGCTCGCTGACGTCGCTGCGCTACCCGGCGTGCGGGTGGTGATCGTGGGCGCCGGCCCGGCTGAGGCCGCGATCCGGCGAGCCGTCCCCTCGGCCCTGTACCTCGGGCAGCGCGGCGGCGAAGATCTGGCGATGATCTACGCCAGCCTCGACGTATTCGTGCACGCCGGCCCGCATGACACGTTCGGCCAGACACTGCAGGAAGCCGCCGCCAGCGGCCTGCCCGTCGTCGCGCCCGCCGCCGGCGGCCCGCTTGATCTGGTGCGCGATGGCGTGACGGGCTTCCTCGTGGCGCCGGGTGACGCCGCCGCCCTGGCCGGCGCGGTAGCCCGGCTTGCCGCCGATCCAGCGCTGCGCGCCGCGCAGGGAAGGGCGGGCCGGCAGATGGTGCTCGGCCGCAGCTGGCCGGCGCTCTGTGACGAGCTGATCGATCACTACGTCGACGTGCTCTCGGCCGCTGGCTCGGTCGAGCGCACGGCGGTCGCAGCATGACGACCTTCGTCGCGCTCGGCGACTCGATCACGCTCGGGATCGGCGACCCGGTCCGGCTACCGCCGGCCCCGCCACCGGGAGCTGCCGGCGCGCCCCGCAAGGGCCCGCGAGGCTGGCGAGGCTGGGCCGTCTTGCTGGCCGAGAGCCTGCCGGCCTGCGCGCTGCACATCGTCGCCGGGAACGGCGCCTGCATGGCGGACTTGGAGCAAGATCAGCTGCCGCGGGCGCTGCGGCTGCGGCCGGATGTAGCCAGCGTGGTGATCGGCGTGAATGACACGCTGCGACCGAACTTCGACCCCGGCCGGATCGCGGCGGCTGCGGCCCATACCATCGGCGCGCTCCGGGCCTCCGGCGCCGACGTGCTCACGATGCGGCTGCCTGATCCGGGGCGCATGCTCGGTGTGCCGGGAGTGCTGGCCAGGCCGCTGGCGCGGCGCGCGCATCAGGTGAACGAGGTCATGGATCAGATGGCCGAGCGGTTCGGCACCCTGCACTTCGACGCCGCGACCGATGCAGCGGCCTACGACCCCGCGATGTGGGCCGTCGACCGCCTGCACCCGAGCGAGCGCGGGCACCGGCTCATCGCAGGCCGGTTCCACGCGCTGCTGGCGCAGGCCGGTCATCAAGTCGGGCCGCCACCAGGCGCCGAGCCGCTCAACGAGCCGCCCACCAAGGCCGAGCAGCTGGCCTGGATGGCGACCAAGGGCACCGCCTGGGTGCTGCGCCGCTCGACCGACCTGGTGCCGAGCTTGCTGGCGATGGCGTTCGCGGAGTGGCGGTCGGGCCACACGGCCGACCTGGAGCTGACCAGACAGGAGCTGGCGGACCCGGCGCCGGGAGCAGTCGCCTATGGCCTGGAGATGCCACGGTGAGTTAGCTTTTGTCGGCATGACCTGGCAACCGGAACTGGACGAGCTGCGCAGGCGGCAGGAGCTCGCAGAGCGCATGGGCGGCCCGGACAAGATCCGGCGACAGCATGACGCGGGGCGTCTCACAGTTCGCGAGCGAATCGCGGTCCTGCTCGACGAAGGCTCGTTCCGCGAGATCGGCGCGCTGGCCGGGACGGCTGCTTATGACGATGCGGGCACGCTGGCGAGCTTCATGGCGGCGAACTTCGTAGCCGGGACCGGCCGGGTGGCCGGCCGCAAGGTGGTCGTGGGCGGCGACGACTTCACCATCCGCGGCGGTGCCGCGGACGCGGGCATCATCGCGAAGCAGATCTACTCCGAGCAACTGGCGAACGAGCTCCGGCTGCCGATCATCAGGCTCGTCGAAGGCACTGGCGGCGGCGGCAGCGTCAAGTCGCTCGAGCAGACCGGTTACACCTACGTCCCGGTGAACCCCGGCTGGGATCGCGTCGTCGACAACCTCTCGGTCGTGCCGGTCGTTGCCGCCGGTCTCGGCCCGGTCGCTGGCCTCGGTGCGGCCAGGCTCTGCGCGGCCCACCTGTCGATCCTGGTCGAGGGCACCGCGCAGCTGTTCGTGGCGGGCCCGCCCGTGGTGAAGAGCGGCGCCGGGGAGGACGTCGACAAGGAGGCGCTGGGCGGCACCCGCGTTCATGCCAGGAACGGGGCCGTCGACCTCATCGCCGCTTCCGAGGCTGAGGCGTTCGAGCTGATCAAGGACTTCCTGTCGTACTTGCCCTCAAGCGCGTTCGCGCTGCCGCCGGTCATCCCGTGCGCTGATCCAGTCGATCGCCAGGACGAGGCGCTGCTGTCGGCGGTGCCACGTGACCGCCGCCAGCCGTACCGGATCCGGACGATCCTGCGCGCCGTGCTCGACGCCGGCTCGGTCATGGAGGTGCAGCGCTACGGCGGCTCGATCGTCACCGCGCTGGCCCGCCTGGACGGGCACCCAGTCGGGGTCGTCGCCTGCGACCCGTTCGTGTCCGGCGGCTGCATGACGGCCGAGGGCGCCGACGCCGTGATCCGTCTCGCCGACCTGTGCTCAACCTTCCACCTGCCCGTGGTCACGTTCACGGATCAGCCAGGGCTGCTGATCGGCACGCGCGCGGAGCAGCGGGCCACGATCCGTCACGGCGTACGCGCGATCAGCGCGGTATACCAGGGCACCGTGCCTGGCGCCGAGGTCATCGTGCGCCGTGTGTTCGGTGTCGGCGGGGCCGGCCTGACGAACCGGCACCGGCTCGTCCGCCGCTGGGCGTGGCCGTCGGCCGACTGGGGATCGCTGCCAGTCGAGGGCGGCATCGAGGCGGCCTACCGGGCCGACCTGGAGGCGGCGGAGGATCCGGCGGCGTTGCTGGCCGATATCCGGGCCCGGCTGGACGCGGTGCGCCATCCGTTCCGCACGGCTGAGCGGTTCGGCGTCGAGGACATCATCGACCCGCGCGAGACGCGGCCGCTGCTATGTGACTGGGTCAAGGATGCGTACGCGATCCTGCCGTCGCAGCCGGGGCGCCCATCGTTCGGCACGCGCCCGTAAGCAGTGGCCGGAGCCGATCGGTACCTGGCAGTGACCGTCGCAGGTGCTGGCATGATGGCCAGATGACCATGTCGCTGGACTTCTCGGTCATCCCGGCCGCCGACCGGCAGGCAGAGATCGCGCGCCTCTGCGATGCCCTCGAAGAAGCCGACAGGGCCGGGCGGTATCCGCAGCTGACGGTCGAGCGCCCGTGGTCAGCCCACAATCCGATCCTGGAAGGCGAGTTTTCCTCGCCGGGCGCGATCCGCTGGTACCTAGAACGTGAACTCGGCCGCCTCGCGGCCGCCGGCGCGCGCGTCTCCGTCAGCCCCGGCCGCCCGTCGGTCGACCTGCGTGATCCCGCGCTCGGGCAAGCCGTGGATGAGGCGAGCTCGGACCTGCGGCGCAAGAAGCTGTTCCTGTTCGGGCCGGAGCGGATGGCCCTGTCCATCGACCGGCTCCGGCATTACACCGGCACCGCCGCCGAATCGTTCCAGCGCTACGTGCTGCTGACGAACTACTCCTGGCATATAGCAGAATTCCGCGCTGCGCTGCCGGACTGCACGGGTCCGGATTCCGGCGACCGGCAGATGCCAGCCTGGCACCACGAACTGCCAGGCCGGGCCGGGCTGACGATGGTCAACATCGGCGTCGGCCCTTCGAACGCCAAGACGATCACCGATCACCTCGCCGTGCTGCGCCCGGACCTCGTGCTGATGATCGGGCACTGCGGCGGCCTGCGTAATCACCAGGAGATAGGCGACCTGGTCCTGGCGACGGCATTCATGCGGGACGACCGGGTGCTGGACGACATGCTGCCGCTGAGCGTGCCCGTCGTCTCCAATCACACGCTGAACGCGCTGCTGCTCGACGAGGTGACCGCCCGTGGCCTGCGGAGCCGGATGGGCATCGTCTTCACCACGGCGAACCGGAACTGGGAGCTGAACCTCGCCACCGTGAGCGAACGGCTGCGGCTGTCGCGAGCGATCGCCGTGGACATGGAATCCGCGACCGTAGCCGCGAACGGCTTCCGCTACCGCATCCCGACCGCCACGCTGCTCGCGGTGAGCGACAAGCCCCTGCACGCCAGTCCGAAGCTGAGCGGGGACGCCCAGACTTTCTACGCGGCTTCGCGGCGTCAGCACGTCGAGATCGCCATCTCGGTGGCTGAGCAGGCCAGGAAACTGTATCCGGGCGGGCTGCCGACCGCCGACATTCGCTCGACCGACGAGCCGCTGCTCGGCCTCACCGAGCCCGATCCGGCGCCGGCGGTCAAGCGCGATTCATCCTGAGGTCGCCGGACCGCGGCGCGCCGCGGATATTACTGGCCGACCCGCCCGTCGATGCGTTCCCGCAGGAAGTCGGCATGGCCCATGTGCCGCGGCGGGACGAACATGTCCCACCAGCCGAATTGCCGCTCGGGCCGAGCTGTAACTGACATGGGTCCTCGCATTCGCGGTCGGGCGCGCATCCGCGACCTGTTATTCGCGCCTCCGGCACTTGTCCGGCGGTCGGCGTCAGTCCATGCTCGACTCGTGCGGCATGCGACGGATGAGGACCTTGATCGTGCAGAGGCGTTGCTGGCGGAGCTCCGTCAGATGCCCGAGCTGCGGGAACGCAAGCGCGGTTCCTTCTCGCGCGGATCCCGGGCGTTCCTTCATTTCCACGAGGATGCCGGTGACCTCTATGTCGACGTCCGGTTCGGCGAGGCGTTCCAGCGGATGAGAGTCTCCAGCCGCGGCGAGCAAGCCGAGTTCGTGGCCGCGGTTCGGGCGGCGCTACAACAGGTCTGTTGACTGGCGAAGCTCGCATCAACCGTGCCGTTGTGTAGCAATCCGCCCACGCAATCAACGGCCTGATCTCCTAGCACAACCGAAAGCCCCGCTGGCCCATGCGGGCCAGCGGGGCTCTCTGGCGTGCGCGGCTTCTAGCTGACCAGCTTCACACCGACGACGATCTTGGCGCCGGGCGTTACCTTGCTGCCCGCTGCCGGGGACTCCGACGTGATCACGTAGGTGCCGGTCGACTTGCGGAGCGGGTTCGTGACGGCCACCAGGCCGGCTGCCCGGATGGTAGCCAGCCCCGGGTTCGCCCGCTGCCCGATCACCTTCGGCACGGTGACCGATGCCGTCGCCTTCACAACCGTCAGCGTGACCTTGGTGCCAGGCGCGACCTTCGTGCCAGCAGCCGGGGACTCGCCCGTCACCACATAGACGTACAGCGGGTTGCGTGCCGGGCTCGTCGCGCCGGTCAGGCCCGCTGCGGTGATGGCAGCCAGCGCCGGGTTGGCGCGCTCCCCGATCACGTTGGGCACCTTCTCGAACGTACCAACGACATCCCCGGTGATGACCAGGCCGCCGCCTTCGGTGCCGACCTGGGTGTAGTTACCGCCCTGGTAGGAGAAGTCGTAGATGTCACCGCCGGTGATAGTCGGGCTGTCACCGAAGAAGTCATCGATCAGCGTCTTGAACTCGGTCTCCCCTGCATAGTCAGCCTTCAGTCCAGTGGCGACCGGCGGCGTCGCCGACAGCACGGTGTACTGGACGCTGCCGGTGATGTTCCCTGCTGATACGAGTGCAGCGCAGGTGATTGGGTCAGCGAAGCCCTTGAAGCTGCCGTTGCTGGTGATCGTCACGTTCCACGTGTTGGCCGGGGACGTGAGCTCGGTCGCGGAGAGCGTGACGGTGGGGAACTGATCGGTAGCCCACTGCGGGCCGTTGACCGTGGTCAGGCAGGCCGGCCCTGAGGCGTTCGTGGTGTCAGGGACGTTGGTCATGGACGTGGTACCGATGACCGGAGTCGAAGCGCTGGCGATGCCGGCGCCGGTGAGTGCCGCGGTAGCCGCGATGGCGGCTGCCGCCGCGGCGGCGGCGATGAAGCGGTAACGCATGATGGCCTTTCGGTGGGCTCGGTGACTATCGCAGGGCATTCCCGTATTAGATAGACGCCGACGCCGATCAATACGTTTACATTTGAAGCGTTTTGGCAGCGATACGAACCTGGCGTGTCCGCGGATGTCAGGTGGTGGGGCGTCCGGGGCTCGAACCCGGAACCCACGGATTAAAAGTCCGCTGCTCTACCATTGAGCTAACGCCCCGAGACCTGCCCAGGCCAGTGCCTGGGCATGGTACGTAACTGGGTGCTCCCTCCGTGCCGGGTCGGCTGCGTCGATGCTACAGGGACCCGTTCAACGTGCGCATAGAGCGTGCGGCGGCGCTGGTCTTGACCCGAGCCGCGAAACCTAAGCCTTAGTGCACCGCGTTAGTGGCAGCAAATCGAGAAAGTCTGGCTAACAGAAGGTAAACGGCAGCTAAAGTCTCAGCATGTTTCGTCGCGAGCATGTCCGAAAGCTGCCACATCAAGATCCGCAGAGACCTTGCGGCCCCGCATGACAGAAGCTCAGGCACGGCTACGCAACGTGGCTGTGGTCTTGGCAGGCGGGACAGGTTCGCGGCTGGGCCTGACTATCCCGAAGCAGCTCCTTAAGGTGGCTGGCAAGACCATCATCGAACACTCGATCGACGCCTTCGAGGCGCATGCGGAGATCGACGAGATTGTGGTCATGATGGCAGTCGGCCACACGGCGCAAGCACAAGAACTCGTCGACAGGGGCGGCTACCGCAAGGTAGTGCGCGTGCTCGACGGGGGGCATGAGCGCATTGAGTCGACCGCCAAGGCGATCGAAGCTGTTACTGCGCGATATGGGACTGCGACCGAGTGCAACGTCCTGTTCCATGACGCCGTGCGCCCTCTGCTTGATCCGAAGATCATCTCAGAGTGTGTCGCAGCCCTTCGCACCTACAGCGCTGTCGACGTAGCCATTCCGTCGGCGGACACGGTGATCGTGGTCGACGAAGCCAACGTCATCACCGACATCCCGCCGCGAGGCCTACTGAGGCGGGGCCAGACGCCGCAGGGCTTCCGGTTGTCGGTCATCAGGCGCGCATACGAACTTGCCCATCACGACCCTGAGTTCGCCGCTAGCCCTCCTACTGACGACTGCGGGGTTGTGCTCCGCTACCTGCCGGACACGCCGATCTACGTCGTGACCGGCAGTGAGCAGAACATCAAGGTCACCCACCCGCTCGACTTGCACATCGCCGACAAACTCTTCCAGCTCGCGTCGCACGAAGCGCCGCCCGAGGTACCACCAGATGCGTACCGAAGAAGGCTCACTGGCACGACGATGGTGGTGTTCGGCGGGAGCTCCGGAATCGGCGCCGACATCTGCCAGGTCGCCACGAAGTTCGGCGCGCGGGTGTTCTCGTTCAGCCGTACGCAGACCGGCACTCACGTTGAGAGCGCCGCCGACGTTGCGGCTGCCTTGCAGCAAGCGCATGGCGCCACTGGGCGGATCGACTTCGTGGTCAACACCGCAGGCGTGCTGTCCATGGGCAAGCTCGCGGACACCGACCAAGCTGCGATTGACCAAACCATCCGCGTGAACTACCTGGCCCCTGTCGCGATCGCGCAGGCGGCGATGGGCTACTTGGCCGCCACCCGAGGGCATCTGCTCCTGTTCACCTCCAGCTCCTACACCCGTGGCAGGGCCGGTTACAGCATTTACTCCTCAACGAAAGCCGCAGTCGTGAATCTCACACAGGCGCTTGCGGACGAGTGGTCGGAGATTGGCGTCAAAGTCAACTGCGTGAATCCTGAGCGGACGCAAACGCCGATGCGCCTGCGCGCCTTCGGCTCCGAGCAGTCTGGCACCCTGCTCTCGCCCATGGCGGTGGCCCTGACCTCGGTCGACGTTCTGGTTTCTGAATTGACCGGGCACGTGATCGATGTGCGGCTTATCGATCCGCTCAACACCGCGAAGCTGCGCGGCGAGGTGAGCGCAGCCCCGGCTGCGGCCACGCATTGATCAGAGAGTGATAAATGTACGGAACTAATGGGCGTCTCGTCGCCAATCGTCTTGTCCGCTTGGTAAGCGCAGCAGTCTTGCTGGCTTCCTACCCGCTGCTGTTCGCCGCTGCCCTCCTGCCAACTGGCACAGCCGGACGGCTCCCAGGGTGCTGGCTGTTCCTCATTGTGACGATCGTCAGTTACCTGGCCGAGGTCTGGTCCTGGCGCGTCGTGCCCGAGCTGATGAAGACCCTCAATTGGGTGCAGGCAGGGACGCAGTTGCGCTGGGGCCTCCGCGAGCTCGCACTGATCATTTTGCTAGCGCGAGTGCTGTCGCCGAGTGCCGCACTGGTGGCCTTCGCCGTCGCGCTGATGGGTTTGCATGCGGTCCGCGCCATCTGCTCGGCGCTGGTCATCTACGTCACGCAGTGCCGAACGCTTCCGGCGGTTACCCGGAACGTAGACCTTACCGGGCTACGCATTCCGAATGCAGCGCCACCGTGGCTTGCCCCGAACGACGCACAGAAGCTGCTCTACCTGGACGCGATTCCAGTTGCTGGTGGCGTGGCCGCGGCACTGACGGCCAACTTCGCGTGGGCGTTCGCCGGCATTTCGCTGGCGCTGGCAGCGAGCGCGATCCTTTGTGTGATCATGGCGGGTTTCGCTCGCCGCAATCGGCACCTCAAGGACCCGGCCCCCGTCTTGTCAGCCGTCAGTGAGCAGGTCGCAGCGTATCGGCCGGAGATTGTGGTCTACCTCAGCGGCTCTGAAGAGTCGATCTACCAGATCAACATGTGGCTTGCTACCGTCGCGCGGCTGCGCCGGCCAACAGTGATTATCTTGCGCGACCGATACCTCGTGCCGTTGCTCGGCCGGACCAGCCTGCCCGTGGTCTGCATCGACGATCCGGTCGACATGATGAACTTCGAGCTGCCCACCGTGCGGGTCGCACTGTTTCCGGCCAATACCGCCCAGAACATCGTCCAGCTCCGGATACCCGGAGTCGCCAGCGCATTCATCGGCCACGGCGACAGCGACAAGGCATCGAGCGTCAATCCGTTCGCCAAGGCCTACGACCAGGTCTGGGTCGCCGGCCAGGCGGGACGTGACAGGTACTTGCGCGCGCAAGTGGGCGTGCGCGACGAGGACATCGTCGAGGTCGGCAGACCGCAGCTCGCGGGTATTCGGACGGTCGCCGAAGGTGCCGCGAACCGGATGTTCACGGTGCTGTACGCACCGACCTGGGAGGGGTGGACCGATAGCGATATCTCTTTCAAGATGATGGGACTCAACATCGTCCAGGCCCTCCTTGATCACGTGCCGCAGGTCCGGGTCCTCTACAAGCCGCACCCGCTCACCGGGGTGCGCGACCACAGCGCCGTGGCCGTCCACAAGGCGATTGTCGCCCTCATCGAGCAGGCTAACGACGAGCAGCGACGGGCGCGCACCTGGCTGGCGGAAGCCGCCGCTGGCGACGCGGACCGGCGGTCCGCTGCGACCGAACTGTCCCGCATCAGCGCGCGGATGACCGAGCTGAGCCACGGATCGGATACACACCCAGGCGGCTGGGCTTCGTGGCTACGCGCGCCCCGGGACGAGGCGACCTTGTCACGCGATAGCAGGCCTGCTGGCACAGACGACACTGAATGGAAGCGGCTAACCGACGCCTGGCATGCGGCGTACTGGAGATCACAGGGCTGGTGGCAGCACCGCGTGATAACTGGGCCGCTGCCTGTCCTGTATGACTGCTTCAACCGAGCGGACTTGCTGATCAGCGACATCTCGAGCGTCGTCAGCGACTTCATGGCCGCCGGGAAACCCTACGTTGTGACCAATCCTGACGGCCTTGATGAGCGCGAGTTCGGCGAGAGGTATCCGGCTGCGGCAGCCGGATACCTGCTCGAGCCGGACTGCGCATCGCTGTCCGACATCCTGGCCCAGGCTGCCGCGCCCGGTGACGACCGGCTAGCGGAAGCACGGCGGCAGCTGAGAAGGTACCTGCTAGGCCCGGGCGACCTCGACGCGCAGACCCGGTTCGCTGCCGCCGTCGATGCACTGGCCGAACGGGTCACGCGGTCGGCAGATGCGAACTCGATCCTTGTTCGCGCACCCGTCGCCCAGCCGGTCGGCGCGACCCGCGAGCAGTAAGACTCGATCGGCCGCCCGGCCTGGCGAGGAGCCTGCCCGGTAACGTTCGGTTGGTGGAAGCGAGCTTCTTCGAGCCCATCGAGGCTGGCAGGTTCTGGGCGACCGCAGCCAGCGCGGGGCCGTGGAGCCCTGACTCGCAGCACGGCGGCCCGCCGTCGGCGCTCGCGGCACGCGAGCTTGAGCGGCACGACCCAGATGAGAACCTTCGCCTCGCCCGGGTCGCCATCGACATCCTGCGGCCCGTACCGGTAGGCGAGCTCACGGCGCGGACGCGCACGCTGCGGCCGGGCAAGCGGGTCGCGCTGCTCGAGACCGTCCTGGAGTCCGGCGGCCAGGAGGTGCTGGTCGCCAGGGGCTGGCGAATCGCCAGGCTGGCCGATGGGCCAGTCGTCATCAAGGAGGACATGTCCTCGAGCCTCCCGGCGACCGGCCGCCCGCCGAGCTTCCCTGACGGTCACGTCGAGGGCTACCTGTCGCACATCGAGTGGCGCTTCGAGGGTGGCGGCAACTTCGATCAGCCGGGTCCGTGCCGGGCCTGGGGCCGGCCGATGATTCCCTTGCTGCCCGGCGAGGACCTCGCGCCGATGTCACGCGCCCTCTTGCTTGCCGACTCCGGCAGCGGCATCAGCATGGCGCTCGACCCGCGGCAGTACATCTTCATCAATGTCGACCTGACCGTGATCGTGCAACGCGATCCGGTCGGGGACTGGCTGCTGCTCGACTCGGCGTCGTCTATGGGCGGCACCGGCACCGGGCTGGCCGAGACGCAGCTATCCGACACCAGCGGTTTTGTCGGCACCGGAGTCCAGACGCTCCTGGTGTCCCCGCGGTAGCTAGCACGGACCGGTGCGACCGACCCAGCAGGGGAGCCTCGCCGCTGAGTCGCGGCTCCGAGCGGCGGTGCGCACGGAGCCTGGCATGAGCGTGCTGACCGGCGGGCAGACGGGCGTTGACACCTACGCGGCGCTGGCAGCGCTGCGAGCTGGCCTTCCGGTGCACCTGGTCTACCCGTCCGGATACCGCCAGGAAGATGGTCCGCTGACGGCGGCGCGTCGTCGTCGCCTTGCCGGTGCCTGGCTGCATGAGCTCGGCTCGGCCAGTTTCCGGTACCGGACCTGGACGTGCGTCTACCTGGCCGACGCCGTCATCCTCCTCGATCCGGCTGGCGGCTCGGGCTGCCGGGAGACCGCGCGGGCGGCTCGCAAGCTAGGCCGGCCCCTGCTGATCTCCGAGCCTGATCAGATCAGTGCCGGCCAGACGGCCGACTGGCTGGCCGCTGCCAGCGCGCGTGTACTGATGGTGGCAGGCTGCCGGGCCAGCGTGCTCGCGAGCAAGGGGAAGGGCCGCGGCCTGCGGGCAGATCTGGCCGTCATCATGGCCGGCGCGCGGCAGCAGCATGAGCGGCTGCTGGGCGAGGATGCTGGCGAACGTGTCGACCCGAGCTGACGAGCTGGCCGGGCCTTCGGCCCGGCCGGTCAGCCACTCAGGGCCTAGACCAGTCCACCGGGACCCTGGCCGCCTCGTCGGGATGACGCTCGAGCCATGATCGCGCGTATGGGCATAGCGGTACGACGGTCATGCCGCCGGCGACCGCCTTGTCAAGCGCGGCCAGCACGAGTTTCCCGGCGATGCCGCGACCGCCCAGCGCCCTGGGTACCTCGGTATGCACCAGGACGAGGCGATTGCCGTTCTTGCGGTAAACGAGCTCACCAAGCTCACCGTCGGCGTGGACCTCGAGCCGGGAGTCGGTGTGGTTATCGGTGACCACAACGTCGTTAGTGTCGGTCATCTAGCCATCATCCCTTGTCGAGGAATGCAGCCGCTCGGCTGGCATAGACAGCGACCGCGGTGGCGGCTGCCGCCCCTGCTGAAATCGTGAGCGGCAGGCCGGCCCCGCGATGGAGGAACAGCCAGGCGCCGGCGGTCGCGCCGATCAGCATGGCGAGCACAGCCGCGATGCGGCGGCCCGCCGCCGGATTGCTGCCGCCCGCCAGGCCGGAGTCGGCCGCCAGCCCGGTCAGGGTCATCGTCAGCACCGTCGTCGTCATGTCGCGCACGGCGAGCCGGCGGATAACGGAGTTCCTGATGCCCATGGCGAAGGCCAGGATGGCGATCGTCGTGTAGCGGGCCCAGCCGGTAGAGACGGAGCTGGCGGCGAACGCAACGACGGCTGCGGCCGCCACGAAGGCAGCCTCCAGCGCGACGGCCGTCGTGAGCAGGCGGCTGCGGCTGGAGACGCGCCTGATGATCCGGCCGCCGCAGACGGCGCCGACGAGGAAGAGCCCGAGCGAAGTGAGGGAGGCGGTGACGGAGAAACCGGGAGCGCCGGCGGTGGCGAAGCCCAGGACCACGACGTTCCCGGTCATGTTGGCAGTGAAGACGCGGCCAAGGCCTAGGTAACACACGCCATCGACGATTCCGCTGAGCAAGGTCAGAGTGAGCAGGACCGCGAGCAGCTCGCGCTCACCGGAGTCCGACGCGGCGGTTTCTGCGGCGCTGGCGGCATCGCGTCCAGGAGCGGCGGCCATTGCGTCAGTCTGGCACGCAGCTCGATGCTCCGGCCCAGGCCGGTCTCGGCGCGGTACTGGCGGATCGCGACGGCGACGTTACTCCGGAAGATCCTTGCTCAGCAGGGCCTCTGCGCCGACGGGGCGGAATCCGGCGGCCAGGAACGCGCGGACGCTCGCCGCGTTGGCGGGCGCGATCTGTGCCCAGACCGGCTGATCGGCTGGCACCAGATGACGGGCGGCCGTCGCGAGCCGCGTGCCGAACCCCCGGCCGCGGCGGGCATCGTCGACCTCGATCGCGACCTCGTATCGGTCGGCCACGCCGCGGCCGATCATGACCACGCCGCCAGGCGCCTGCCAGGCGCGAACGTCGTCGCGGTACCGCAGCGCGCGGGCGATCCTGGGGTGCGCATCCCCCTCAGTAGCCGTGAGCTGGGCCAGGCCCAGATCTGGCGGCGGCCCGGCCAGCGGGGTCGCAGAGGTCAGCATGTCGACGCTGTGCGCCTGCCTGCCGAGGCGCTGCGCTAGGGCATGCAGGAAGCTCGCGGTCAGCGGACCAGACAGGTCGCCTGGTGGCAGCTGCGTCGAGATCCAGCCCGGATCGGCGTCAGCGAAGATCACTGCGTAGCCCGTCAGGGAGATCACGCCTGCGTCCCGGTCAGACGGCTGCGTCAAGATCTCGACAGTGCCATCTGCGGCCGGGAACTCGCCGGCCGCGGCCTGCGTGAGCACCGCCGCGAGCGCCTGGCGAGCCAGCCCGCGACGTTGTTCCTCCGGCGGATGCTCCTCACTCACCTGGTTGAGCGTACAAGTGAGATGGAATCGGCTAGCGGTAGGCCGAGATGCCAGTGATCGCCTGGCCGAGCGCGAGCGTGTGGATCTCCTCGGTGCCCTCATAGGTCAGCACCGACTCCAGGTTGTTCGCATGCCGGATGACCGGGTACTCCAGGGTCACGCCGTTCGCGCCAAGGACAGTCCTGGCTTCTCTGGCTATGTCGATCGCGGTCCTGACGTTGCTCATCTTGCCGAGGCTGACCTGCTCTGCCGTGATCGCGCCTGCCTCTTTCAGCCGGCCCAGATGCAGGGCAAGGAGCTGTGCGCGCTGGAGGTCGGCCAGCATCCAGGCGAGTTTGCGCTGGGTCAGCTGGAAGCCGCCGATCTTCTGGCCGAACTGCTCGCGGGTCCTGGCGTACTCGGCAGCCGACTCAAAGCAGGTCCTGGCCGCGCCGGTCACGCCCCACAAGATGCCGAATCGGGCCTCAGACAGGCACGAGAGCGGACCCTTCAGGCCGCGGACGCCGGGCAGGACCGCGCTGCCTGGCAGTTTCACGTCGTCGAAGTACAGCTCGGAGGTGACGGAGGCGCGAAGCGACATTTTCTTGTGAATGTTCCGCGTGGTGAAGCCGCGGGCGCCACGGGGGACCAGGAACCCGCGGATGCCGTCATCCGTGGTAGCCCATACGACCGCGATGTCCGCGACGCCGCCGTTGGTGATCCACATTTTGGAGCCACTGAGCACCCAATCGGCCCCGTTCCGTTTCGCATGGGTTTTCATGCTGCCGGGATCGGAACCGTGATCCGGCTCCGTCAGCCCGAAGCAGCCGGCCGCTTCGCCGGCGGCCATCCGGGGCAGCCACTCTTCCTTCTGCTCGTCCGATCCGTACTTCCAGATCGGGAACATGGCCAGGGAGCCCTGGACGGAGACCAGGCTGCGCAGACCGGAGTCGGCGGCCTCGAGCTCCCGGCACGCGACGCCGTAAGCGATAGCGCCCATGCCCGCGCAGCCGTAGCCCGTGAGGTGCATGCCGAGCAGTCCGAGCTTGCCGATCTCGGGGAAGAGCTCCTTGGGCAGCGTGCCCGCCTCGAACCAGTCGGCGATGTCCGGCAGGATCCGATCGGCGGCAAACTTGCGAACGGTGTCGCGGACCAGGCGTTCCTCGTCGTTGAGCTCGTCGTCGATGCGGAGAATGTCGGTCGGCGCGGGGTCCGTGCTGCGCGGCATGGCTAGGTCCTCTCTGGCCCGGCTGGCTATCGGCCGTGCGGGGCTGACTGCCCGGCTGTGCTGGCCGCGGCCTAGCCGCTAGCGTATTCGCGGTCACGTGGGGACGGGTGGCGCGAGCCGGGATCGGGCATCATAGCCAATATGAGTGATGACATGAACGGCGGTAACTCTGGCGGCCCTGGCGGCCCTGGCGGTGCGGCGGGGGCTGGCGGGCCGGGCGGCTTCCCGGCCAAGAAGCTCGAGCGGAAGCTCGACGGCCGCTGGGTCGCGGGCGTGTGTGCCGGCCTGGCGGACTATTCGGGGCTGGACGTATCGCTGATCCGGGTGATCTTCGCTGTACTCACGCTGTTTGGCGGTGTCGGGGCGATTGCCTACGTGCTGGCGTGGGCGCTCGTGCCAGAGCAGGGCGAGCCGGCCTCCATAGCGGAGAAGTTCATCAACAAGAGCGGGACCTGATCGCGTCGCGGCTTCGCCCGCTTGGTCTGGCCAGCCGCCGCCGCGTCAGCGTGATCTTCGTCCCGCTTGCGGGCTGGCACTGGCGTCTTAGCTGTCTGACGGGGTAAATGTCCTGCATGGAAGCCGGACTGGCGGCGGAACGATCCGCTAAGGGCGGTCGCTTTGCCGGCAATGCCGTTCGTCCCCTATGCTAGGGCGGTCCCCGACGGCGGGCGCCACGGGCAAGGCGGCGATGTCCGTCGAGCCCCCATCGTCTAGCGGCCTAGGACACCGCCCTTTCAAGGCGGCGGCACGGGTTCGAATCCCGTTGGGGGCACGCTGGGTTAGTCCCGGCACAACGCATGGTCCTGTAGAGCAGCTTGGAGTGCTCGCCACCCTGTCAAGGTGGAGGTCGCGGGTTCAAATCCCGTCAGGACCGCTCAGTCCGGCTCCAGGGATCCCGCGGTACGCGGGGGAACTGGGCCAGCACGGTCAGGTAGCTCAGTCGGTATGAGCGTCCGCCTGAAAAGCGGAAGGTCGGCGGTTCGACCCCGCCCCTGACCACCGGTAGGACCCCCTACCAGCGGAACCCTATTGACACAGAGTTCTGACATCTTCTTCGAAGTGACCGGGTGTGCGCCACTGACCCGTCCGCCACGCTCAGAAGAACCGATGCCCAGGACCATCGACACCGCCGGTGGCCTCGCCCCCGACATCAGCACCTTCGCGCTCGCCTTCCGGGCTGAGAACAAGAAGCCGAAGACCGCTGCACTGTCGAAATGCCGGTGCGATCGAACTGCGAGGGCGGCTAGGGTGCCGGGATGAGGGTGCCCGACCGTTGCTTGGCGGACCTGCGGGAGCGGGGTTACCTGCTCTTCGAGGGTTTCCTCGAGGCTGACGAGCTGGCCGCGGCTCAGGAAGCTCTGTGGCTGCACTACCCGCGGCCCGAGGTGTATTTCGCCGACCCAGCTGCTCATGCGTGGGTGGCGACGGACCAGTGGGCCGGCGAAGTCAGCGGACCGTGGCGATCCTGGAACCTGAACCGACTGGCCTTCCACCCGGACCTGCTCGACCTGGCGGAGCGCTTCCTGGGCTCAGCCGACCTGCGGCTCTACGAGGCGTCTCTGTGGGCCAAGTACGCCGGAGCCGTCGACTACGACCAGCGCCACCACCGCGACTTCGTCAACCACAGCCTCGTCGTGCCCAAGCGCTCCGAGCCGGCGACGCAGATGTTGAGCTGGATCCTCCTGTCTGACGTCGGCGATGAGGACGGCCCTACCAAGATCGTTCCGCTGTCGGTCGGGCAGAGCGTCCCGTACTGGCCGGTCCCTGGGCATCACGACATCACGAACTACCTCCCCGAGGGGATGTTCGCCGAGGAGGAGGTCTCGATGACCGGTCCGGCAGGAACCCTGTTCGCTTTTCGGTCCGACGTGCTTCACCGTGGGTCGCGCATGACCGGCGAACGATCAGCCCGCTTTGCGCTCCTCGCCGACTACGATGTGTGGGCACCGCGCTGGACCGGCCGGGTCGCCTGGGCCGAGCGCGCGACGCGGTCAGACTGGTTCGAGATCGTCGAGCGGGCCTCTCCCCGGGAGCGGTCGGTGTTCGGCTTCCC
>DATHQE010000101.1:0-3133 GCA_035483035.1 Streptosporangiaceae bacterium | reverse complement strand
CCCCTTAGCAAGGCGCCGGGCTCACCACCTGCGGTTTCATAAATCGACAGTCCCGGCTGCTAATCACGAATGGATATACCTTAGATAAATTTCCGGCTTATTTATTGGATGTCGCGGCGTGGTATGTGGAAAATTCCAGTCGTTTACATATGCACAGGGCGCGGAGCACGTTATGCCATGTCAAGTGGTTTGCAGCGCGGTGACTCGGCAATGAAGTCCCCATCATTTCCCCAGTGTGTGCACAGGCTAGGCCCGGTTTTACACAGGTGATGCACACCGTTGTCCACAGCGACGCTGCTCACTTATCCGGGGGAGCTACCCGGCCCCGGCAGAGTCGCCAGACCTAGCGGGGAGCCAGTCAGTGGGCCGTGCACACCGGCCGGTACTGGGTCATGTCGGCGGACCAGGCCCGGCCGGTGTGCGGCCTCCAAGGGCTCATCCTCAGCTAGGCACCGGCAGTGCATTTTCTCTGTACAACGCCTGAGCGGGACCTGGCCAATGAGCCACAGAATCGTCACTTGGCATGAGACCTTCGGCACCTTGACACGCCTGAATGCACGGCGTGTAGTAACTGTGTCCGGGTGTACGGGGCCGGGTTACTGCCTGGAGTGACAGCGGTGAAGCATCGGGGAACCATGCCTTTGGAGGCGCGAGCGCTGGTGCCATCTGCGGATCATCCGCAGACGGCGTACCTGGCTTTCGATGACGCCGCCGAGCCGCAGTTGACCATCTATGACGTAGCTGAGGACAGCCTGCCCACCGAGGACCTGGCCGCTGCTTTCCTGCGCAAAGGCCGGCGTCCGATCTGGCTACGGCTCGGCCCGCAGGATCGCGACCCCGGCACGTTTCTCGTTTCGCTCGCGACCGCGGCGGCGCGTTTCGGTGCGGCAAACGTGACGTCGGAGTTGATGCGAGCGAAGCCAGGCCCCGTATACGGCTGGCCATCTCTGTTCGCCGGACTGGGCGCCGAGATGGGTGGGCGGCTGAGCATGGGCGGCGCCCTCGTGCTTGAGAACGTCCAGCATGCGTGGGACCGAACGGCCACCTTCACCCTGCTGAGCACCGACCTGCTGCCGCCTCTGGCTCGTGCCGTCCCGTGCGTGCTCGTCGCCAGCGGCAACCCACCGGACGGCGTGCCCAGTGCATGGGTCCGGCGGTCCCGCGGCGACTTGAGCCTGCCGCCTACGGCAGCGCGGCGGGCTCTCGATGAAATAGGTTTGCCCTTGTCATGCCGCGCGGACGAACGGGTGACGGCGCTCGCGGGGCGGCCTGCCGTGCTCGCTGCGATCCGCGCCGCACGGTGCTCTGCCGGTCCCCGCACTCTCGCGAGCGTGCTCGAACGGGCGCGTGGCGAGAAGGACCTGCTCACACGACTTGCCGGGGTACTGCTCGGTAGTACCAGCGAGGACAGCCGCCGTGCACTTGGGCTCGCGCTGCGGGTCGAATACACCCACCCGGCGATGACATCGGCCGTAACCGGCGAGAGCCTTCTAGCGCAAGGCCCCTGGATCCAGTCGCTCGAGGATGGCTGGTCGCGCGTCAGAAACAACTGGCGCGATCCCCTGGGCGCCGCACTGGGGCAGCGGTCCATGCCAAGTCGCGAGGCGTTGCACAAGGCAGCGGACTGGCTGCTCCTGGCTGGCGAGGGCGACGAGGCAATCTCTGTTTACTTCACGCTCGGTGATCATGACTGCGCCGCACGAGCGATCTCCAGCCGTGCTGAAGGTCTCATCGATCTCGGCAGGTGGCAAGCCCTAGAGGAGTGGCTCGACCGATTGCCTCCCGGCTTGTCCGCCGTTTACCCGAACTTCGATTACGTGCGCGCCGAGATGACGGCGGCCCGCGGCGACTCGGTCGCAGCGGGCCGCTTGTACGACACAGCAGCGACGCGGTATGCCAATCGCAATGACGCGGACGGCGCCTCTCGCAGCATGCTTGCCGCAAGCGCTGCCGTGGCGAACGCTGGCGATCTTGTGAAAGCACGAGAGCACGCGCGCGCGGCCCGCTTGCTCGTCGAGACGGCCGCTGCGGCCAACGACGCTAAAGCTGCCATGGTCCGGATGTGGGCGACCTGGCAGGAAGGCCGCGTGGCGCTCGTCACCGGCGATACCGACTACGCCCTCGCTTCGTTCAGCCGGGCTGCTGCGGCCGTCTCGGGCGGCGCCGCCGCCGAGCCGATACGGAAGGCGGGTCAACTCGCCACGCAGGTGGCTACGTTGCGCCGAGAACAGGAATCGCACCGCGAGGCCGAGGCCGCGCTCAGCCGCGCCGAGCACCAGGTACTTGGTGAACTGCTTGCATGCGCCCGGGCGCCGGGCGGCCGTGACGGCGGCGTACCAGAAGGGGACGGCTGGTCGGACGTGCCTGCCGTCCTAAAGATGCCCGGACTGGCCGAATCCAGCGGGGAGCGGGCGGTGGGGCGGTGGTCGTGGACCAGGTTGCGCGGCCGGCTGCATGACAGGCACCCTGGCGGGGCGCATATCAACGGCCCGGACGGAGCGGCGTTGCCGCCAGACGCCGGTGAATCATCTGTTTCCCATGCTGTTAAGTTCGCCGCGATGGCCGTGCCATCAACAGGCTCACGAGCGTGGCGCGCGCGCCCTGTGGGGTCGGTAGGACAAGTGCAGACTGTGCCCGGGCGAACGGTGTCGGAAGGGGCCTCACCGCATCTCGCGACGCTGCGGCGTGCGGCGCCGGGCTGCGTCTCGCACACAATCCATGCCCAGGCAGAGGTCTCCGTCCACCTGCTCGGCCCGATGAGCGTCGTCATCGATGACGCTCCCGTTGAAGAATGGTCAAGCGCGCGTACTCGTTCGCTGTTCGGCTATCTGCTGACCCACCGCCAGCCGTGGCCTTCGCGTGAGGTACTGATGGGGGTGTTCTGGCCAGAGTCGTCACCAAAGGCCTCGAGGAATAGCCTTAACGTCGCCATCCATGGCTTGCGGTGCGTGTTGAAGAAGGCCAAGGATGTCCCAGTCATCGTCTATTCCGATGGCACCTACCGACTTCACCCTGACGTGCGCCTATGGCTAGATATTGAGGAGTTCGACAAGCTGGTCGAACGGGGCCGGCTCCATGAGGACGTGGGCGAGACCGACCAGGCGACGGCCGCGTACGAATTCGCCACCGGCCT
>DATHQE010000100.1:0-5250 GCA_035483035.1 Streptosporangiaceae bacterium | reverse complement strand
CGAAGAATTCGGTCATAGCGGATCCAGCCAGCGCTGCTGGGTCATCGATCCGATCGACGGCACCAAGAACTTCGTCCGCGGGGTGCCGGTCTGGGCCACGCTGATCGGGCTGATGGACGAGGACGAAGTCATTGTCGGCGTCGTCAGCGCACCCGCGCTCGGTCGCCGCTGGTGGGCTGCCCGCGACGGCGGCGCCTGGACCGGGCGGAGCATGACCAAAGCGGCCGCCTGCCGGGTGTCGCAGGTGGCGAGCCTGTCCGACGCGTCGCTGTCCTATTCGGGCCTCAGCACGTGGGAGCAAGACGGTCGGCTCAGCGAGTTCCTCGGCCTGAGCCGGAAGGTCTGGCGTACCCGGGCCTATGGCGATTTCTGGTCTCATATGCTCGTCGCGGAAGGCGCGGTAGACATCTCGGCTGAAACCGATGTCCGCCTCTGGGATCTGGCCGCTCTGCAGATCGTCGTGACCGAGGCGGGCGGGGCCTTCACGGACATCGCCGGAGCGCCGCGACCGGACGGCGGCAGCGCGGTCTGCACCAACGGCCTGTTGCACGCCGAGGTTCTCAGCCTCCTCGCCGCCCCGGATCAGGACTTGCCCTGAGCGCCAATCGGGCGGATGCTGGACAGCACTGGCAATCACAAGCGCACAAGCACGCAGGACGGTTCGCTGCGGCATGCGTCGCCACGGCCTTCCGGGCCGCCAGCAGGCTCCCGGCGTGCGGTCCGGCGCGACGATGCGATGCGGCAGCTCCGCGCGGAGGGAGCAGTGCATGAATGTACGGGACGGGATGACCAAGGTTGTCCTGAGTATCGGGCCAGCGCATACGTTGCGCGAAGCAGCCCGGCTGATGTCCGCGCAGCGAGTCGGGGCAGCGGTCGTCGTCGATGCAGACCAGGCCGGCATTGGGATCCTGACGGAGCGCGACATTCTTGACTCTGTCGGCGCCGGGCAGGACCCGGACACCGAGATGGTGGCCGACCACCGGACGTCGGACGTGGTCTTCGCCTCGCCAGATTGGACCCTAGAGCAGGCGGCGTCGGCGATGGCATCGGGCAATTTCCGCCACCTGATCGTCGTGGATGACCACGACGTGGCCGGCCTGCTGTCGATGCGCGACATCGTTCGCTGCTGGGCCGCAGTAGGCGTCAAGGCGTCCGCCTCGGTCTAGGCCGCCCCCGCAACCGTACGTTCGCAACCGTTGCTTCGCGCCCAGCGCGGGGATGCCAAGCACGCCAGGCGCGGATTACGGTGGCGACATGGTGGATAGCCGGCCGGCTCCTTCATGGGTGTGGAGTAGCTACGGCTATCGGCGCCCTCATGTCACCTTCGTGAACCGCGACGACAGCAGGCCATGCAGCTAGCCGGCGCGGTCGCGCTCATCACGGGAGCCTCGTCGGGCATCGGCGCGGCCACCGCGCTCGCGCTGGCGCAAGCGGGCACGCGCCTCGTCCTGACCGGCCGCGACGAGGACCGGCTGGCGGCCGTAGCCGCGCGGACCCGCGGGCTCGCGCTCTCGGCCGACCTAGCCGAACCGGACGGGCCGGACCGGCTGATCCAGTCAGCGCTTGCCCAGGCAGGCCGGATCGATTTACTGATCAGCAACGCCGGTGCAGGCTGGGCCGGGCCGATCGGCGATTTGCCGGGGAGCAAGGCGACCGAGCTGCTGACGGTGAACCTGCTCGCGCCGATCCAGCTGGCCAGGCTTGTCGCGCCCGGCATGGCCGAGCGCGGCTTCGGCCGCCTGATCTTCGTGTCCTCTATTGCCGGGGTGACCGGGGTCCGGCACGAGGCCGTCTACGCGGCAGCGAAGGCGGGCGTGAACTACCTCGCCGAGAGCCTTAGCTACGAGCTCGACGGGACCGGCGCCGGCGTCTCGGTCGTGCTGCCGGGAGTGGTCGACACGCCGTTCTTCCGGCGGCGCGGGCAGCCGTACGGCCGCCGCCTGCCTGCGCCCATCTCGCCCGAGCGGGTAGCGCAGGCCATCGTGACGACGGCCCAGCGTGACCTGGACGTCGTCTACGTCCCCGGCTGGCTAGGGTTCCCCGCCTGGCTGCACGGCACCGCCCCACGTACGTTCCGGTGGCTGGCGCGGCGCTTCGGCTGAGGCGCGACGATCGGGCGACTTCGGACCGCGGTGGGTCAGCCTGCGAGCCGCGCGACCGTCTCGGCCAGCCGCATCGAGTAGCCGGCCTCGTTGTCGTACCAGGCAGCGACCGTCACGAGGTCACCGTCGCTCACCGAGGTCAGCGGCAGGTCCACGATCGAGGACCTGGTCTCGCCGACGATCCGCGCCGACGCGAAGCCCTCGTGCAGGACGCCGAGGATGCCGGCCAGCGGCCCGCTGCCAGCTGCGGCCACGAATGCCTCGTTAACCTCTGCGGCAGTGGTCGGCCGGCTGGTGCGCACCGTCAGCTCGACGATGCTGCCGGTGCGAACCGGCACCCGGTAGGCCTTGCCGGTCACTTGCAGGTCGGGCCAGATGAACTTCAGCGCCTTCGCCGCGCCTGACGACGACGGAATGATGTTCTCGGCCGCGGCCCAGGAGTCGCGCCGATCCTTCATCGGCTGGTCAGTGAGCGACTGCGTGTTGGTGTAGGCATGCACCGTGGAGAAGAAGCCATCCCGGATGCCGACGGTGTCTCGCAGTACCTTCACGACCGGCGCCAGCGCGTTGGTCGTGCAGCTCGCCATGCTGACGATGCGGTGCTGGGCGGGGTCGTAGGAGTCCTGGTTGATGCCGGGCAGCAGGACCGCGTCGCAGTCCTCCAGCGTCTTGCTCGGAGCGCTGACCAGCACCCTGCTCGCGCCTGCATCCAGGTGCGCCTGCGCCCCAGCGCGGGTGGTCGCACGGCCTGTGCAGTCAAGCACGACATCGATGCCGAGGGCCTTCCAGTCCGGCGGTGACTGCCGTGCGTCGATCCAGGCGATCGTCGCGTCGCCGATCACCAGACCGTCCGCCTCGGCGCTGACCGGGTCCCGCCAGCGTCCGTAGTTGGTGTCGAATTCGAACAGGGGAGCCATCGCGTCGGCCGACACGATGTCAACGATCGCCGACGGCGTGAAGAGCTTCGCGCTCAGCCCCGCCTTTACCGCTGACCTGCCAATCCGGCCGAATCCCACGACCGCAACCTTCGACATCCAAGCTCCCCTTCTCTGCTCAGCGCTCGCCGGGTCGGCGCCGCCCGAGGCATCGTCCTGCCACTGCCTATGGTATCGAGCAGCGCCAACCTGGCGCAGCGCTGGTCGGCGTCGCGTCATGCCCGCCGGTAGCGCAGCACGGCGATCGGCATGCAGACCACGAGCAACAGCGCTGACCAGGCGAGCGCGAGGCCGACATCGCTGGTCGAGCCCGCCAGCAGGGACCGGACCGCGTCGACCATGGGGGTGACCGGCTGGTACTTGGAGAACGGCTGTAGCCAGCCCGGCATCGAGGTGGCCGGGACATACGCGCTGGAGATGAACGCGAACACGAACGCGATCAGCGACATCCCCTGCGCGGCCTGGGCGTTAGGCGCGAACAGCCCCATCACGATGAACACGACCGTGAAGACGACCGCGTACGCGACGCACAGGCCGAGGGCGGCCAGCCCGTCCTGCCAGGTGCCCGGCAGCCGGAACCCGAACAGGAAGCCAAACGCCGCCGTCGTCACGATCGACCAGACGTTGGTCGTCGTGTCGGCAGCAGTGCGTCCGAGCACCAGCGAGTACCGGGACACCGGCAGCGAGAGCAACCGGTCGGTGAACCCCTGCACCTTGTCCTCGGCCACCGCGACGGCGATGCCGCCGCCGGTGAACAGCACGATCATGGCCACATACGAGGGCACCAGGAAGTCCACGTAGCTGGCCGAGCCCGCGTGGATGGCGCCGCCCAGCACGTACCGGAAGCAGAACAGGAACAGGACAGACTGCACGATGCCCATGACGCTCAGGCCCGGCGTCCTGAAGTACTTCCGCAGCGCGCGCAGCGCCACCTGGCCGGAGGCGCTGGCCAGGCCTGGCATCCGGCCCGGACGGCCGAGCACCTGCGGCACGGCTGCCTGTGTTGTCATCATCGCGTGCTCCCGCTCAGTTGGCCGGCTGCCGCCGGAATGCGTGCCTCGTCGTCGGTCAGGGTCAGGAAAACCTCATCCAGCGTTGGCCGCCGCAGACCGATCTCGTCGACGCGGACAGCGGCTTCGGCAAGTCGGCTGATCACTGCTCCCAGGGCTGCCGTACCGGCCGGCGCCAGGGCGCTGAGATGCCGTCCGCCAGCCTCGAGCCGGACCTGCTGGACGGTGACGTCGGCGAGGATCTGCCCGGCCAGCGACATCGAGGCCGGGTCAGCCACGGTCACCTCGATGACGTCCTGGCCGATCCCGGCCTTCAGCTCGCTGACGGTGCCAGACGCGATGACCCGGCCGTGGTCGATCACCACGGCGTGGTCGGCGAGTTCGTCGGCCTCGTCGAGATAGTGCGTCGTCAGCACGATGTCTGTGCCAGCGGCCGCGAGGTTGCGGACGGCATCCCAGACCTCGCGCCTGCTGGCGGGGTCGAGTCCCGTCGTGGGCTCGTCCAGCAGCAGCAGCCGCGGCCCGCCGACCAGGCTGGCACCGAGGTCGAGCCGGCGGCGCTGGCCGCCCGAATAAGTGCCGCTCCGGCGGTCGGCGACCTCGCCGAGGCTGAGCTGGTCGATGACAGCGGCAGCCGCCTGCCTGGCCGTCGCCCGGCCGTGGCCGAACAGTCGTGCCGTCATCTCGAGATTCTCCCGGCCGGTCATGGTCGGCTCGACGGCGGCGAACTGACCGGCTAGACCGATGTCGCGACGGACGCCAGCCGAGTCGTGCACGACGTCGCGGCCCCGCACGAGCAGCTCGCCGCTGGTCGGCCTGAGCAAAGTGGCGATGGTCCGGACGAAGGTCGTCTTGCCGGCCCCGTTAGGTCCGAGCACGGCGAGCACCTGCCCGTCAGCGGCCGTGAGATCTAGCCCGTCGAGCGCGGTCACCTTGCCAAAACGCACCGTGAGGTTGCGAGCCTGGAGCAGCGGGGTGCCCGTCGGCTGGCTCGCCGCCGTCATCGGCCCGGTCCATCGGTCGTCGGGCCGCCGCTCTCATAGCGCCTGTCCGAATCTGCCTTCGTCGCCCTGACCGGCAGGACGCCTGCGCTTGTGGTCATTCTCGTTCTGCTCCTTCGCTCACTACGTAGCACCGAATCTCGGACGAGTAATATCTTGAGACTCATAGTATTCATAGAACTAGTCGCCGTGCAACTGTACC
>DATHQE010000099.1:0-13129 GCA_035483035.1 Streptosporangiaceae bacterium | reverse complement strand
CCCCGGTGTCGATGCCGTTCTACGTGTCACCTGAGCAGGTGATGAAGGACAAGGCGGATTACGCGCGCAAGCGCATCTCCCAGATCCGCAGCGGCGTCGTGATGACGTGCGAAGCCGGCATCCTGCTCGTCGCGCCGAACCCGTCGCGCGCGCTGCGCAAGTTCAGCGAGATGTACGACCGGATCGCGTTCGCCGCGGTCGGCCGCTACAACGAGTTCGAGAGCCTGCGCAAGGCCGGCGTCCGGTACGCGGACATGACCGGCTTCCAGTACGACCGGCGCGACGTGACGGCGCGCGGCCTGGCCGACTGGTACGGCCAGCTGCTCGGCGCGCTGTTCACCGACAGCCCGAAGCCGTACGAGGTGGAGATCGTGGTGGCCGAGGTCGGCCAGACCGCTGCCGAGGACGAGATCTACCGGATCACCTTCGAGGGCTCGGTCGCCGACGAGCATGACTTCGTGGTCGTGGGCGGTCAGGCCGACAAGGTCGCGGCCGTGCTCAAGGAGCGGTACTCGCAGTCCATGTCGCTGACCGAGGCGATGGGGCTGGCGATCGCCGCACTGGCTGGCCAGGGTGACGGCAACGCCGAGCCGGTCGCAGCCAACCAGCTGGAGGTTGCGCTGCTGGAGCGTAACCGCCCACATCGGGCATTCCGGCGGCTGACCGGCGCTCGCCTCGATGCGCTGCTCGCCGAGGCCAGGCCCGCGTCGGCGGCCGCCAGCGGGGCGACCAACGGCGCCGCGCCCGCCGACGCAGCGACTGCAGACGGCGCGACGGCCGGCAGTCCGGCTGCCGACGGCGGCCCAGATGCCGACGGCTCAGCTGGCGGCGGCGATGCAACCGGCGCGTAGGCTCGTGGTGAGGGCTGCGCGGTGGCGGTCCTCGCATCCTGGCAGGAGGACATCGTGACAGCCGACCTCGCGGAGATCACCGGCATCGACACGCCCACGGGCCTGCTAATCGGCGGCCAGTGGTCGTCCGGACGCGCCGGGACGCTCGCCGTGATCAATCCGGCTACCGAGGACACGATCACCGAGGTTGCCGACGCGAGCCCGGAGGACGGGCTGGCGGCGGTGGATGCCGCGGCTGCGGCGCTGCCGGCCTGGGCTGCCCGGCCGCCGCGGGAGCGCGGCGAGTGCCTGCGCCGGGCCTTCGAGCTGATGACGCAGCGCTCCGAGCAGCTAGCCCGGCTGATGGTGCTGGAGAACGGCAAGGCGCTGCGAGACGCGCGCGGCGAGATCCTGTACGCGGCCGAGTTCTTCCGCTGGTACTCCGAGGAAGCGGTCAGGCTCGACGGGCACCTGTCGATCGCGCCATCCGGCGCCAACCGGATCATGGTGCAGCGGCAGCCTGTCGGCGTCAGTTTCATGATCACGCCATGGAACTTCCCCGCCGCGATGGCCACGAGGAAGATCGGGCCGGCACTGGCGGCCGGCTGCACCGTCGTGCTCAAGCCGGCCAAGGAGACGCCGCTGACTGCGCTCGCGGTGGCGGGCATCCTGGCCGAGGCTGGCGTGCCGGATGGCGTGGTCAACGTGCTGCCCACCCGCAAGCCTGGCCCGCTGACCGACGCGGTGCTGGCGGACCCGCGGGTGCGCAAGCTGTCCTTCACCGGGTCGACTGAGGTCGGCCGGATGCTACTCAAGCAGGCGGCCGACTACGTCATCAACTGTTCGATGGAGCTCGGCGGCAACGCCCCGTTCCTGGTCTTTGACGATGCGGATGTGGACGCGGCGGTGGAGGGCGCGTTCCTCGCCAAGATGCGCAACGGCGGTGAGGCGTGCACTGCGGCTAACCGCTTCTACGTGCATGAGAAGGTGGCGACAGAGTTCGCCGCCAAGCTTGCGGCCAAGCTCGCGGCGCTCAGCGTCGGACCTGGCCTGCAGGACGGCGTCGACCTCGGGCCGCTGGTGAACGCCGACACGCGGACAAAGGTCGCCGAGCTGGTGAAGTCGGCTACCGGCGACGGGGCCACGGTACTGACCGGCGGACACGCCCCGGACCGGGTCGGGTACTACTACGAGCCGACCGTGCTCGACAGCGTTCCGGCCGGGGCCGGCATTCTCAGCGAGGAGATCTTCGGCCCGGTTGCTCCTATCGTCAGGTTCTCTGATCCGCAGGAGGCCATCGCGCTGGCGAACGACACCGAGTACGGGCTGGTGTCGTACCTGTACAGCGGCGATCTGCGGCGCGCGCTGCGCATCGCGGAGGCGCTGGAGGCGGGCATGGTGGGCATCAACCGGGGCGTCGTTTCCGACCCGGCCGCGCCGTTCGGCGGCGTGAAGCAGTCGGGGCTTGGCCGGGAGGGCGCGCACGAGGGGCTGCTGGAATACACCGAGACCAAGTACATCGCCGTCGACTGGTAACTGGGGACCGATGGACAGGCGAATCTTCGGGCTGGAGAACGAGTACGGCGTCACCTGCACGTTCCGCGGGCAGCGGCGCCTGTCTCCGGACGAGGTGGCGAGGTACCTGTTCCGCCGGGTGGTGTCGTGGGGCCGCAGCAGCAACGTGTTCCTGCGCAACGGCGCCCGGCTGTACCTGGATGTCGGTAGCCATCCCGAGTACGCGACGCCCGAGTGCGACAGCCTGATCGACCTCGTCACTCACGACAAGGCGGGCGAGCGCATCCTGGAAGGCCTGCTCGTGGACGCCGACACCCGGCTGCGCGAGGAAGGCATCGCCGGCGACATCTACCTGTTCAAGAACAACACCGACTCGGCCGGCAACTCTTACGGCTGCCACGAGAATTACCTCGTCGGCCGCCATGGTGAGTTCGGCCGGCTGGCCGACGTCCTGATCCCGTTCCTGGTGACCAGGCAGATCATCTGCGGGGCCGGCAAGGTGCTCCAGACCCCGCGCGGCGCGGTGTACTGCGTGAGCCAGCGGGCCGAGCACATCTGGGAAGGCGTGTCGCCAGCGACGACGAGGTCCCGGCCGATCATCAACACCCGCGATGAGCCGCACGCCGACGCCGAGCGATTCCGGCGGCTGCACGTGATCGTCGGTGACTCGAATATGAGCGAGACCACCATGCTGCTCAAGGTCGGCGCGACCGACCTCGTGCTGCGGATGGTGGAGGCCGGGATCGTAATGCGCGACCTGACGCTGGAGAACCCGATCCGGGCCATCAGGGACGTCAGCCACGACATGACCGGGCGGCGCCGGGTCCGGCTGGCCAATGGCCGCGAGGTCAGCGCGCTGGATATCCAGCAGGAGTACCTGTCCAAGGCGATGGACTTCACCGCGCGCAAGGGCGCGGACCCGATTACCGCGCGCGTGCTCGAACTGTGGGAGCGCACGCTGCGCGCCGTGGAGACCGGCGACCTCGGCCTCGTCGCGCGTGAGATCGACTGGGTGACCAAGCTCCAGCTCATCGAGCGGTACCGAGCCAAGCATGACCTGCCGCTCGCCTCGCCGCGGGTCGCTCAGCTGGACCTGGCCTACCACGACGTGCATCGTGGCCGGGGCCTGTACTACCTGCTGCAAAAGCGCGGCGCGGTCGAGCGGGTGTGCCGGGACCTCGACATTTTCGCGGCCAAGTCGATCCCGCCGCAGACGACCCGGGCGCGGCTGCGCGGCGAATTCATCCGCCGGGCGCAGGAACGCCGCCGCGATTTCACCGTCGACTGGGTCCACCTGAAGCTCAACGACCAGGCCCAGCGCACCGTGCTGTGCAAGGACCCGTTCCGCTCCGTCGATGAGCGGGTGGAGAAGCTCATCGCCGGCATGTAAGCCGCTGATCCGATCTCAATGCGTAGTCACATGAGCACTCGCCGTCGATAGACGGCGATACGGGCCGGTCCGTTGCACTCCTGGTCGGCGGCTGCGGCTATGCTGCCTGCTGCCCGCGAGGATTTGGTCACACTGCGCTTTCACTAACGCAGTGCAGTCGTTCGGTCGCGGTAGGCTGACTTGTCTTGACACGACGGACCTGATCTCAGAGCTCTGCCATCAACACGGACCTTAATCAACGCTGAGGAAACACATGCGCCGCTTCGCCGCCGCCCTGCTGGTCCCGCTCGCTGCCTGCGCAGCCCTGGCCGGCTGCAGCTCGTCCGGCTCGCCCGCCAGCGCCAACGCCACCGTGCAGGTGTCCGGCAGCTTCGATAAGACGCCGACCGTCACGATCCCGGCGCAGAAGGCCAGCACGAACCTCGTCGTCAGCACCCCCGTCAAGGGCACGGGCGCGGTGCTGAAGACCGGCAACAGCGCGCTCGCCAACGTCGCCATCTACAAGTGGAGCGGCACCAAGCACTCCCTGGTCGAGTCGACGTTCGGCAGCGGGCCGCAGGTGATCCCGTCGCAGCTGGGCCTGCCGGGCCTCACGACGGCGCTCAAGAGCGCGCGCATAGGCAGCCGGGTCGTGGCGGTCCTCCCGCCCAAGTACGGCTACGGGACGGCTGGCCAGTCGCAGCTCCAGGTCACTGGCACTGACACCCTGGTCTGGGTTATCGACCTGCTCCAGCAGTACGCCCCGACCCAGTCGGCCACCGGCTCGCAGGTCTCGAGCGGCGGCGGGACGCTGCCGACCGTGACGGCCACGTCCGGCCAGGCGCCGGTCATCACCATCCCGAAGAACTCACCGTCATCGAACCTGTCCGTCACCACGCTGATCAAGGGCACCGGCCCGAAGCTGGCGAAGGGCGACACCGCGGTCACGCAGTACGTCGGCGTCAACTACCGGACCGGTAAAGTGTTCGGTTCCTCCTGGCCGTCCTCGCAGGCGCCAGCCGGGCAGCTGCTCAGCTTCCCGGTGGGCGGGTCGCAGGTACTGGCGGGTCTCAGCACCGGGCTTGAGGGTGTCACGGTGGGCAGCCGGGTCATGGTCGTGGTCCCGCCGGCGCTCGGGTACGGCCCGGCCGGCGGCCAGGCGAGCGCGGGCATCACCAAGACCGACACCCTGGTGTTCGTGATCGACGTCCTCGGCTCCGCGCCGGCGGGCAGCTAGGCGGCTACCGGCGCTGGTCGGGCCGGCCTGCCGCAGAGCGGCTAGTTCCAGCGCTCGAAGGGCTCCGTCAGGTCGGCGCCGGCCAGGAACGCGGGCAGCAGGTCCGGCAGGCGGCCGGGGTAGAAGCGCTCGGTGCTCGCAACCAGGTCGGCGACGTCCCACCAGCGCGCGCCGACGTACTCCTCGAGCTCTTCGGCCGTCTGCCCGCTGTATGTGATGGCGGGCGCGTCGGCGTCGAGCTGGACCGCGACGACCACTTCGTGCTGCAGCCGCCGGATCCCGCGTGCCGTCCACGTCGCCGTCCGCCGCCAGCGCGGCTGGCCGACCTGGGCCGGGCTGATATCCAGGCCGGTTTCCTCGCGGATTTCCCTGACCGCGGCCTGCTGGTAGCTCTCACCGGGCTCGATCCCGCCGCCGGGCAGCTCCCACCAGTGTCCGGCCGTCCGGGATGCCAGCTCCGCGCGGAACAGCAGGATCCGCCCGGCCCGGTCGCGCAGCACCACCCGCACGCATGAGCGCTCCAGGTCATAGCCGGGTCCGGCGCCGAGCGCGGCTGCGTGCCGGCCCGCGGCGGCGGCGGCCAGAAAGTACGCCAGATCCTCGTCCAGGCCGCGGCCCATGGTGGAGAGCGGCACCGGGCAGTCGCGCAGGCTCTCAGCTAGCCCGGCGACGCTAACCTGCACCAGGTTGTGCCGGGCGGCCAGCGGCTGCGCCGCGGCCAGCACCTGCGCGCCGAATTCCCCCGGCAGCTCGGGTACCACGATGTCAGCCCTGGCCAGTGCCACTCGGCCGTAGCAGGTCAGGCTGTGATGGGAGATGCCGCGATGGCGCGGCCGCTGATCCGCCGCGCTGATCCGCAGCGACCCGACAGGCCGGCCGCCGAGCACCGCGGCAGCATTGACGGCCTCCCCGGCGGCTACGCCGGAGAAGCCCCAGCGAGTGCCGGTGCCAAGGTTGCCAGGCCCCTGGGCGACCACAGCCAGCTCGGCCCCGAGTACGTGCCGCGCCGCGAGCAGCCCGCTGTGCACGCTGACTGCCTCCACATCGCCGCCGAACGCCTGGCCGACAGTCACGGTGCCAGCCAGCCAGCCCGCCTCGGTCAGGGCGGCCGCCGACCGCGAGAACCAGGCAGGCAGGGCGCCGCCGTCCGGCATCACGTAGGCGATCCGCGGCCGCGGTCCGGCTAGGTCCCCGCCAGAGCCGGCGGCCAGATAGCCGGCCAGGATCGCCGGGAGCGCCGAGTGCAGGTCGGCGACCACCACTGGCAGGCCGGCCAGGTCGTCCGCGTCGCGGAGCAGCTCGTGATACTGCGAGCCCTGCTCGTCCGCGCCGGGCACGCACGCCTGGAGGGGGGTATAGCGGGCTTTCATCAGGTGGCCCGGACCGCTAATGTCGGCTGGCAGCCGGTCCGGGATGGCCACGACCAGGGCGTATCCGCCGGTGCCGAGGCCCAGGTCGAGCGCGGTGGTGTTCAGCAACACCCGGTCGCCGGCCTGCGGGGCGCCGGTCAGCTCGGGATAGGCCAGCGCCGGCAGTGTGTCCGCGCCGACTCGGACCAGAAGTTCAAGCGCGCCACGCCACGATCGGCCGACCGCAGAAACCTCGCCACTACGCCATCTGATCACTCCGGCAGGGTAGCGTCGGTGGCGGGAAGGGATGGCGATGTCCAGGCGGAAGACTGAGCGGCTGCTGAGCCTTGTGGTCTGCCTGCTGTCCGCGCGCAGGTACCTGACGGCGACCCAGATCAGGGCCGCGGTCCCGGGCTATCCGGACTCCTTCGATGCCTTTAAGCGGATGTTCGAGCGCGACAAGGACGAGCTGCGCGAGCTTGGCATCCCGCTGGAGACAGGCACGAACGCGCCGGGTGACGAGGAGTCGGGCTACCGGATCTCGCGGCAGGCCTACGAGCTGCCCGACATCAGGCTGGAACCGGACGAGGTCGCGGTGCTGGGCCTGGCGGCCAGGGTCTGGCGGCAGGCCGAGCTGGCCGGCGCCGCCGAAGGCGCCTTGCTGAAGCTGCGGGCGGCGGGGATCGACGCAGAGGACCTGACCCAGCCAGGGATCGAGCCGCGAGTCCAGACGCCGGAGGCCGCCTTCGGGCCACTGTGGGAGGCCGTGCGCGACCGGCGGCCAGTGGCGTTCGGGTACCGGGGCGCGGGCCGCAGCGCTACCCAGCGCCGCAACCTGGAGCCCTGGGGCGTGGTCAACCGGCGCGGCCGCTGGTACGTGGTCGGCCAGGACACCGATCGGCAAGCGGAGCGCGTGTTCCGGCTCAGCCGGATCGACGGCGCGGTGGGCTTCACCGGACCGGCGGGCTCGGTCACCGTGCCGCCCGGCACGGACGTGCGGGGCGCGGTGCGGGACTGGGACAGCGAGGCAGCAGCGCCGCGCAGCTGCCTGCTCCGGATCCGGTCAGGTGCCGGATACGGTCTGCGCCGGCACGCGCTGCGCGACGAGCCTGACGAGATGCCGGGCTGGGACCTGGTCGAGCTCACCTATTCCGACACCGGCTGGTGGAGCGAGCACGTCGCGTCCTTCGGCGCGGACGTTGTGGTCATGGAGCCGACCGATCTGCGAGACGCAGTCATCGGGCGGCTGAAGGGGGTGCTGGCGTGATGGCGGATGCCCCGGCCCAGGCCGGGCCAGTCAAGGCAAGCCCGGTGAAAGCCAGCCCAGTGAAAGCCAGCCCAGTGAAAGCCAACACAGTGAAAGCCAGCACAGTGAAGGCCGGCACCCCCACGGCCACCGAGCGGCTCCAGCGGCTGCTGGCGCTCGTACCGTACGTGGTGAGCCGGAACGTCGTCGGCATGGAAGACACCGCCGCGACCTTCGGGATCACCGAGCGCGAGCTGGTGGACGACCTGAACCTGCTGTGGTGCATTGAGCTGCGCTCACCCGATCCGTACTGCCCGATCGACCTGTCGTATGAGGGTGGCGAGATCGTCGTCAGCGAGGCCGAGGCCATCGACCGGCCGCTTCGCCTTGGCGTCGACGAGGCCTGCGCCCTGCTGATCGCGCTGCGGATGCTGGCCGAGCTGCCGAGCGTTGGCGCCGGATCGGCGCTGAGCCGTACGATCGCCAAGCTGGAGCAGGCCGCTGGGGCTGCCGCCGGGCCGAGCGCTCAGGTCGCTGTCCAGGTTGACGACATCGCTGCCCAGTCGGCTGCCGCCGAGGTGGCCGAGGCGCTCAGCCTGGGCAGACGGCTGCACATCGCGTACTACGTGCCCGGCCGGGACGAGGCGACCGAGCGCGACGTGGACCCGATGCGGCTGCTAGTGGTGGAGGGGCACAGCTATCTCGAGGGCTGGTGCCGCCGGGCGGAGGATGTCCGGCTGTTCCGGCTGGACCGCATCCTCGCCATCGAGGTCCTGGCAGTCGCCAGCGACGTCCCGGCCGGCGCGGCGCACGTCGATGTGGACCACGGCCTGTTCCGGCCTTCGCCGGGGGACGTCTTGGTCGTCTTCGAGCTGGCCGCCGCCGGCCGCTGGGTGGCCGAGTACTACCCGACCGATCAGGTAGAAGAGCTGGCAGACGGGCGGCTCCGGGTGCAGTTGCGGACGCCGGACACCCAGTGGGTGCGCCGGCTCGCCCTGCGCCTCGGGGAGGATGGGCGGCTGGTATCACCGCCGGAGCTGGCTGATCAGGTAATCGCTGACGCCACGGCGGCGCTCAGTCACTATGCGTAAGCAAGGCAGCGCGGCTGGCCGACCGAAATGTCGTGTTAACTCCATGGTCAGCAGCCTGCTGCCGACTGGACACGTTCAGCCACTTGGCTAGAACCCGCGTGTAGACTCATCAACCGAGGAGCGCGGGCTCCGTTGAATGGGGACTCAGATGGATCTTTTTGCCCCCTGGCACATCGTCGTTCTGGTGATCGCGTTTGTGGTGATCTTCGGGGCCAAGCGGCTGCCGGGAGCCGCGGAATCGCTTGGCAGGTCGATGCACATCTTCAGGAAGTCGGTCCAGGGCCTGACACCACCGGCGGACGACACGGGCAGCGCGGCCAACCCCTTTGCTGCTGGCGGGTCGTCAGCTACGGGGTCGTGGACTACGCCGCCGCCGGCCGTCACGCCGCCCGCGGTGGCCGCTCCAGATGCCACCCAGCAGCAGCTGCTGGACTTGCAGCGGCAGGTCCAGGATCTGCAGCGGCAGACTGCGGAAGGCAACGGGCAGCCATCCGAGGCGCAGACCACCCGGCCGATCTAACTGGCTGCTGAGGTGGCCGTGGCAGAGGATGGGCTGGGCAGTCAGGCGCGCGCGGATCTAGGGCTGCCGCGGCGGGCCAATCCTGACGCGCGGATGCCGCTCATCGATCACCTCCGCGAGCTCCGCAACCGGGTGATCAAGGCGGCTGTCGCGCTGACCGCGGGCTCGATCATCGGGTGGTTCCTCTATCCGCGGGTCTGGAGCTTCATCCGCGCCCCGTACTGCAAGATCCCGCAGCCGAAGGGCTACGGCACGCTCGTCCTGCACCAGGGCTGTCAGCTGTTCGTGACCGGCCTGTGGGACCCGCTGTTCCTGCGCCTGCAGATCTCCATCGCGACCGGCATCATCCTGTCCTCGCCCATCTGGCTGTATCAGCTATGGGCGTTCATTGCCCCCGGCCTGTACAAGCGGGAACGGCGCTGGGCGTACTACTTCGTCGGCGCCGCGATCCCGCTGTTCGCGATCGGCGCCACCATCGCGTACTTCGCCATGACGAAGGGCCTGCGGTTCCTGCTGCACATGGTGCCAGCCGACACGACGGCGCTGATCACCATCAACACCTACCTGAGCTACGCCGGGGCGATGCTGCTGATCTTCGGCCTGGCGTTCGAGCTGCCGCTGGTGTTCGTTCTGCTGAACATGGCCGGCGTGCTGACACACGAACGATTCCGCAAGTGGCGCCGGATGATTATCTTCCTCGTGTTCGCGTTCGCCGCTATCTTCACGCCGAGCCCGGACCCGATCAGCATGCTGTTGCTGGCGGTGCCCTGCGTGGTCCTGGTGGAGGCGTCGGAGATCTTTGCCTGGGCCAATGACAGGCGCCGGGCCAGGCACGGCAGTCTGCAGTACCCCGGTCTGACCGACGAGCAGGTCGTGGAGTACGGCCTGGATCACGAGCTCGGCGAGCCGACCGACGCCGGCACCAGCGTCCGCTAGTGAGCCGGCCCGCTTAGTCTTGGGCTTATGAGATCGCAGGCACGGCCAGCGGATCACGATGACCGGCCGGGGCTTGCCGCGTTCCGGTCTTTGTATGCCTTTGACTTTGACGACTTCCAGGTAGCCGCTTGCGACGCGCTCGAAAGCGGCCACGGCGTGCTGGTCGCCGCGCCGACCGGATCCGGCAAGACGGTCGTGGGCGAGTTCGCCGTGCACCTGGCGCTGGCCGAAGGCCGCAAGTGCTTCTACACGACCCCGATCAAGGCGCTGTCCAACCAGAAGTACACCGACCTGGTCAGCCGGTATGGCGCGGCCAGTGTCGGTCTCCTTACTGGCGACAACAGCATCAATGGTGAGGCGCCGATCGTCGTCATGACCACCGAGGTACTGCGCAACATGCTGTACGCGGGGTCGCTGACGCTAGGCGGCCTCGGCTACGTCGTACTGGACGAGGTGCACTACCTGGCCGACCGGCTGCGCGGCGCCGTCTGGGAGGAAGTCATCATCCAGCTGCCGGAGTCGGTGCAGGTCGTGGCCCTATCGGCGACTGTGAGCAACGCCGAGGAATTCGGCGACTGGCTGGAGCAGGTGCGCGGCGGTACCGCGGTGATCGTGGACGAGACCAGGCCGGTGCCGCTGTGGCAGCACATGCTGGCCGGGCGGCGCCTGTACGACCTGTTCGCGACGAACGGCGCCGTCAACCCCGAGCTCCGCCGGCTCGCCCAGCGCGATGTGGTCGCCGACCGGGCTGGCAGCCGCCGGCCCGGCCGCACCAGTAGTACCGGTGGCCGCGGCGGCCGGGCGGGTGCGAGCCGTGGCGGCGGTCATGGGCACCGGCAGGTCCGGTTCCGGCCACCCAGCCGACCCGAGGTGATCGAGCGTCTGGACGCCGAGGGCCTGCTGCCGGCGATCACGTTCATTTTCAGCCGGGCCGGCTGCGACGCCGCGGTCCAGCAGTGCCTGGCCGCCGGGCTGCGGCTCACCACACCGGAGGAGTCCGTCGAGATCGCGCGGATCGTCGCGGAGCGCACCGCCGGGCTTGCCGACGCCGATCTGGCCGTGCTCGGCTACGGCGACTGGCTGACGGGGCTGCGGCGGGGGATCGCCGCACACCACGCAGGCCTGCTGCCGACGTTCAAGGAAGTCGTGGAGGAGCTGTTCGCCGCCGGCCTCATCCGGGCGGTGTTCGCCACCGAGACGCTCGCGCTCGGCATCAACATGCCGGCCAGGACAGTGGTCATCGAGAAGCTCGACAAGTGGAACGGCGAGCATCACGCCGACCTGACAGCGGGGGAGTACACCCAGCTCACCGGGCGGGCCGGCCGGCGCGGCATCGACGTCGAAGGGCACGGGGTCGTGCTCTGGCAGCCCAACGTTGACCCGCTCGCGGTCGCCGGCCTCGCGGGCACGCGTACCTATCCGCTGAACTCCAGCTTCCGCCCCACCTACAACATGGCCGTCAACCTGGTCGGCCAGGTCGGGCGGGTGCGCGCGGCCAGGCTGCTGGAGTCGTCGTTCGCCCAGTTCCAGGCCGACCGCGGGGTAGTCGGGCTGGCGCGCCAGGCGGCCAGGCTGCGTGAGCAGATCGCGGGGCTGGCGGTGTCCTGCGATCTCGGCGACATCGTGAGCTACGACGAAATCAGGCGCGAGCTTGGCGAGCTGGAGCGGGAGGAGTCCCGGCAGCGCTCCGCCGCGCGGCAGGCTGAGGCGATCACGTCGATGGAGAAGCTGCGGCCCGGTGACATCATCGACGTGCCGGCCGGCCGGCAGGCGGGTGTTGCGGTCGTGCTCCAGCCCGGTGGCGGCGGCTCCGGTGACGGCCGGCCGCTGCCGCTGGTGCTGACCGTCAACCGCCAGGTGAAGCGGCTGTCGATAGCCGACTTCCCGGTTCCGGTCAGCCCGATCGAGCGGATCAGGATCCCGCCGTCGTTCAGCCCTCGCTCGCCCGCCGCCCGCCGGGATCTCGTCTCGACCGTGCGGAACAGGCTCGCCGGACGGGACCTGCCCGCGCGGGGACGCCAGGCCGGGCGCAGCGAGGCGTCCGGCGCGGCTATCGAAACGCTGCGCAGGCGACTACGGCGGCACTCCTGCCACGGCTGCGCGGACATGCAGCTGCATCTGCGCGACCTGGCCAGGCGGGCGCGCCTCGAGCGGGAAGCAGAAGCGCTCGAGCAGCGGGTCTCGGGCCGGTCGCATGTGCTCGCGCGCACGTTCGGCCGGGTGTGCGCGGTGCTCGCCGAGCTCGGCTACGTCGCCGGCGACGAAGTCACCGCGGACGGCCGCCGGCTAGCTGCGCTCTATACCGAGCTTGACCTGCTGGCCGCCGAGTGCGTGCGCCGCGGCACGTGGCGCGGGCTGACGCCGGCCGACCTGGCCGCGTGCGTGTCGGCGCTGACGTTCGAGGCCCGCCGGCCCGACGACGCCAGCCCGGTGCGGCTGCCGCAAGGCCGGACTCGCGAGGTGCTCACGGAGATGGCCGACATCTGGGGCGAGCTGTCGGCCGTCGAGAACGCCCAGCACCTGTCGTTCCTGCGCGAGCCGGATCTCGGCTTCGCCTGGACCGTGCACTCCTGGGCGCGCGGCACGTCGCTGGAGAAGCTGGTCGGCGCCGAGCTCACCGCCGGTGACTTCGTCCGCGCCGTGAAGCAGCTCATCGACCTGCTCAGCCAGATCGCCGTGGTAGCTGGCGGCGATGAGCTGGCGTCGACCGCGCGGAAGGCAATCGACCTCGTGCGCCGCGGGGTTGTCGCCTACTCCTCGGTGGGTTAGATTCCGCACCGCCGGCGATCCGGGGCGGCCGGCGATCCGGGGCGGCCTGCGCTCCGGGGCGGCCTGACGTTGTAGGTGTTCGGCGCGCGAATCGCGAGATTGTAGGTGTTCGGCGCGGACAAAATGGTTAAATCGGGCGCGTTTAGTCGCTTAACTCCTACAACGTGCGTGGACGCTGAGCGGATGCGCGTGCCGAAACGAGTTGCGCTTACGCGCCCGCGTGGCAGAGGCTCGGAGACTATGACCGAACAGCGCGCGGGCGGCGGC
>DATHQE010000098.1:0-4485 GCA_035483035.1 Streptosporangiaceae bacterium | reverse complement strand
AAGCTAGCGGCGACGGACTCGGCTGTGCCGGGCAACGGGGTCCCCGTGATGATCCTCGCGGTCTCGACGTAGCCGGCCATGATGGAGGCCGCGCTGCTCGCGTCGATCCAGACCAGCAGGTCGATAGACCTGGCACGCCACTGAGATTCTGCGTAGTACACAGCCAGCTGAGTTTTGCCAGTGCATCGCAGCCAGTCATGTGACGAGCCGGCCCCGGCGCGGCGGGACCGGGGCACGAGCGCGATCATCGGGCTGCGGTCTAGTGCCATCGCCAGGTCCGGTCCGGTCTCCGGCCTGGTGCTGAATCGGTCTGCTAGCGGTGGCGGCAGCCCGGACCGGATTGGCCAGTCCGCGGACGCTACTAGGGGGCCGATCCCCGGGGGTGGTGCGGGGCTATCCAGACCCGCTGTCACATTCATTTGCACCACGAACCGCCTCGGCAACCGTTACCGGCTAGAACTGCAAACATTACGGCCAATGGCGATGTATCGGCTGGTGATTGGCGGTTTAATGGCCTGCCGTTGCAGAGTCCGCCCTCGCCCGGCGGGCGCGGCGCGGCGGCGTCAGCCGCCAAACGGCACATCGTGACCACTGACCTGGCCGACCACCCCGCTCGGGGTGACGCTCACGCTGTCGATGGTGAGCCCGAGCGGCAGCTTCGGGATCTGCACGATGAGGTTCTGGATCGACCCGAGTAGCGACCTCGGCAACCCGCTGCTGCTGACCAGAGCGATGTTGAGCCGATTACCGCTCAACTGGGTCACCCGCCAGGTAGCCGTGCCCGAGGTCACCAGCAGGTTCAGGCTCGCCCGTACCTCGTTCGGCCCCGCGGCGGTCAGGTTGAGCCCGGCGCCGTTGAGCAGTGTTCCGAGCGGCCCGAACTGCTGGGCCAGCGTGTTTCCCAGCGATGCGAAGCTGATCAGCGCGGTGCCGGTGAGGCCGGTGATCGTGCCGCTGGCGGAGGAGTACGAATTCAGGCGGATTCCCGTCGCCGTCGCGTCGACCTTGGTAATCGTGACCGGGCCCTCGGTGAGGTTCGCGGCAACGATCGTGACCTGCCGGAAGTCCTTGCTGGCCACCTGCGTCAGGAATGGGAAGCCGCCGATGGTCACATCCGGCTTCTGCGAGAGCCCCTGCTGCTGGATCTTGGTGGCCAGGACGTTCTGAGCCACGGCTCTGGCGGCGAAGTCCAGGGCTACTAGCAGCGCGACGATAATGACCGCGACGATCAGGTACCTGCGGACGCGCCGGCCGCCGCGCGCGGGGCGGCGCATGCTGCGCGTCACCGTTCCGGTCATCGCGGTTGCCTCATCAGCCCGATGCTACGGCATCTCGAGGCATGTCCAGCTGGCCGCCGAATCGCGGTTCCTGGCAGCGTCGGGCGCACTGGCCTGGCAGTTACAGTCACGGCAGGTCTCCTGCGTTGATGGCCTCAAGATCATGAGCGGCTTGCGCCGTGGTCGACGAACGCCTCGCCAAGCGGCATGGCCGATGCGTTCTTCAAACCGGTATCCGGCGATCAGCGAGCCGACGCTGAATTCAGCGGAGCCGCCAATCTCGCCGGGCAAGCCGGGCGTTTGCTCGCTCACCGCTCCTCCTGCCCGGCTGACACGCACATCAACTTTGGCGGCAAAAAAGTTCTGATAACCCGCTGGGCGATCCAAGTATCCAGTTTGCCGGATGACAACTGTCAACCCGCCGCTTTGCCGAAGCGTGACGAATAGTCTGCTGGCCTATCCATTCTGCCGGCCTATCGCTCTACAGTTGGCGCATGACAACTCGAGCCAATGGGCAACTGGGCGATGACCACTGAGCCGATGAGTACTGAGCCCATCAGCGCTGAGCCGATGAGGCCCGAGCAAGTCGTGCAGCGTGTCTCGGGTCAGCAGTTGCACATCAAGGGCGCTGGAGTCGACCAGTTGCTACAGGCAGGCTCGGCCTACCGCATCGGCCGTGACCCGCAAGCGGACATCGTCGTGTCTGACGCGAGGGTTTCCTGGCAGCACGCCATTGTCGAGCGGCACGGCAGCGGCTGGCAGTTGCAGGACGCCGGGAGTACGAATGGCACGTTCGTAGATCGGCAGCGGGTCCGTCAGGTTGCCATTACTGGCACGTGCACGGTTCGCCTTGGCCATCCCGATGACGGGCCATTGCTCAGGTGCACGCTCATCGGCGCTCCGGCACGCGCGGAAGCTTCGCCAGTTCAGGTGCAAGCCGCCACGGCCGTCTGGAAGCCAGACAGCCCGGCCGTAGCTAATCCGCTCGCTGTCCCCGCCGCCCCAGCGGGCGCTGCCGGTCCCGCCGCCCCCGCCATCCCAGCGGCTCCGAGGGCAGCGTCGCCGCCGCCGGCCGCGGTGACTCCGCAGCGGGCTAGCATCGACCGCAGCCCAAGCGCCGTGCTCAGCCTGCCAGTTCGGCAGCTGCGCATCGGCAGGGCAGCTGACAACGACGTGGTCGTCTCCGACCTCAGCGTCTCGCGGTATCACGCCGAGCTCCGCCGGACCAGTCGCGGCGGTTACGAGATCGTCGACCTCGACAGCCACAATGGCACCTACCTGAACGGGCAGCGCGTGACCGCTGCGCCCGTCACCGAGACGGACCTGATCGGCGTCGGGCCGGCCACGTTCCAGCGTGTGGGCGAGCAGCTCCAGGAGTTCCTCGACACCGGCGACATCTCGCTCACCGCCCGCGAGCTGACAGTCCGGCTGCCGAGCGGCAAGGTACTGCTCGACCGCATGAGCTTCCCGCTCGGCCAGCGGTGCCTGCTCGGCGTGATCGGACCTAGTGGCGCGGGCAAGTCCACGCTGCTCGGGGCGCTCACCGGGACCGCGCCGGCCACCGAGGGCCAGGTCCTGTATGACGGCCGCGACTTGTACAAGAGCTACGCCGAGCTGCGCCATCGCATCGGCCTCGTCCCGCAGGAAAACATCCTGCACACGCAGCTGACTGTCCGGCGTGCGCTGGAGTTCGCCGCGCAGCTGCGGTTCCCCCGCGACACCAGTAAGCAGGAGCGCAAGCGCCGGATCGACGAGGTCCTGGGTGAGCTGTCGCTGACGGCGCATGCGGACACCCGGACGTCCGCGCTGTCCGGCGGCCAGCAGAAGCGCGTCAACGTTGCGCTCGAGCTCCTGACCAAGCCCTCGCTGCTGTTCCTCGACGAACCAACCTCTGGTCTTGACCCTGGTCTCGACAAGTCCGTGATGGAGCAGATGGCCAGGCTCGCCCACGACGGCCGCACGGTGATCGTGGTGACTCACAGCGTCGCCAACCTCAACCTCTGTGATCGGCTGCTCGTGCTGGTGCCTGGCGGCAAGGTTGCGTTCTTCGGGCCACCCGCCGACGGACTCCGGCACTTCGGCAAGTCGGACTGGGCCGAGGTATTCCAGGCCTTCGAGACGCAGCCAGACCGGGACTGGGCGGCGGAGTTCCGGGCCTCGCCGTATCACGGCCGGTACATCGCTTCGGAGATGAATAGCGCAGCCGTACCGGGCGCGCCAGCTACGCCGGCAGCGCCGCCTCCGGCGTCCCGCAACAAGGTCGCGCACATGCGCACGCTGTGCCGCCGGTACCTGTCCGTTATCGCGTCAGACCGGCTGTACCTCGCCGTGCTGGCCGGCCTGCCGATTGCACTGGGCCTGCTCGTGCGGGTGATCCCGTCCCCCATGGGCCTGGTCGGTCCCGACAACGTGGACGCGACCTCCCTGCTGCTGGTGCTCGCCGTCGGGGCGTGCCTCAGCGGGACAGCCAACGCCATCTGGGAGATCGTCAAGGAACGATCTATCTACAGCAGGGAACGCTCCGCTGGCCTGTCCGCCGGCGCATACCTGATTTCCAAGCTGGTCATCCTGGGCATGATCAGCGGGCTCCAGGCTGTCGTCCTCGTACTGGTCGGCCTGACCGGACGGCCGCTGCCTCAGCAGGGCGCCATCTTGACCAGCCTGCCGATGGTGGAGCTCGTGCTGGCGATGTTCGCCCTCGGCGTTGCGTCGATGACCCTCGGCCTGTTGCTTTCCTCACTTGTCGACACGTCGGACAAGGCCATGCCGCTGCTGGTGGTCGTGGTCATGTTCGAGGTCGTGCTGAGCGGCGGCATCTTCCCGCTGCACGGCAAGGTCGGCCTGGAGGAGGTCTCCTGGCTCTCGCCGTCGCGGTGGGGCTACGCCGCGACCGCGTCGACGGTGAACCTGAACGAGGTGATCCCGCCCGCGGCCGGCGCCGGCCGCACGCCGTCAGTGACCGCCCTGCCCTCGGCGACAGTGCTGCCCTCGGTGACAGTGCTGCCCTCGGCGACGGTGCTGCCCTCGGGCGTCCCGGTGACCGTCGCGAAGATCACCGGCCGAAGCCTGGCCGCCGCGACGCCGAGCCCGAGCCCCACGGCAAGCTCGGGGCCGGACAAGCAGGCACCGACCGCGCCGGCCGCCGCTGGCACCGATCCGCTCTGGGACCACAACGCCCGGACCTGGCTGACCGACATGGTCGTGCTGC
>DATHQE010000097.1:0-6107 GCA_035483035.1 Streptosporangiaceae bacterium | reverse complement strand
CATGGCCTTATCGTGGCACGGCGTAGCAAGGCGGGGGTTAGGGCTGGCCTGGCGCGAGACGCGTCAGCAGGTTCGTCCGGTAGATCAGGATGACGCGCCCGGCCACGTGGTAGATCGCGGCCGGCCGGTGGAAGTACTTCTCGAATTGGGCGACAGTGAAGTTCTGGTTGGGGGAGGGGGCGGTATCAGGCGGATCAGCAATGATGAACGTCGCGTCGTGCTGACTGGCGTCATACCAGGAGGCCTTCGTCTCCCAGTCAAAGGGGCCAAGCCACGGTCGGCCGGCGGGGTTCGCCAGCGTGATCGCGCGAACCTGAACCCGGTCTGCTGACTGCACCGTGACCGAGGAGGCATCCCAGTAACCGGCAAGGCCGTAGGTGAACCGGTGGGCCTCAAGCCAGGTGGCGAGGCGGACCGTGTAGGACGGCGCGGGTGGCAGGGTGGCCGATGCGGCCAGCGGAAGTAGTGCGAGGACGGCGACCGCGGCGATCGCCACCTGGCCACGCCGCGCGTCGGCGATATGAGCGGGGACAAAGGCTCGCGCCGCGAGTACCGCGCCGCACGGCAGCACTGCCACGATCTCCCAGGCGTTGCCGGGCACCGGAATGGTGGAGATGATGAACGTGGTGACGTTGATCACGATCGCGACGCACATCAGCTGCTCGGCCCGACTCGCGGTGCGCCAGGTCCAGATGACCTTCGCGAAGCCGCATGCGGCGGCCAGCACGCAGGCGAACCCGAAGACAGCTCCGGCGGTGCCTACTACGGCGCCTAGCGTCGTCGCCCCGTACAGGGACAGGATGTCCTGCAGGGCCAGGACCGCGTGATGCCCCCAGTATCCCGGCGCCGCGATCACGGTGTTGGGCGGGTGTATCGCGTAGCCGCCGAAGTGCACTACCGCTGCGCGAGCCAGGGACGCCAGCGGCACGGACGCGATGGCGGCCACCGCTATCGCCGCGTCGCCCGTCCGGAGGTTCACGCGCTCGCGGAGGTTGACGCCCCCGCGAAGCTTCACTGTGGCCAGGACGCGATAGGCACATACGACTAGGACCGCCGGTACCGCGGCATAGCGGACCGTGGCGTCGCCGACCTGGCCAGCGATGAGGATCGCGCAGAGCAGGGGCGGCGTGAAGCGCCAGCCCGGCGCCCGGTCGATCAGCAGGAATGAGACCAGGATGATCGCGACGGTCCCGGTGTGATTGGGATTCTCGAGTACGAAACCAATACCTGGCGACGTCAGCAGCGGTGTGGCCAGCACCGCGATTACGACTCCGCAGCGGACCGCCGTGGCCAAGCCTCGGCTGCCTGTCCGCGCCACGGCGACGGCGCTGGCCACCACGATCAGGTACGTTAGCGCCGCGCCCAGATGGATGGTCACGGTGTGCAGCCCGGTAAAGATCTCCGTGATCGCGTATAGCGGCACCTCGAACGTGTAGAAGGCGGCGTCGCTCAGGATCCAGCTGTGCAGGAGCAGGTTGCCGTGCAGCATGTCCCAGCTCTGCAAAGCATTGTTCGCGCCGTCCGAGTTCGCTGGGACGCTGAGCGATATCCGCAAGAGCAACCCGAGCAACGCCAGGCCGCAGCCGATCCACGCCGACGCGATCCACCAGCGGCGCGCCGCCGGCCGTGCGGGAGCCTGCTTGCTGACCCCTGCCCGGAGCTCGCCTGGCGTGGCCGGCCGCCCTGGTGCCCGCGCCAGATCGGGACCGCTCGAATACTGATCACCAGAGTGCATGGCTGGACCCTACCTAGAAACCCCGATGGAAATCCCGAGCTGCCGTGCTGGTCGAGCCACGCAGCCGGACGTCAGTGACCTCTGGCTGTCTTACCCGATCAGCTTGGCAGGACCCCCGCGGCCGGTATTCGGCGGCCTGGATCAGCTGGGCTGGAGCGCTCGGCAGAATAGCATGGTTCGTCCGGAGCTGCCTACATTGCTGGCCAAGATCGAGCCGATGGCATTAGTTGGGAGACGGGCCGCTGCTGAAGGCCGCGTCGAAGGACGCCGCTGGCGGCTCGATGTCAAACTGCCGCAGGTACGTGATCGCCTCGGCGGCGCCGCGGAGCCGGTCCATCCCAGCGTCCTCCCACTCGATCGAGATCGGGCCGTCGTAGCCGATCGAGTTGAGCATCCGGAAAATGTCCTCCCAGTCGATGTCACCCCGGCCCGCGGACACGAAGTCCCAGCCCCGGCGCGGGTCCCCCCAGGGCAGATGCGACCCGAGGCGGCCATTGCGCCCGTCCAGGCGCTTGCGTGCTTCCTTGCAGTCCACGTGGTAGATCCGGTCGGTGTACGCGGCGAGGAACGCCACCGGATCGAGGTCCTGCCAGACGAAGTGGCTCGGGTCAAAGTTCAGCCCGAACGCCGGGCGGTGGTTCACCGCGGCCAGGGTCTGCGCCGTGGTCCAGAAATCGTAGGCGATCTCGCTGGGGTGCACCTCGTGCGCGAAGCGCACGCCCTCCGCGTCGAACACGTCCAGGATGGGGTTCCAGCGGTCGGCAAAATCGGCGTAGCCTGCCGCGATCATCGACTCAGGCGCGGGCGGGAACATCGCGACCGTATGCCAGATAGACGAGCCAGTGAACCCGACCACGGTCGTCACGCCGAAGGCAGCCGCGGCGCGCGCGGTGTCAGCCATCTCGGCGGCCGCCCGGCGCCGCACCCCCTCGGGCTCGCCATCCGCCCAGATCCGGGCCGGCAGGATCGCGCGGTGCCGTTCGTCAATCGGATGGTCGCAGACCGCCTGGCCGACGAGATGATTGGAGATCGCCCAGCAGCGCAGGCCGTGCCTGGCGAGCAGCTCGTGCCGGCCAGCCAGGTAATCGGGCTCCGCGAGTGCGCGGTCCACCTCGAAATGATCACCCCAGCAGGCAAGCTCAAGGCCGTCATAACCCCAGCCGCTGGCGAGCTCGCACACCTTGGCGAGCGGCAGGTCGGCCCACTGGCCGGTGAAGAGGGTGAAGGGTCGGGACATGGCAGGCTCCCTGGCGAAGTCAGTGACCGGGTGACGGAACGGAGATCCACGCGCTGGCGCTGGCCGCGCTTTGCTGCACTGCCGCCAAGACCCGCTGGACCTGCAGGCCGGCGGCAAAGGACGGTTGCGGCGCGGTGTCCGCCGCGATCGCGGTCACGAGGTCAGCTACCTCGTGGGTGAATGTGACGTCCCAGCCGAGCACGTGCCCCGGCGGCCACCATGCGGACACGTACGGGTGGCCCGGTTCGGTCACCAGGATCCGCCTGAAGCCAGCCGTCAGCGGGTCGGTCCCGTGATCATGGAAGTCCAGCTCGTTCAGCCGCTCGAGGTCGAATGCCAGGCTGCCGAGCTCGCCGTTGAGCTCGATGCGCAGGGCGTTCTTCCGCCCGGCCGCGAACCTGGTGACCTCGAACGTGCCGACAGTCGCCCCGCCCGCCGGGCCCGAGCCCAGCCGCGCAGTGAACATCGCCGCGTCATCGACCGTCACCGTCCCGGTGCGGTCGCCGCGTTCGGCCGCCGCGCCGGGCAGCGGCCGCTCGGCGACAAATGTCGTGGTGCTGCCGGACACAGCGGTGATCGGCTCGCCGGTCAGGCACTGGGCCAGGTCGACGACGTGGGCGCCGAGATCGCCGAGTGCGCCGGAGCCGGCCCGGTCGCGCTGGAGTCGCCACGTCAGCGGGAACGACGGATCGGTCAGCCAGTCCTGGAGGTAACTGGCGCGGACGTGGCGGATCGCGCCAAGCCTGCCGTCGGCAACGAGCTTGCGGGCCAGGGCGATCGCTGGCACCCGCCGGTAGTTGAACCCGGTCATCGAGCGGACACCGTGGTCGGCGGCCAGCTCGGCGGCCGCCGCCATCGCTTCAGCCTCGGCCACCGTGTTGGCCAGCGGCTTCTCGCACAGCACGTGCTTGCCCGCCTCGAGCGCAGCGATGGAGATCTCCGCGTGCAGGTCGCCCGGCGTGCACACGTCCACAATCTGGACGTCCTCCCTGGCAATGAGGGCGCGCCAGTCGGTCTCGGCGCTGGCCCAGCCCTGGCGGTCCGCAGCTGCCTTGACCGCGGCCAGGTCGCGGCCGCACAACGCCACCATCTTCGGCTGCAGCGGCAGGTCGAAAACCCGGGCGGCGTTGCGCCACGCCTGCGCGTGCGCGGCGCCCATGAAGGCGTATCCGACCATGCCGATTCCGAGCGACGGCCGTCCCGCGGACTCGGTCATGCTGGCTCCCTCACGATGTCAGGCACAGGCTCGTCAGGCGATCGTCGTAGCGTGCGGGTCCCAGTCTGCCGCGAGCGCGTCGGGTCTGGTGAATGTCGTGAGCACGGGCTCGAACTCGCCACTTGCCGCCGACCGCTCGATGGCCGACATGATGTCAAGCACGTGCAGCGCGAGCTCCCCGCTGGCCCGGTGTGGCGCACCGCTGCGCAGCCCGCGGGCCAGGTCAAGGACGCCGAGGCCGCGGCCGTCGGCGGCGCCGTCCGCGGGCACCGCGCGCCAGCTGTCGCCGAGCTCATGCACGCGCACATCCCCGTCGAACCGGTTCGGGTCGGGCATCGCCAGCGTAGCCGTGGTGCCCGTGATCTCCACGAAGCCGTGCCGGCGCAGCGGCGAGTCGAAGCTCAGCACCATCGTGACAATCTGACCGCCCGCGTAGCCGATCAGCGCCGACAGGTGGGTGGGAACCGCCACGGCGAACTCCGTGCCCGCGCGCGGGCCGCTGCCTATCACCCGGGTCTGCCTGCTGCGCCCGCTGAGCGCGGCGACGTGCGTCGCCGGCCCGAAGACGGCGGCGAGGGCGGTCAGGTAATACGGCCCCATGTCGAACAGCGGCCCGGCGCCTGGCTGGAACAGGAACTCCGGATCCGGGTGCCAGCTTTCTGGGCCAGGCCCCTGCATCAGGGCCAGGCCAGTCTGCGGCGCGCCGATGGTGCCGGTGTCAATCAGCCGGCGGGCCGTCTGGAGGCCGGCGCCGAGCACGGTATCCGGGGCGCAGCCGATTCGTACGCCGGCGGCGCCCGCGGCGGCGAGGAGCTCGCGCGCCGACGCGGTGTCGAGCGTCAGCGGCTTCTCCACCCAGACGCTCTTGCCGGCCGCGACGGCCGCCGCGCTGACCTCCGCATGCGCGGCGGGCACCGTCAGGTTTACAACGATCTCCACCTCCGGGACTGCCAGCGCGTCGGCGAAGGAGCCAGCAGCTGGCACGTCAAAGGCAGCTGCCTGTGCCTTGGCGCGCTCGATGTCGAGGTCGGCGCAGAACAGCACCCGCAGATCGGGAAACGAGGTCAGGTTCTGGAGGTACGCAGTGCTGATCGTGCCGCAGCCGACAACGGCAACGCCGACGGGACCGCTCACCTGGCGCCCGCGGCCCGCCGGACCGGCTCGGCCAGGCCGTGCTCGGCCAGCCAGTCCAGGCTCTCCTCGACGGCCGTCAGCATGTCCGTCGCGCACCTGTCCAGTTCCACGATGTGCCACTCCGCCGACTGCGCCGCTGCCAGCACCTCGGCGACCGGCATCCGGCCCGCCCCGACGGCGGTCATTGGATCATCCTTGGTGATCGGGCCGTCCTTCACGTGCAGGTAGCGGACTCGGTCGCCGAGCCGGCCGAGCAGCGCAGGCACGTCCTGGCCGCCGACCGCCGCCCAGTAGGTGTCCACCTCCAGCAGCACGCCGTCGTCGAGCGCCGCCGCCAGTACCTCGAGCGCCGCCCGGCCCGCCACCAGCGACGACAGCTCGAAGTCGTGATTGTGGTAGCCGAGGCGCAGGCCGGCCTCGGCGCAGCGGATCGCCATCTCGTTCAGTTCGGTGGCGACCGCTGCGATGGCCGCCGCGTCGGCAAACCTGGCTGGCGGCAGGTGCGGGACGATCACGGTGTCCGTGCCCAGCGTCTTCGCCGCGGCCAGGATGTCGGCTGCCTGCTCGCCCGCCGGGTACGCGTGGACGCTGCACACTTCCAGGCCGGCCTCGTCCAGGTCGGCGCGCAGGCCGTCCGGATCGGCGAGCACGTTGAACGCCTCCACCGCGCCGTAGCCAGCCGCGGCGATTCGCTGGAGGACGCCCTTGCGGTCAGCCGGAAGCTGCTCGCGGACGGAGTACAGCTGCAATGCAGGGGGGTTGCTCGTCAGCATGGTTTTACGATC
>DATHQE010000096.1:0-5379 GCA_035483035.1 Streptosporangiaceae bacterium | reverse complement strand
TGTCGCTGAAGTCGACGCAGGAGGACCCGTGGCAGCAGTTCGCCCGCACGCACCAGATAGGGCAGGTCGTGCCCGGCCGGGTCACCAAGCTCGTGCCGTTCGGTGCATTCGTGCGGGTCGAAGAGGGCATCGAGGGCCTGGTGCACATCTCCGAGCTGGCTGACCGCCACGTCGAGATTCCCGAGCAGGTCGTGCAGGTCGGCGACGAGATCTTCGTCAAGATCATCGACATCGACCTGGACCGGCGCCGGATTAGCCTGTCGCTGAAGCAGGCCAACGAGGGCGGCGGCGCTGACGTCTCCGGCGAGGACTTCGACCCAACCCTCTACGGCATGCCGGCCGCCTACGACGAGCAGGGCAACTACCTCTACCCCGAGGGCTTCGACCCCGAGTCCGGCGAGTGGCTCGAGGGCTTCGACAGCCAGCGTGAGGAGTGGGAGCGGCAGTACGCCGAGGCGCGGGCGCGCTATGAGGCGCACCAGCAGCAGGTGGTCGAGGCGCGGAGCAAGGCTGACGCCGCGGCTGAGGAGGCCGGCGGGGAAGGCGATGCTCGCGAGCACCACACCTCGTCCAGCGCCGAGTCCGACCGGGGCGGCACGCTGGCCTCCGACGAGGCGCTCGCCGCCCTGCGCGACAAGCTGTCCGGCGGCCAGAGCTGACGACCGCTGCCAGCGGGGACGTGACGATGGCGGGCTCCGGGTGCGCTGCACCTGGCGCCCGCCTTCGGCTTCTACTGGAGCGCTCGCGCCTGGCGGGCGGCTGACATGCTGCGCGTGGGGCTGACGGGCGGCATCGGAGCCGGTAAGAGCGAGGTATCGAAACGTCTTGCCGCGCAGGGCGCCGTCGTTATCGACGCGGACCTGATCGCACGGGAGGTCGTTGCGCCCGATACTGAGGGTCTCGCCGCGGTGATCGAGGCCTTCGGCCCTGACGTGCTGGGACCTGATGGCACCCTAGATCGCGTCCGGCTAGGAGACATCGTCTTCGCCGATCAGCAGAAGCTGGCCACGCTCAACTCGATCGTGCATCCGCGGGTCGGCGGTCGAATGCGCGAGCTGGAGGAAGCCGCTGGGCCTGGCTCGGTCGTCGTGCACGACGTGCCACTCATCGCCGAAAACGGCCTGGCGAGCGCCTACGATCTGGTCGTCGTCGTCGACGTGCCGCCGCGGACTCAGCTCGACCGGCTGACCCGGCTTCGCGGCATGAGCCGCGAGCAGGCCCAGGGTCGGATGGCCGCGCAAGCGAGCCGTGACCAGCGGCTGGCCATCGCCGACATCGTCGTGGACAATTCGGGCTCGCTGGCCGAGCTTGATCGCCAGGCGGGTGAACTGTGGAGTGAGCTTCGCCGTCGAGCGTTGATTGCTTCTGCCGACGAGGCTAAGGCCTGATGTAACCCGCCCTCCATGAGCGCGGCACGGTCGGCCCATCCGTCGGACCACACGAAACGGTCCGACGGACGCGCCACCCATCCCGCGCTCGCCGCCGATGGGTGACATCAGCCGAAAAACCAGTTACGTATCCGGTGCCCTGCACGGCAGGCTGCCACATGCACACTGCCTTGGCGCCTGCCGGGCAGTCACGGCCGCCCGAGAGGAGCTGCATGATCGTCCAGTCTGCCCGCGGTGCCATCACAGATCTGCCTGTTCGTCGGCTTGGGCTGGCGGACCTGCCAGCCATCGTCGTGTTGGCTGGTGATCGCGGCTGGTCGCCGGAGGAGAACAAGTGGCGGCTGATCTTCGCGGTTAGTGAGGTCTATGGCGTCGACGATCCGGCTGGGGGACTGGCCGGCACCGTCGTCCTCACCAGATACGGGAATGGGCTTGCGGCTATCGGCATGATGCTGGTGGCTTCCCGTCATGGGCGGCGGGGCCTTGGACGGCGGCTGATGCGCCATGTGCTCGAGGCAGCCGACGGAGCGGTCGTTTATCTGACGGCTACCGAGCAGGGACGTCCGCTCTATGAGCAGCTTGGCTTTCAGGCAGTCGATACATCTACTACCTATATCGGGATATTCGACGCGAGTCAGCCGGTCGGTGCGGCACAGCGGGTAGCGTCGGCGTCGCCCCGGCCCGTCACGGCGGCTGGCCTTGGTGCGCTGGCCGAGCTCGACGTGAGTGTCTTCGGCGCGAATCGCCGTCGGGTGCTCGCCGAGCTGGTGACGTTCGCTGACCGCTTCGTGGAATGCGGCGAGCCGGTCAGTGGTTATGCCGCTGCGTGGATTAACGGTGACATTGCGATGATCGGGCCGCTGGTTGCCAGTGACGTGGCGACCGCGGCGATCTTGATCAGCAGCCTCGCCACTGGCCGGACCGGGCCGATCCGGCTTGATGTCACCGGACGACATTCGGATCTAGCACGGTGGGCCGTGGCGCACGGCCTCAGTGCCCGTGGTGCCACGACCCTGATGGTTCATGGCGGCTCGCTCCCTGGCGATCGGGCCCGACTGTTCGGCCCGGTCAGTGTCGCGCTTGGCTGAGCTGGCCGGACTGTCGGCACGTCGTCCTACAGTGAGAAGCGAGCAGCGAGCAGAGGAGATGGCATGCGGCCGGTGACCGACCTCCAGCGCCGCGTTGCCCCATTCGAGGTCGTGACGGACATGATTCCGGCTGGCGACCAGCCAGGGGCGATCGCCGAGATGGAGCGGCGCATGCGCGCGGGCTCCAAGGACACGGTTCTGCTGGGCGCGACCGGGACCGGCAAGACGGCGACCGTGGCCTGGCTAGCCGAGCGGATCCAGCGGCCCATGCTGGTCATGCTGCCCAACAAGACCCTTGCGGCTCAGTTCGCCAACGAGCTTCGCGAGATGCTGCCCAACAACGCGGTCGAGTACTTCGTCTCCTACTACGACTACTACCAGCCCGAAGCGTACGTCCCGCAGACGGACACCTATATCGAGAAGGACTCCTCGATCAACGACGAGGTAGACCGGCTCCGGCACTCCGCGACGAACTCGCTGCTGACCAGGCGCGACACGATCGTGGTGGCGTCGGTCTCGTGCATCTACGGGCTCGGCACGCCGCAGGAGTACGTCGACCGAATGCTGAAGGTGAAGGTCGGCGACCGGATGGACAGAGAGGGGCTGCTGCGCCAGCTGGTCGGGATGCAGTATGCGCGTAACGACCTGGCGTTCACGCGCGGCACGTTCCGGGTCCGCGGCGACACCATCGAGATCATCCCGCAGTACGAGGAGCTCGCGGTCCGGATCGAGATGTTCGGTGACGAGATCGAGCGGCTGATGACGCTGCACCCGCTGACCGGCGAGGTGATCAGCGAGGACGACGAGCTGTACGTCTTCCCCGCGACCCACTACGTTGCCGGGCCGGAGCGGATGGAGCGGGCGATCGCTGGCATCGAGACAGAGCTCGCGGATCGGCTGGCTGAGCTGGAGAAGCTAGGCAAGCTGCTCGAGGCTCAGCGGCTGCGGATGCGGACCACCTACGACATCGAGATGATGCGCCAGGTCGGCAGCTGCTCTGGTATCGAGAACTACTCGCGCCACATCGACGGGCGCGAGCCCGGCAGCCCGCCGAATACGCTGCTCGACTACTTCCCCGAGGACTTCGTGCTGGTCGTCGACGAGTCGCACAACACCGTGCCGCAGATCGGCGCGATGTACGAGGGAGACGTCTCACGCAAGCGCGTCTTGGTCGATCACGGGTTCCGGCTGCCGAGCGCGATCGACAACAGGCCCCTGACCTGGGATGAGTTCGGCGACCGAATCGGCCAGACGCTGTACCTGTCGGCCACGCCCGGACCGTACGAGCTGCGGCAGACCGCTGGCGAAGTGATCGAGCAGGTCATCAGGCCCACTGGCCTGATTGACCCGCAGGTGATCATCAAGCCGACCAAGGGCCAGATCGACGACCTGGTCGGAGAGATCAGGGACCGCGCAGACCGATCCGAGCGGGTGCTGGTCACGACGCTGACCAAGAAGATGGCAGAGGACCTGACCGACTATCTGCTCGAGCTAGGCATCCGCGCCCGGTACTTGCACAGCGAGGTAGACACGCTTCGCCGCGTCGAGCTGCTGCGCGAGCTTCGGATGGGCGAGTACGACGTGCTGGTGGGCATCAACCTGCTACGCGAGGGACTCGACCTGCCGGAGGTGTCGCTCGTCGCCATCCTCGATGCGGACAAGGAAGGATTCCTCAGATCCGGGACTTCGCTGATCCAGACGATCGGGCGGGCGGCGCGGAACGTGTCGGGGCAGGTACACATGTACGCCGACAAGGTCACGCCGTCCATGCAGCGGGCCATCGACGAGACCAACAGGCGGCGCGACCGGCAGATCGCCTATAACCGCGAGCACGGTGTCGACCCGCAGCCGCTGCGCAAGCGGATCGCCGACATCCTGGATCAGCTGGCCAGGGAGGACGCCGACACCGAGCAGCTGCTCGGCGGCTCGGGCCGGCAGCAGAGCCGTGGCAAGGCGCCGGTTCCCGGCGTGTCCTCCAGGGCGCGGGCGGCGGCGGCCGCCGCGGCGGCCGGGGACAAGGGCGGCGGCCCGGCTCGCGCCGATCTGGCTGCGCTGATCGCCGAGCTGACCGAGCAGATGCATACAGCGGCAGCGGAGCTTCAGTTCGAGCTGGCCGCGCGGATCCGCGATGAGATCCGCGAGCTCAAGCACGAGCTTCGTGGCATGCAGGCCGCGGGCGTCTGAGCCCAGCGCCGCAGTCACGGCCCTGCGGTCCTGCCGGTCACTGGGCGGCATGCTTGGCCGTCTGGCCGTCTGGCCGTCTGGCCGTCTGGCCGTCTGGCCGTCTGGCCGTCTGGCCGTCTGGCCGTCTGGCCGTCTGGCCGGCTGGCCGGCTTACCGAGCACCGAGCCGGCCGCCCGCCTACGCGCCCGGACATCACTGCCTTGGCGCGCACTATCGAGACCACGCAGAACGGCTCGCTCTACGGCCGGCTCATCCGCCTCGTCGCAAACCGAACGATTATGAAGCAGTCGGGCAAAACCGCCGCCGCGATGGCCAGCTTCCTAGGGCGTCAGGTTGGCGATGCTGCCCAACTAAGGGCAGCACATCCAACCTCTCGCCCCATGGCTGCGCCGGCATGTCATCAGCTCCGTAGGACAAACCGGATGAATTGGTAGGTTCCCGGCGTAGCTCAGCGGAGACCCGCCGGGCGATGGGGCACCAGTTAGCTATCGGTGCCCCACTAGAGGCCACAGTGGTTAACCGTTGCCCCTCGGCGGTTCCGGGGCGAGCGGTGGCGGCAGCGAACCCCGCACGCGCGGCCCGTTCAAGCTGCCGGCTGGCCGCCACGCGGTGGTTGGCGGCTACATCAACATGGCGCTCGGCGACGGGTCCCGATGCGTGCAAGTTCGTCGGCCTTGCGTTGACGCTAAGCAGGCGTCAAGCGAACCTTCAGTTCGCCG
>DATHQE010000095.1:0-1737 GCA_035483035.1 Streptosporangiaceae bacterium | reverse complement strand
GCGACCTCTATGCAGGAGGCCCAGCTGCAGAACATCAACTACGGCGACCAGGACTCGCTTGGCCTGTTCCAGCAGCGGCCGTCGATGGGCTGGGGCACGGCGCAGCAGATCCTGACCCCGCAGTACGCGGCTGACTCGTTCCTGACTGCTCTCGCCCAGCAGCAGGCGAGCAACCCAGGCTGGGCCCACCAGCCGCTGTGGGCCACCGCCCAGTCGGTGCAGAAGTCCGGCTTCCCGTTTGCCTACGCCAAGTGGGAGACCCAGGCCGTTCAGCTGGTCAAGCAGATCGTGACTCAGGTGAAGTAAGGCCCCAAGGACCCCGGCTGGCCAGGCAGCGCCCTGCGCCCTGGCCAGCCGGTCTCAATTTCAGATACCAGCGTGCCCCGACCTCACCCCCGAGGGACGGGGCACGCTGCTTGACGTCCCCGGTCGGCCCGGCGCGCCCGGGTGAGCTCAGAGCGGGAGCCCGGCCTCGAGGTGAGCCAGGCCCGCATCAATCCGGTCGAACATCTCGTCCACGTCGGCGCCGTCGTCACCGAGGACATACAACGGCATCGTTGCCGCCATGATCACGCCGATGATGGCGCCAGCCATATTTCTGCTGGCGAAGTCGTCGGCGCCGCGGCCGATCCTGGCCGCGATCGCCGTCGTGATCACATCGGTGGTCCTGGTCAGCTCATCGACTGCCCGCGCCCGGATCTCGGGCACGCTCAGCGTCAGCCGTGTCGTCTCAGCGAATCGCGCCAGGTCTTCGGCGCTCATCTGGGCTCGCGCGGCCGCGGCCGCGCCGCGGAAGGCGGCGATCGGCCCGAGATCGAGCGGCTGCTCGTGGAGTGCCGCGAGCGTGACAATGTCGACGTCGTCTTGCAGGACCACATCCTCTTTCGTCGGGAAGTAGCGGAAGAACGTGGCCGGCGACACCTCAGCCGCGGCGGCGATCTGCTCGATCGTCGTCCCGCTGTAGCCCTGCTCGCGGAAGAGCCGGAGGGCGTGCTCCCGGATGGCGGCACGCGTCCTGGCCTTCTTGCGCTCGCGGAGGCCTCCGCCGCTAGCAGGCACCTCGGTCATGCCAGTCATTCTGCCCCGGCGGGCCCCGCTTTGCTTGCTGGCGCCAGGCCATCACCGCTAACTGTGTCGGCCACCGGCCCCGGCGCGCCGACGGTGCCTTCCGGGTGCCGCGGCAGGAACAGGGCAGCGAGCACAGCGGCCGTGATCGCGATCCCCGCGCACACCCAGAGCATGATGTCGACGCCGCTGGCGTATCCGGCGCGGACAGCGTCCAGCAGCAGGGGTGAACGCAGCCGCAGCGCCACCGACACGCCCGTGCCCACGCTGCTCCTGGCAAAGGCGGTCACGTCGGCGGGCAGCCCGCTCAGGACGAGCTTGCTGCGGTAGACCGAGTTGAGCACAGTGCCGAGTACCGCGACCCCGATCGTCGCCCCGACCTGCCGCATGGCGGTCATCAACGCGGATCCGGATCCGCTGCGCTCCGGCGTGAGTGCGCTGAGCGCCGCGTTGAGCATTGTCGGCATTGCCAGGCCAAGCCCGAAGCCCGTCGCCGCGAACCAGGCCGAGATGAATCCGGTGCCGCTTGCAGCCGACGTAGCCGTGCCTATTGCCAGTGCGGCAGCCATGATCGCGAATCCGCCTGCGCCGACCGGCCGTGCGCCGGCCAGCGGCGGCCTGGCGGCCCCGCCGCCCCTCGACTTGCGCGGGCTCTGCAGGCGCTGTCCTATG
>DATHQE010000094.1:0-1660 GCA_035483035.1 Streptosporangiaceae bacterium | reverse complement strand
TGCACCTCGGCCACTCGACCGCCGACGCCCACTACTCCCGCCGGCACCCGGCCGCAAGCACTCGAGTGGCGCGCGGCCGCCCGACATCAGCGCACGGAGCCGCCGCACCCGAGGCCCGCACCGCCTCGCGGACCGCCGCCCCTGACCCCGGGACGGCTGGCAGCGCCCCAGTCCGGGCGGGTGCGGCCGCTAACCAGCTTGGCTTCCGGACGTCCGCGAGCGTCGACCCAGGCGGCACCCGGCTGCCCGATGCCGCGGTCTTCGTGACGGGTGCGCTCGCTGGCGCGGTCCTGACAAGCCTCGGGCGGCTGCGCCACCGCCAGCGGCAGGAGCGCCGCCGCGGCCGCAGGATCGCGCTGCCTGCCGATCCGGAAGTGCTGGCAACTGAGCAACGGCTACGGGCAGCCACCACCTACGCGGTGCCAGTGGAGACCCTGCGGGATGCCCTCGCCTGCCTGCAATCTGGCATTGTCGGCGCTGGCCAGGAACTGCCCGACATCGTCGGTCTGCACGTCACCCCTGATGTGCTGGAGGTACTACTGAACGCGCCAGCGGCTGATGCGCCGCCGGCGCCTTACTCAATCAGTCCGGGCAGGCAGGGCATGTGCTGGCAGCTGGACTTGCCGGCGATCGTCACAGTGCAGGATGCCGCCGGGCCGACGGGCTTGCCGTGCCACCTGCTGCCGGGCTTGATCACGGCAGGCGCCACCGAGGCGGGTTACCTGCTGCTCGACCTGGAGTCCGTTCAGGTAATGGGGTGTGACGGGCCGTCCGCCTTGGTGCACCAGGTCGTCGCCACGATCGCGACGGAGCTGGCGACTGGGCAGTGGAGCGGCTGGTACGACCTCGTGCTTGTCGGGTGCGACGAGTTGGATGTCCTCGGCCGCGCTGAGCACTGCGCGACCGTCGACGATGCGCTCGACCGGCTCGAGGCCCGGTGCGCGGCAGTCGCGCACCGGCTTGCCGCGCGGGCGCCAGCAGACGTGCGTGAGCTGCGGCTCGCCGAGCCCGACAACGAGGACTGGGGACTGGCAATCCTCGTCAGCCGGGTCGAGCCGTCACCCGAGCAGCTGACCCGCATGCTCAGACTCGCCGAGGAAGGCTCTGGCGGCTTCGCCGCGCTGGTAGCGGGCGACCCGGAGACGGCTGACGGCCGGATGGCACCGACCGTGCTCCAGCTCGCCCCGGACCCGGATGTGCGAGAGGGCATTGCCGCCAACGTCATCCCGCTCCAGATCACCGTGCGGCCGCGTGCTCTATCAGCGTCTGACTACGACGCGATCAGCTCACTGCTCGCCGTGGCCGCCGGCCTGGATGACGTCGGTGCGAATGACGAGCCCTATCTCGGCTACGGAGCACCGCCATGGATTCCGCAGGCTGCGTCGCTCCAGCTGCGGCCAGGCGCCGAGAGTGCGGACTGGGCGAACGACGACGGCGATTCTGGCCTGGCGCCTAGGCCTGCGGCCCACCCGGCCGACGGCGCAGACCTGCCGGGCTACCGCACGGAGGGGCCGCGGCCTGTGCCGTCGCAGCCGCTCGAGGTGAAGATCCTCGGCCCGTTCACGATCACGGGCTCGGCGGAGCCGCTTCAGCCCAAGCAGGCCGAGCTGGTTCTCGCGCTCGCGCTGGCTGTGCCGGCCGGGCTATCGAACTCGGCACT
>DATHQE010000093.1:0-8546 GCA_035483035.1 Streptosporangiaceae bacterium | reverse complement strand
TGGCCGCCCATCCCGTCGGCCACCGCCAGCAGCCGCGCCCCGGCGTAGGCCGAATCCTCGTTATCTTCCCGCTCAAGACCGATGTCGGACTGGACCGCGTACCGGACGGCCAGCGTTCCCTGTGCATCATGCATGGACGTGCCTTCCCCTGACAGATACCTGATGAGGAACGTGGCCAGCTCACGCCGAGCCGAGTGCTCGGCCTCGATCTGGTCCCAGTACGCGGCCAGCTCGGCGCCGGCTTCGGCCGGCGGCAGCGCGCAGATGGCCCGGATGCGCGCGAGCGGCATGCCAAGCCGGCGTAGCCAGGCGACCAGCCTGGCCTGCTCGAGCTGCGCAGTGGCGTAGCTCCGGTAGCCCGTGGCCGGATCGACCTGGCGCGGGCTCAGCAGGCCGAGCTCGTCGTACAAGCGCAGCGCCTTGCGCGACAGCCGGGACGCCCGGGCGAACTCCCCGCTCGTCAGCAGCTCCACCACAGCCTCCTCATACCGGGCAGGCTGCCCGGCGACGTCAGGTTGAGCCCGGCCCCAAGGGCGAAGTCAAGCCTGGTCCCGCAGGCAGCTGCCGACAGGGTATGGCCCTGCCCGGCCGGCCGGCGCGGCCCGGCCCGGCCCGAGGTCTTGCTACCGGCCATTGAACGGCGCATGCGGGAGTGAACGGAGACTCAAGCGGGCAATTCATCACGGGGGACTGCCGCCGTGAGCCAGGCGGCGCTGACTTAGGCTGCCGCGGGGGGAGAACCAGCTGACCACGCCCGCTCAAGCTCTCGCCTTGCTCCGCAGCCGCGCCTACGTGCGGCTGCTCGTTGTCGCGGCCGTGCTTGGCGCGCCTATCTCGGCCGTGGCCTGGGGCTTCCTCGCGCTGGTCAGCAAGCTGGAGCACTGGCTGTACGTCAGCTTCCCCGACGACCTTGGCTTCACGTCTGTGCCGGTGTGGTGGCCGTTCCCGCTGCTGGCCGTCGGCGGCATCCTCGTCGCCCTTTCGATTAAGTATTTGCCGGGAACGGGGGGGCACTCACCGGCCGATGGCTTCAAGGCTGGCGGTGTCTTTCCGCCGAGGGAACTCGCCGGCATCGCCCTCGCCGCACTAGCGACGCTGGGCTTCGGCGCCGTGCTCGGGCCGGAGGCGCCGCTGATCGCGCTCGGCGGCGGCCTGGCCGCCTGGGCCGTCAGCCGAGCCAAGGCCGCCAAATCGGCGCCTCAGGTCAAGATGGTGGTCGGCGCGGCCGGCAGCTTCGCCGCGATCAGCTCGCTGCTTGGCTCGCCTCTTACCGGTGCCTTCCTGATGATGGAGGTGGTCGGATTTGGCGGTGCGACGCTGGAGCTAATCCTGCTTCCCGGCCTGCTGGCGTCTGGCATCGGGGCGCTGATCTTCCTCGGCCTCGGCGAGTGGTCTGGCCTTGGCGACTTCTCGTTGTCGATTGCCGGGCTGCCGCATTTCGCCCGGCCTGACGCGGCCGAACTCGGCTGGGCGCTGGTCATTGGACTGGCCGCAAGCCTGCTGAGCATCGCGATCCGTCGGCTTGCACTGGTCCTGCGTGCCGTTGTCCAGCGCCAGCCGTTGCTCCTGACGCCGCTGGCTGGCGTCGTTGTCGCCGCGGCTGCCGTCCTTTTCAACCAGGTCACCGGGAAGGGCGCAGACGACGTCCTCTTTTCCGGCCAGAATCAGATCGGGCCGTTCGTCACGCACGCGGCCACGTACGGCGTCGGCGCGCTCGTCCTGCTCGTCGCCCTGAAGGCTCTGGCCTACCTAGTGTCGTTGAGCGGCTTCCGCGGCGGCCCGACCTTCCCGGCGATCTTCGTCGGAGCCGTGGGTGGCGCCTTGCTCTCGCACTTGCCCGGGCTGCCGCTGGTGCCGGCGGTCGGCATGGGCATGGGTGCCATGGCGGCCGGCATGCTGCGACTGCCGCTGACCTCGGTGCTGGTGGCATCGCTGGTCCTGCTGTCCGACGGCATCGCGATCATGCCGGTCGTGATCGTCGCGGTAGTGACTGCCTACGTAGCGGCGACGTGGCTGGATCCGCCCGCGGAGTCAGCCGGATCGTCGCCGGCCTCCGCTCCCGCGCCCGCTCCGGCACCTGAACCGTCGTCGAGCTGACCCGAAGCGGCCGGGTGCCTGCTGCCCAGCTGGCTGAGGGCAGGTGCCAGCCTGGAACTCGGGCGCCGCCAGGACACTTCGAACAGTGCGCCGCCTAGCTCGGAATCGCCGATGCGCCACTGCCCGTTTGTCGTGCGCGCGATGGAGTCGGCGATGGCGAGGCCGAGACCGGCGCTGCCGCCCTGCTCAGTCGAGCGGTGGAACCTGTTGAACAACCTCGGCCGGTCCTCGGCGGCTACGCCTGGCCCGCTGTCCTCCACCGTCATCGTTACCCGGTTGCCGCGGTGGCCCACGGTGACGCGGACGACGCCGTTCGCGCCTGCGTACCGGCAGGCGTTGTCGATCAGCACCCCGGCAAGGCGATCGATCCACTCGGGCGGAGCGCTGATCCAGGCCGGCCCTGGGCCATCGGCAGCTACCTGGATGCCAAAGCCCTGCACCGCGGCCAGCGCCCGGAATCGCTCCGCGCAGGCGGCGACGATGACGGCCAGGTCAAGCGGCTCGTCACGCGGCTCCGGCGGGGCTGAATCGAATCTGGCCAGCCATAGCAGATCCTCGACGATGTGCCTGAGCCTGCCGTTCTCGCCCTGGATGCGCGTCAGCACCGCGCGGTATTGCGCTGGCGTGCGCGGTGCGGTGAGCGCCACGCTTGTCTCAGCGCTGATCACGCTGAGCGGCGTGCGCAGCTCGTGTGAAGCGTCGGCGGTGAACTCAAGCTGGCGCCTGCGGGACTGCTCGACGGGCAGCAACGCCCGCAGGCCGATCGTCAGTGCGCCGCCGAACATGGCCAGCAACAGGACTGGAGCGGCGAGCGCCTCGCCGTCGCGGAGCAGCGCCAGGAGGTGATCGACGCTCGCCAGGCTCTCCCCGGCGATGAGCGTGCCGCCGTCCGTGCTCGTCGCGGCGAACCGGAACGGTCCTTCGGGCAGCGGCGCCGTCGTTGCCGTGCCGGGCACGACGCGGAGTCCGGCCGGTAGCGCGGGGGCCGTCGAGCCACCTTGCGAGGTTGCCCCGGTACGCGTCCTGAGCCAGAGATAGACGGGGGTGCTGTCCAGATCGTCGTCATCGTCATCCGCGGCGAAGGCCTTGATCCCGACGTCCTGCGCGTCGGCCAGCTGCTCGCCTAGCCGCTGGTCCACTGACTGTGTCAGCCTGGCCGTGACGACCTTGTCCAGTACGGCTACGCAGCCGGCATAGACAATCCCGACGAGCACGCTGGCAGCCAGCGCGACCTTTGCCGCGTGGGCGACCTCCGTCGGTACGCGGCCGCGCAGGCGCACCACGTCTTATCGCCGCCTATCGGCCGACGAGGCGGTAGCCGACGCCGCGCACCGTCTCGATCCGGACCATGCCGCCGGCCAGCTTGGCGCGCAGCCGGGCCAGGTGCACGTCGATCGTGTTGGACCCCATGGCGTCAGCCTCATCAGCCCACACGTTCACGGCGATGGACCGGCGCGGTACCACCGTGGGCGACCTGCGCACGAGCAGCTCGAGTATGCCGTACTCGATGGCGGTCAGGATCGGCTGCTGGCCGCCCACCAGGACCTGTCTAGTCGCCGGGTCGAAGCGCAGGTCCCCGACGACGATCTCGGGCTGCTGGACGGCCGCGGGGCGACGCTGAAGGGCCCGCATGCGGGCGAGCAGCTCTGCGAAGTCGAACGGCTTCACCAGGTAGTCGTCGGCACCCTGGTCGAGGCCGGTGACCCGGTCGGCGTGCGCGTCGCGTGCTGTCAGCAGCAGCACCGGCGTCCGACGCTGCTGACGGCGGATCCATCGCACGACCTCCAGACCAGACATAACAGGCATCCGCCAGTCGAGGACCGCAAGCTCGTACTCGTAGCTGCGCAGGAAACGGATGGCTTCCGCGCCGTCCGCCACGGCGTCCACCACGTAATCGTTCTCGCGCAGGCCGCGCGCTAGGACGTCGCGCAGTCCGTTATCGTCCTCCGCGACAAGCACTCGCACGGGCCCTTCCCCTGCCTGCGCTGCTAGCGGCGCATCCGACGCCACACCGGGCGCGGAATCACTCGCATCGCGACGGCGAGCAGGCCGACGGTCCGCGGTATCCAGACCTCGCCCGAGGTGCCAGTCAGTGCCTCCGCTACGGCCTTGCCGACCTGGGCCGGCGTCGACGCGAGCGGCGCTGGGTCCATTCCCGCCGTCATCCGGCCAGTGACGAAGCCCGGCCTGACCAGGAGCACTCGCACGCCGGTGCCGTAGAGCGAGTCAGCCAGCCCGCGGCCGAATGCATCGAGCCCGGCCTTGGCTGCGCCGTAGACGAAGTTCGCCTTGCGCGGCCTTACTGCCGCCACGGACGAGAGTACGACGATCGTGCCGCGGCCGACTTCGCGGAGCCGCGTGGCGATGGCGAGCAGCACGGTGACGTGACTGGTGAAATTCGCGTCGATCATCGCCGCGGCTTGCCGCGGGTCGGCCTCAACCTCTTCTTGCGGAGTCAGCACGCCGGCCGCGGAGATCACCAGATCCACCGGCCCGGACGCGAAGGCGGCAGCAGGCAGCGCCTGCTGGTCGTCTGCGTCGAGCGCGTCATAGCTGATGGTTTCCACCCGGCAGCGCAGCCCGCTGGCGGCGGCTCGCATTCGCTCCGCATCGCGGCCGGCAAGCAGGACCTCGGTCTCGGGACCGAGATCCAGCGCGGCCAGAATGGCCTGCCCGATCTCGCTCGTCCCGCCGATCAGTAGCACTCGGGCGGGCTTGACACCGGCGCCGACGGGCGCCGCCGCGGTCGCTGAGTCGGTCCGCGATGACGTGTTCACCATGGGGCGACCTTATGTCGAAGATCGGGCTGGCGGAGCCCGCGGGGGTGCAGCAGGTCTCGTGGCGCGACGACGGTCATCAAAGGCCTACCGTGAACATCGTCAGCCAGGTGAGCTCGCAGCAGATCATCATCGGATCCCGGACGATCAGGTCCTCGACCGGGCGACCCTCGGCGAGCCCGGTGAGGCGGTCGAAGCGGAACAGCGCGAGGGCCAGCGGGGCGACGCTGGCCACGTGCCAACCCCGCATCCACGGGTCGTGCTCGGACAGCGCCCAGAACAGGTAGGCAGCGAGCATGATCACGCTCGCGGCGCGCTGCGCTGCGCGCAGCCGGCCGAGGCTGTACCAGCGCATGACGGGCCGGTGCGCAATCGCCTCCTCGCCGAGAGAGGAGAGCTCGGTGTAGCGCTTCCCGATCGCCACCATCAGTGCCCCGAGGCTGCAGACCGTCAGGAACCAGCCCGACGGCGGCACGTGAGTGGCCACGGCGCCGCCGAGGGCACGCAGCACGAAGCCAGACGCGACGACCGTCAGCTCGATGCCCGGCAGGTGCTTGAGGCTCAGGCTGTAGAGGAACGAGATGGCGATATAGGCCCCGATGACGACGCCCAGCATCGGCTCACCGACGGCGACGGTGGTCAGCGCCGACACCACCAGGCAGCCTGCTGCCAGTACAAGCGCGGCCCGCCGCGGCAGGCGGCCAGATGCGATAGGGCGCAGGCACTTGGTCGGGTGCCGGCGATCGCGGTCGACATCCAGGAGATCGTTGACGACGTACACCGCAGAAGAGGCCGCGGTGAAGGCCACAAAAGCGAGCAGCGCGTAACCGAAGCCGTTATCCCTGCCCAGCGTGGCACCGGCCAGCGGAGCAGTGAATACCAGCAGGTTCTTTGGCCATTGCCGAGGCCGGGCCGCCTGGAGGGCGGCGACGAGGAGCCCGCGGGTAGTCCGTGGCGCAACCGGGTGCGCGCTTGGGGTGACGGGTGCCTGCTCGCCCGTCTCCTGCGCCCTGGCCGTCATCGCGCGTAGACCGCGGTGAAGTCGCGGCTCGCGGAGCTGTAGTAGCGGTCGGCGGGCTGGGTCTGGTCTGGCAGCATGTTGACAGGCCTCGGGTTGGCCGACTGGCTGTTCAAGTAGTACATGTACGACATCCAGTCGGGGTTGATGTCGAGCTCCATGCCGGTGACGACACCCGCGTGCTGCATCAGCTCGGCCAGCTCGCGTACGTTCAGCGCCGGGCCATAGACAAAGATCACGCGGCCATCCCTAGTCATACCGATGCCCGAGCGCCAGACGTAGTACCCGCCGCCTAGCGTCGCGCCCCAATTCGCCTCCACATTATTGTCGACCGAGGGTGGCACGTGGCCATGCGCGACAATCAGGTGCAGGTTCTGTCGTACTCCCACCACGTCTGGCGTCATCGCGACGGTCTGGCCCCAGACGCCGATGGCCATGTGGCCGTCGCGATAGTACACCTCCGATGCGACGCCAGGGGTCAGAGTACCGCTTGTCGCCCCATTCAGGTAAAAGCCCCCATCCGACGTGCTGATCTTGAAGCCGCTATTGAAGGTCGCTAGCAGGCCCTGCCTGGTGCCAGGCAGGATGGAGGAAGCCGCATGCCACGCTCCGGGACCGGGGTCCTCTGCGCCCGGCCGGAGCTCGAACCGGACCAGGCTCTGGTTCATCGAGACGATACCGGCGACGTAAGAGCTATAGACGCTGCTCGGCCGCAGGTACGTGCCATAGATGGCCGGTTCCCCGTTGACGGTGCCGAGTATCCGCCAGACGCCCTCGCCCGGTAGCGGCTGGCCGGCCATGGACTGGAGCTGTGCGGGCGGTCCGTAGGTGGCAACGGCCGCCGCCCGCTGGTGTGCCTTTTGTACCGCGGCTCGGTTCGCCGCAGCGGCGGACGGCCCGGTGAGCTTGAACGAGGGCTTGCCGCCGACCTTGGGCGGCTGGTACGTCAGCCACTCGCCCATGGTGACCACGGGTCCCAGGTAATGGTCGCGCGCCCACTCAGCCAGGCGCTCCGACACCGATCCGCCGCCTGGCATGGTCAGTGCGTGCCCGACTGACCAGGTGATGGGCACCATGATCACGATCAGCGCAGTGAGCGCGACCCGCGACCAGGTACGCCGGGGCCAGTGCGGAGCCCACCGGCGACGACGGTCTCGGGAATGACGCGGCCCGGGGTCGGGTGGCGCGCTGGCGGATGAGCTGGTGCTCGCTTGTGTGTACCGCGAGCCTGGCATGCTCGGTCTCGGCACTAGTTTCCCCCATTGGCTGTCGTGCGACGTCCGCCCGTCGGCGTCCCGGCGACAGGTCTACCCACGCAACATGAAGTCCTCATGACGAGCTTTACGAGCCCCCGCGCCGACCGCGACGCGAGCAGGTCGTCACGCGGCCGCCCGCTCGATGTCGGTCAGGAGGGCGGCCTGCCGGGCCGCCAGCCGTCCGCGCTCGCTAGCCGTTGCTGCCCCCGCCAGCTCGCGGCGCCGACGCCAGCGACTAAGCAGAATCGCTGACTCATCGGCTGTGATAATACCGGCCGAGGTCCAGTCGGCCCCGACGCGGTGGGCTCGACCCAGGTAGGCATTACTGAGCAGCAGGTACAGCACGAGCACGATGGCGAAGTTCACGCCTACCTTGATCGCGATTGCGAGTTGCGGGGCGTCGAAGAGCAAGTGCATCGCCATCGCGGTCAGCAGGCAGGCGACCCCGGCCAGCACGCCGCCGTGCTCGGCACCGCGCAGGCGCGCGACGATGTAGCCGACCCCGGCGCCGGCGACAGCCGTCATGGTCCAGTGGGAGCCCAGCGCCGTCAGGCCGATCCGGACAAGCGCCGAGTCGATGACCGCCCGGCCGGGGTCCGTCGCGCCGGCCAGCACAATGTTGTTCAGCCCATATGTCACGTTCTCGGTTGCCTGGAAGCCCAGGCCAACGAGCGCGCCGATGATCATTCCGTCGAGGGGTCCCTGGATCACGCGCGGCGCTGCCAGGACGATCATGATGACGCCGCACAGCTTGAGCGTCTCCTCGTTCAGCGGGGCCGAGAGCGATGCCGACCAGTTCGCGGCGAACTGAACGCCTGCGCTCTTCGACCACAGCCCGATCAGGCCCTTGTTGGCCAGCAGCGCGCATCCAGCCGCGGCAGTGGCGCCCCACGCCGCCGCAGCGGCCGACCAGGCGAACGGCGGCGGACGGACTGGCCGGGCGAGCCGCACTAGCACGAAGCCGACGACCAGCAGCGGGATCTCCAGGACGACGGCGAGCAGTGCCGGGCCGGGGAACACGACAAGGAAACGGAAAAACTGCCAGCTCAGGATCGCTGCGCCGAATGCGCACGCAACGACGGCCGTCATCTCTACCAGCCGAATGCTCTGAGCCTGTGACAGCCTGAGGGTACTCGTGGCGGTCCAGGTCATTTGCCCGGCTCCCTAAACATGAGCGAGACCATCACCCTTGCCGCCGCCGCGCGCAGCGCTGGACTCGTTCCGCGCGGGGCAAGGGCCAGCATCTCGATGCCGAAGTTCCCGGACGGACCGCGAGCGACGGTCGCGGTACCGATCTGTCGCCGCCCCGTCACTACGCTCGTGATGGCCCGCAGGCCGTGCCTCGTGGTGACGAACGCTGGCTTGCTGAACCGGATGCCGGGATTGCTCACCGACAGG
>DATHQE010000092.1:0-22246 GCA_035483035.1 Streptosporangiaceae bacterium | reverse complement strand
GCTCGGACGTCGCCGAGCTTCAGGGTGACCTCGCGGGCGTAGCCGAGCGAGCGGTATCCGCTGGCGTCGATCCACCTGGCAAGGGCCTGGATGCTGGGCAGCACGCCGTCCATGGAGCCGTGATGAATCAGCGCGGCGGCAGCCGGGATCTCGCTCAGGTCGACGACACTGAAGTCCGGCCGACCAGAGTCTGGCGGGCCATAGTCCGGCCGACCATCGGCTCGCGCAGCGATCGGCAGCGCGGCGTGCACCGTGATGGCGCCTGCGTCGCCGTCGGCGTCTTCGTAGTACGCGACGCCGGGGCCGGCAGTCGCGATGCCCGCCGCGCATAGTCGGTGCGGGAGCTCGTGATACAGCGACTGGATGACGGGCGTGATGAACTGCGGCTCGTAGCCGGCTGCCGCGCCGGTGAGTTCGGCGACCCGCACCGCGGCGATGCGCTTGACCACGACCGGTGGCGGCTCGCCGGCTTCGCTCTCGATGGCGAGCAACCTCGCTTCGACCTGAGCCAGCCTGGCGGCGTCAGCCGATATCTGCTCGCTCAGCTGGGCATGCCGCAATATCAGCATGCCGCGCAGCTCAGCCGCCGTGACCTGGTCAGCCAGGATCGAGCCCACCTGCTGCAAGGTGAAGCCCAGGTTCTTCAGGGCGACAATCCGGTTCAGCCGCGATAGCTGGCCGGCCTCGTAAAAGCGATAGCCGGTCTCCTGATCAACGCAGGCCGGCTCTAGCAGCCCGAGCGCGTCGTAGTGACGCAGCATCCGCACCGATACGCGGCCATGCCTGGCGAACTCTCCGATGGCGAACATAACGTCTCCATGCTTAGACCCTCACACCATGTCAGAGTCAAGCCGGCCCGACGGCGTGGCGTGACGGTACCGACATCTGGCGCATTTCCCCGCAACCGGCGAACTCCGCCCGACTGGCTGACCCGCCCTCGCCGCTCGCCGGGCGGCCGGCGACTATGCCGGGATGGCACGCATTCAGACGCTTCCCGGTCGGCTGCTGAGCCCAGCGAGTCAGGCGGCGCGGCCGCTGCCAGAGGGCCCGCTTGCTGGGCGATATGCGGCGGCAGCGGCGATGGTCATTCTCTTCCTCGTGCCCTACCTCGGCCTGTCCGCCGCGTTCCAGCCGTTGGCCCCGATCATCGCCGCGCAGCTGCACATGAGCCCGCAGACGGTCAGCCTTACCGGTGGGCTGGCGAATGCTGGCTACGCCGTGGGCACCGTACTGGCGGTGCAGTTGGCCCAGCTTCTGCCACAGCGCCGGATACTGATCGTTTACGCGTCCCTGCTCGTCATCGGCTCGGTGCTGGCAGCCGGCGCTGTCGACTCGGGGATGTTCATCGTCGGCCATGTATTGCAAGGTCTCTGCACCAGCATGCTGCTGATCGCCGCCGCTCCGCCGCTGTTCCTGGGCTATCCCGCCGCCAAGCTGCGGTCGACGGCAGTGATCTTCAACCTGTGCCTCTTCGGGGCAATCGCGGCGGGCCCGCTAGTCGGAGGCGCCCAGGCATCCTTCCATGCCTGGCGCCCGCTGTTCTGGATCGTCGCGGGCATCGCCGCCGCGGGCCTGCTGATGTCGCTGCTGACTTTCCAGGACGCGCCGCCCGCAGACCCGAGCGCCCCGCGGGACGGGCTGGCTATCGGCCTGGCGGCGGCCGGCTCGGTAGCGGCGTTCTGGGGTGCCTCAGAGCTGCTCACCCATCGGTTCTTTGACCCGGTCGCCGTGGTTCCGCTGGCAGGCGGGCTGGCGCTGATCGTCATTCTGTGGATCTACCAGTACCGAGCCCGGAATCCGCTGCTGACAGTCCGTAATCTGACCAGCACCATTCCGGTGGGCGGAATCATTATCGCGGTCTGCGCCGCGGCGGCGGCGACGTCGGCCATCGGGCTCACCGCAACGGTCCTCACGCCCAATTTCACGCCGCTCCATCTCGGACTGCTGTTCGTTCCTGAGCTAGGCGCGGCCGTGATCACGGCGTTCGCATTCGGAGCAGTGTTCCGCACGCACCTGATCCATTACTTCGCCCTGAGCGGGCTGGCTTTCCTGGCTGCGGGGATCATCGTGCTCCACGGCGCCACTCCGCCCACCGCCGCGCTCACCCTCGTCGGCTCGGGCCTGATCGGTATCGGCATCGGCGCCTCAGTGGCCCCGGCGCTGTTCCTCGCCGGATTCTCGCTGCGCTCAGCTTCCATTCAGCGCGTGTTCGCCATCCTCGAGCTGCTGCGAGCAGTGGCTGCGTTCATGATCGTGCCGATCCTGCTCCACTTCGGCACCACGCTGACCGGCCTCCCGACCCCTGCCTGGAACACCGTCCTGTGGATCTGCTTCGGGCTGTCGGCGGGCGGCGCGGTAGCTTTCACCTGCCTCTACGCGCTCGGCCGGGTCCGGCCGTCGGCTCCGGCACTCGAGCGCTGGATGGGCGGCCAGGAACCGGCGTGGTACTCCCCGCCGCTGCTCGCCGCCATCCGCCATGTGCCGGGGGAGCCGGCCGCTGGGCCGCCGCGAGCCCCCGCCCTTCCGGGCGATGGCCGCCGCAGCCGACCCCCCGCATCGCGCACCCCCCGCGCGTCGCAGGACCATGGCCACGGCGACAGGATCGGACCGGTCCTGCTCGCCTATGACGGCTCCGACCTGGCCAGGGCCGCCATAGCCGAGGCAGGCCAGCAGCTGCCGGCCAGCCGTGACGCCTTGGTCGTCACCGTATGGCGAACATTCAACGTGGGGTTCGTTCCTGAGCCGGGCGCGCACTTCGATGCTGCATGCGCGGACGACGTTCGGCAAGCTGCTGAGCAGACCGCGCAACACGGCGCCGCGCTGGCTGCGGCGGCCGGATTCCGGGCGCATGCGGTCGCTGTCGAGGGAACTCCTGCCTGGAAGGGGATTGTCACTGCTGCCGACGACCACGCAGCGAGCCTCATCGTGGTCGGCTCCCACGGTCATGCCGGGCTCGGCGGCCTGGTAGCCGGCAGCGTCTCAGGCGATATTGCCTCCCGTTCGCACTCCCCCGTGCTGATTGTGCACGACCACGATGCCCACCTCCGAGCCGCGCAAGCTCGCTCGTGACCACGCCTGGCCGGGCGCAGCGAGCGGTCAGCTTTCATCATCAGCGTCGCCTTCGAAAGGCCGCCCTTCAAGCGCGGCGAAGACGCGCAGCGGATCTAGGTAATCCCGCCAGGCGGCGACTTTCCGGTCCTTAATCGTCACCACGGAGATGTACCTGTTGCTGTACGGGTAACCGGTCCCGACGACCTGGCCAGCGGAGGAGTACTCGAGCACGACCGTGGAGGTTGGCTGGGAGTAGTGCACCCGCAGGTCGTAGCAGCGGTCCAGGCGGAAGGTGGCCCCGTAGCCCCGGTACAGCTCGATGAGGTTCTGGCGCCCGGTGATGTGGCGGGGGTAGCCGGGCACGGTGATCACGAAGTCGACAATGACATCCTGGGCGAGGAGGTCGAAGAAGTGCTCGCCGTCGGTGTATCCGCGCAGGCCTTCCTCGATGATGCGGAAGAACGGATCCAGGGCCCGGAAGTCCTCGACGTTGTCTATCACTGCTGGCTCCTAGGGTCTGACGACGTACTGCCGTTTGAAGCGTGCCCTGCCGGGGATGCCCCCGGATCATCGATCAAATCGGGGGGGACATTCATGGGTAAAGAAGCGCGGATCGGGCTACTGCTGGCAAGCACCTGCTGTCTGCTTGCCGTCATGGTCGACTGGGTCGTGGAGGACCTTAAGTAGCCGATCCCGACGGCACTGCTGGCCGGCCGCCCTCGCATACACGTGCGGCCGGAGGGTGGTGGATTGCGCTGATCATGGTGGCCGGGGGCTGTCTGCCGGTAACAGAGGTAACAGAGTCCGAGCGGCCAATCTGCCGGTCATCATGATCGCGCGTCAGCGTTATCAGAGTTCGTTGTTATCAGAGTTCGTTCTCGAACGTTTTCCTTCTCGAAAGTTAGTGAACCAGGGAGCTGCACTCGTGCTAGCTGGCCCATCAGCAGTCCAGAGTGAGCGGGCGGAGCCGCCGGTGTGGTCGGCTCTGATTGGTGGCAAGCCAGCCCGGCAGCGCGTACTAGGCGCCCAGGGACGCAAGACAGCGCGCAAGCTCGTGGAGGCCGGCCTGGCTGAGCTTGCCGAGCGCGGCTTCCGTGCGGTTCGCGTGGATGACGTGGTGCGTCGCGCCCAGACGTCGCACGGCACCTTTTACCTGTACTTCTCCAACAGAGAAGACTTGTTCAGGGCCCTGATGCGGGACACCTTGCATGACATCAAGGTCCTCGCTGGCGACTTTCCGGATGTCACCGACAATGAGGCAGGACGATCGGCGCTGCGCGACTGGGTCCAGCGGTTCGCTGACACCTACGCGGCCCATGCTGCGGTGATCAGGGCACTCAGCCAGGCAGATAGCGCCAGCGAATCGGTCTGGGGTGACGGCCTCCGCACGCTCTTCGGCCTAGCGGAAGCGATCGCGGCCGGAATGAGCGCTGCTGGCCGGGGCCGCGAGCACGCTGAGCTCACCGCCCTCGCCTGCGTCATGATGCTCGAGCGGGTGAATTACCTGCTCAGCCTCGGCGTCCGGCTGCCAGCAGGTGAAATGACGGACCGCCTCTCCGAGGTTATCTACGCCGCGTTCCATTCAGCGACTTCTTAGCAGTGGACGCTTGAACACGCTCATCGCCGTGGTGGCAGCCCTGTCTGGCTCGCTGGTATTCGGGGTATCGTCCGTCGCGGAACAGCGCGGGACTCAGCGCGTCGGGCGTCGGCCACCGCTGCGGCCCGGCCTGCTGCTGGACCTGGTCCGGCAGCCACTGTGGCTCACCGGGGTTGGCGCGACTCTGATCGGCTTTGTCTTGCAGGTCGTGGCGCTCACGTACGGGGAGCTCGCGCTCGTCGAGCCAATCCTGATATCTGACCTCATTATCGCCTCGCTTATCGCCAGTGCCCTCCGCAAACGGTGGGATCCGGTCATGTTTGTGGGAGTCACGGCAGCCGCCGCCGGCGTCGGAGCGTTCCTGGCCATCTCCAGGCCGTCAGGGGGCCGGACGACCGTGAGTCTGGTGGCCATCCTGCCGCTGGCGATAGCGCTGGCGGTGGTGCTGGCGGGCTGCCTTGCGGTGGCTCAGCGGAAGGACGACGCGCGGCCGCTAGCACTGGCACTGGCCTGCGGCGTCACCTATGGTGTCGCGGCCTTCGTGGTCAAGCTCATGACCGCGGATTTCAGCGGCGGCCTGGCGCAAGTGTTCAGCCACTGGCCGGTCTACGCTCTGGCCATCGTCGGCCCGCTGGGCTTCCTGCTCAACCAGAACGCTTTTCAGCAGGGCATCCTCCTCGCGCCCGTGCTGGCCATCATCACCGTGTCCGATCCGCTAGTCTCCATCGCTCTTGCTTCCATCTGGCTCGACGAGAAGTTCACCAGCACCCCAGGGGCTGTGGCGGGCGAAATACTGGCGCTCCTGGTCATGACTACCGGCATCTACATCCTCGCGCACCGTGCCCCCATCGTCACGCGCCAAATCGAGGCGCGCGAGCGCGAGGCGCACGCTGAAGATAATGCGAGCGGAGGTGGCCAAGCTCAATGAGGTTTCGCTGTACGTCGGTCTCGGCCGTCATGGCCGTCGGCACCGGTCGCCTAGGCTGAAGTCGTGGCCAAGGATCTGGAGATGCCCCGGCCAGCCCGGCTGCTGCGCACCACGGCATGGAGCTTGATCGAGTCGGCTGGCCTGCCTATCGGCGCGCTGGCGCTGGCCGGCTGGCTGTGGGGACGCAACGCCGGCCTCATTGCGGGAGTGGTAATTGTCTGGATTATCGCCGCGATCCGCAAGATCCACACGGGCACCGTGCCGAGCCTCGTGGTGATCTCCGTAGTAGTGCTGACGCTGCAGACCGTACTGGCCGTTGCTACTGGCCAGATCTGGATCTTCTTGCTGCACTTCCCGGTCGCCAACCTGGCCCTGTTCTTCGTATTCGCCCGGACCGCTCGCGGCCCTAACCCGATTGTGGCCCGGCTGGCCAGTGAGGTGGTGGCGCTCAGGCAGCCGACCACCCCGAGTCCGGGACTGCACCGCTTCTTCCAGGACGCCACATGGCTCTGGGCAGCGATCTTCCTGTTCCTGGCCATCTGCATGACGGCACTGCTGGTGACGCAGACGACCGCGATGTTCATCCTGCTCGCCACCGCCGCTACCGTCTTGCTCATCGTCGCGGGGGCTGGCGCTTCGGCCCTGTGGCTCCGGGTGGTACTGCGCAGGCTCGGCCTGGGCTTGCGGTTCGTCGCGAGCTAACGCAAGCCGATGGCTTCGGCAGGAGTCGGCCGTCTGCGCCTGGGTACCTGAAGGACATCGTTCGCACCCTTGACACCAGGCCTTACTGAGGGCCGGCGGCCGGTGTCTGCAAACGGAGACCTGCGCGGGGGAGGCGCACGTGACGCAGGACGCAGTGCTGTTGTCAGGGTCGCTCGGACTCGGCCACGAGATGATGGCCACCTGCTGCATGGGCTTGCTGGAGCGGTCGGGCTGGCGCACCCGAGTCCTGAACAGCATGGCTCTGCTAGGACCGAGGCGTGGCCGGGCGGGCGAGCGGCTATTTGCCAGCATGGTCGCCGTTCCCGGTATTTACGACGGACTCCACTTCGCCCACCTGCGGACCGGTAGCCGCCTGGCGAACTTCATGGACCGGCGCGCTGCCGCCAGGCTCGTGCCGTCCCTTGAGGCGGATCTGGAGCGCAGGCCGGCTGACCTTGTCCTCAGCGTGTTCGCCACCGGCGCCTCGGCGGCAGCGAGGCTCAAGGCGAAGGCACCACGCAGGCGGACCGTTGTGTTGTGCACGGACGTGACCCTGCACAGGCTCTGGGTCTCCGAAGGCACTGACTTGTTCCTGGTCACTTCACCGGCGGCTGAGGCGTCCGTGCGACGCTTCCTGCCGCGAGCGGCGGTCTCAGTCGTACCGCCGCCGGTACGTTCCGCTTTTTATGCCGCGCCGTCCCAGGCAGCGGCCCGGGCGGCGCTGGGCGTGCCGTTGGACGAGCCATGCGTGCTGGTGATTGACAGCGGCTGGGGTTTCGGTCCCCTGGTGGAAAGCGCCGCCGCGCTCGCCGCGGCCGGCGTGCACGTCCTCGCGGTGGCCGGCCGCCAGCATACTGTCGAGCGGCGGCTGCGAGAGCTGGCTCGCGAGGCGCCCCGCATCCGGCCATTCGGCTTCACCGACCGCGTGCCCGAGCTGATGGCCGCCGCCGACGTGGTCATTGCCCTACCAGGGGCCACGACGTGCAGCGAGGCCCGCGCTGTCGGGCGGCAGCTCCTGCTGCTCGACGTCATGCCAGGCCACGGCCGCGACAACTTGCAGCATGAGCTGGAGCTCGGTGCAGCCGGGGTCTGTGATTCCACCTCGGCCGGGCTGACCGCGAGCGCGCTGGCCCTGCTCGAGACGGCCCCGCACCCACCGCTGCGGACCGATCCTCCGCGGCATTGGGAGCCCGCCTACGCAGCGGCGCTCAGGCGCGTCGGCCTGGACCTGCGCCCAGAAGGCCCGGCGCCGTCGGCCGTGGTGCCCGCCGACCTCGACCTGCAGTGCCACATGTCACCTCGATATCGACGCGCAAAAGCAAGCACAGCCACAGCAAGCACGGCCACAGCAAGCACGGCCACAGCAAGCACGGCCACAGCAAGCACGGGGGGCACGACCGAATGATGCGCACACTGTTCCTCAATCCGCCTTCCTACGAAGGCTTCGATGGCGGCGCGGGCGCTCGGTATCAGGCCAAGCGGGAGATTCGCTCCTTCTGGTACCCGACGTGGCTCGCCCAGCCCGCGGCCATCGTGCCCGACAGCCTCCTGGTCGACGCCCCGGCCGCCGGCCTCACTCTGGCCGAGGTCGTCCCCCTGGCCCGCCAGCACGACCTGGCCGTGCTCCACACCAGCTCCCCCTCTTTCGCGGGCGATGTCAAGGTGGCCGAAGCCCTGAAGGCGGAGAACCCGTCGCTGCTCGTCGGGTTCGTCGGCCCGAAGGTGGCGGTGGAGCCGGAGCCCTCGCTGCTGGCGTCCGCCGCCATCGATTTCGTGGCGAGGGAAGAGTTCGACTTCACCATCGCCGATATTGCCGATGAGCATCCGCTGGCCTCGGTCGACGGCATCAGCTACCGGTCCCAGAACGGGCAAGTGGTGCATAATCCTGATCGCCGCATCGTGGAGGACATGGACAGCCTGCCGTTCGTCGTGCCGGTCTACAAGAAACACCTGCGGCCGGAGGATTACTACATCGGCTACCTCCGGCACCCCTACGTGTCGCTGTACACCGGCCGGGGATGCCGGTCACGGTGCACCTTTTGCCTGTGGCCGCAGACCGTCGGCGGTCACCGGTACCGGACCAGGAGCGTGGCCAACGTGCTGGCCGAAGCCGCCCTGGCGTGCCAGCTGTTCCCGCAGATGAAGGAGCTGTTCTTCGACGACGACACGTTTACCGACGACCGCCCGCGGGCGGAGGCCATCGCCAGGGGGCTCTCGCAGCTTGGCATCACCTGGTCCTGCAACGCCAAGGCCAACGTGCCACGGGAGACCCTGCAGGTCATGGCCGACAACGGGCTGCGCCTGCTGCTGGTCGGTTACGAGTCCGGCAACCAGAATGTCCTCAACAACGTGAAGAAGGGGCTGCGAGTCGACCGGGCCAGGCGATTTGCCCGGGACTGCCGTGACCTCGGCATCACCGTCCACGGCACCTTCATCCTGGGCCTGCCCGGAGAGACTCGGGAGACCATCCAGGAGACGATCCGCTTCGCCAGGGAAGTCAATCCGCACACCATCCAGGTGTCAGTAGCCGCACCCTACCCGGGCACTGAGCTGTACCAGCGCGCTAAGGAAAACGGGTGGCTGCCCGCCGACGACGACGGCGCCGCCCTGGTCAGCGATGCGGGCACGCAGCTTGCCGCTCTGTCCTATCCGCACCTGGGTCACACCGAGATCCTGCAATCGGTGGACGCCTTCTACAAGCGGTTCTACTTCCGGGCCGGCAAGCTCGCCGAGATGTCGGCAGAGATGCTCCGTCAGCCGAGCATGACCGCGAGGAGGCTGCGCGAGGGCGGCGAATTCGTCCGGTTCCTGGGTCGGCGGGGCCGCATGCCCGCTGCTGCCGACCACAGTCGGGCCGCGGCCGAGGTCCCCATCGACTAAGGGCCGAGGCGGCCTGTGAGGGAGTGCTGAGTGATGCGTGTTCTGCTCGTCCATCCAAGCGCGCTGATGTATTCCGAGATATTCCTGCGCCTCGAGCCGCTAGGCCTGGAGCGGGTAGCAACGGCGGCGCTAGCCGATGGACATGATGTCCATCTGCTGGACCTGCAGGTCTACACGCGCGCTGACCTTGAGCGCGAGGTCATGAGCTTCCAGCCCGACGCGATTGGCTTCAGCCTCAACTACCTGGCCAACGTGCCGGAGGTCGTCGATCTGGCCAAGTGGATTAGGACCGTCCGGCCAGGTTGCATCGTGTTCGCGGGCGGCCACAGTGTCTCGTTCGTCGCCGAGCAGGTCCTGGCGCACGCGGACGGCGCGATTGACGTCATCCTCAAGGGCGAAGGCGAGACCGGTACCCCGGCGCTGCTGGCGGCGGTACCGGACCGGGCCTGGGCAGACGTGCCGGGCGCCGTCACCGTCGACGGGACTGGCCGGCCGCCTGCCATGCTCCATAGCCTGGACGATCACCTCCCAGCCCGGCACCTGGGCGGGCGCCGCCGCAAGTACTTCATCGGCGTCATGGACCCCGCTGCTTCGATCGAGTTCACCCGCGGCTGTCCGTGGGACTGCTCCTTCTGCAGTGCCTGGACTTTCTACGGGCGGAGCTACCGCAAGTTGTCGCCAGAGGCTGCGGTTGAGGACATGAGCCGAATCAGGGAACGGGGTGTGTTCATCGTCGACGACGTGGCATTCATCAAGGCCGAGCAAGGAGACGAGATCGCGCGCCAGCTCGAACGCCGCCACATCCGCAAGGACTACTACCTCGAGACCCGCTGCGACGTGCTGCTGCGCAACGAAGAGGTGTTCCGTCGCTGGCAGCGCCTCGGGCTCACGTATATGTTCCTCGGCCTGGAAGCCCTGGACGAAGAGGGGCTCGCCGCGTTCCGCAAGCGCACTACCCCGCAGGTGAACAACAAGGCCCTGGAGGTAGCCCGGTCTATCGGCCTGATGGTGGCCATCAACATCATCGCCGATCCGGACTGGGATGAGGCACGGTTTGCCTTCGTGCGGGAATGGGCGATGAGCGTCCCGGAGATCGTCAACATCACCGTCCAGACGCCCTACCCGGGGACCGAGACGTGGCTGACCGAGGCGCGCCGCCTGACGACGCTGGACTACCGCCTGTTTGACGTCCAGCACGCGGTGCTCCCGACTCGACTGCCACTCCGGCGGTTCTACCAGGAGCTGGTCAAGACTCAGTCTGTGCTGGCCCGCAAGCACCTCGGCGTCGCGGCCCTCGCCCAGACCGCCGGCATCGTCGCACGGCAGCTAGCCCGCGGCCAGACGAACTTCGCCAGGATGCTGTGGAAGTTCGACAAGGTCTACAACGCCGACCGGCAGTACGCCGAGCACATGCGGCCGATCGAGTACCAGCTGCCGCCGCCCGCGGACACGCCAGTGATCAAGCCGAACCCCAAGGAGCTCTACATCCACAACAATCCGATCCGGCCCAGGGCCTAATTCCATGACCGGGGCAGTGGCCGGCCGGCTGACCGGACTGCGAGCGGCCATCACTGGCGGATCCAGCGGCATCGGCGCTGCCACCGCCAGGGAATTCGCCGCCCGGGGGGTCCGCGTCGTAATCGCCGGCCGGAGCGCAGCCGCGCTCGACCGGGTGGCGGCCGAGACCAACGCCGCTGTTGTGCTGGGAGACCTGCGCGAACCAGGATGTGCTCAGCGCATCATCGACGCAGCGGTCGGTGACCTCGGCGGGCTAGACGTCCTGGTGTCGAATGCCGGCATCGGCTGGGCCGGGCCATTCGCCTCGATGAGCGACTCGGACATCGACGCCCTGCTCGATGTGAACCTGCGAGCGGCGGCGCACCTTGCCCGCGCCGCGATACCGCACCTGCGCGGCGGACGTGGCCGCCTCGTCTTCGTCGGTTCCATCGCCGGGCTAGTCGGTGTACCTGGCGAGACGTGGTACTCGGCCACCAAGGCGGGCCTGGGCTGTTTCGCGGATGCGCTGCGCGCCGAGCTGCGGCCGACCGGAATCGGCGTGAGCCTGGTCAGCCCGGGCGTCGTCGATACTGCCTACTTCGAGCGGCGCAAGGAGCCGTACCGACGACGGTACCCAAGGCTCATCAGCGCCGAGACAGCTGCCGCCGCCGTCGTCAACGCGGTTGAGCACGGCCGCGATGATGTGGTCGTCCCGCCGTGGCTATCGCTGCCGGCCCGCGTGAAAGTCAGCTTCCCTGGCCTGTACCGTCTCCTCGCTTCTCGTCTCGCCTAGCTGGCATCACCGGCCCGGCCAGGCGCAGCAAGTTCAGCCCCACCGGCGCGCTGGCGGGATTGGCGCGCCAAGCACCTGCTGCCGGACCAGGGCCCAGAAGTCCCGAACCCGCGACTTGACCGGGGCCGTCTGCGTCCCGATGACCTTGTAGCTGAGGCCGGCATCATTGGGCAGGCGGCTCACGCCCGCCATGCACTCCGCGTCGGCGCTAGCTACGGCTTGCTCGAAGATCCGGTCGGCGTGAGGCCGCGGGGTCACCAGGGTCACGTTCGCGAACACGTCGAACGCCCCCATCGCCCCGGCCTGACGGACTGGCTGCCGCGAGGGCTCAGCGACCAGCTTCTCCGTAAACAGCGGCGCGCGGTCCGGCCGGCTCGCCGTCACAGTTGCGGAGTACAGGTCGTACTCGAACAGCTCGCCGTCGCCGTGGTACTTCCGGCCCGGCAGCAGAATCTCGGTGCACAGTAGCGTGGCGCTGGCGGCGACCGTCGCCTCGGTCTGCGTGCGGAACCGCGAGTGACGGTGCGGGATAACCGGACCGGGCAGCAGCTCGAGGTAGGCGTCGTCGGCGAGGGTGAGCTGCTGCGACTGGGCGGCGAAGTTTGCGTCCATCTGGTGGATCTTCGTGGCCGACTGCGTCGTGATGTGGGCCATCGCGCCAGCGCCAACGGTGACGGCAATGTCGAGCCGGTCGCCCTGCACAACGCAGCCCGACGTCATGATCATGTACACGCATGGCAGGCCAGGTAGGTGCTCGTCCCAGTACAACGCCTGCTGGACGTGTAGCGGCGCCCGCTGGTCGACGCGCGCCAGTACCGAGCGGTCGCCGCGGCGCTCAACGGACAGGCGCAGCAGGCCGCTCTTGCCTAGCGACCCGCTGGGCAGCTGCGCGGGCTCGTCCTGGAAGGAGGCCAGCTCGGGCGCGTCCAGCCAGTTCATTCGATGGTCGCTCGCCTGGACGGCACATCGAAGAGCACGTCGTGCCTGATCAGCGAGATGACGTCCGGTACCCCTTCGCCGGTGCGGCAGTTGGTGAAGACGAACGGCTTGTCGCCGCGCATCAGCCTGGAGTCAGCTTCCATGACCGCCAGGCTCGCATCGACGTACGGCGCCAGGTCGATCTTGTTGATTACGAGAATGTCCGACTGCGAGATGCCCGGACCGTCCTTGCGCGGGATCTTGTCCCCGGCCGCGACGTCGATCACGTAGATGAAATAGTCGACGAGCGCCGGACTGAAGGTGAGGGTGAGGTTGTCCCCGCCGCTTTCGATCAAGACGACATCGGCACCGGGGAACCGCTGCTCCATCTCCTCGACCGCGGCCAGGTTCATGCTCGGGTCCTCGCGGACGGCCGTGTGCGGGCAGGCGCCGGTCTCGACGCCGACGATGCGGTCTTCGGCGAGCACGCCGGTAAGGGCGCGCTGCACGTGCTTGGCGTCCTCGGTGGTCACGATGTCGTTGGTGACGATCAGCACCTGTAGCCCCATGCCAGTGAGCTGGGGCGTGATGGCCTCGACCAGGGCCGTCTTGCCGGAGCCGACCGGGCCGCCGATGCCAATACGCGTGGTCCGCTGCATGGTGTCACCTCAGCTCATGAATAGGCGGACACGAGATCTGACGTGGATGGCGGCGAGGATGTCGGCCATGGGCGCGAAGCTCGCCATGTCCGCCAGCCCTGCATCGCGCAGGCCGGCATAGTCACCGTCGACGGCGCCGTTGACGGCGTACAGGATGGCCTGGGCCTGGCGGTGGTCGATTCGCATGAGGCGAAGCGCGGCGCTGAGGGTTGTCATGGCGATGCCGTACTGGTGAATGGCGAAGGCGTCTTCTTCCGGGGAGCCGAGCTCGGCAACCAGGACGCCGAGACCGACCGGGTAGGTGCCTGGCGTCAGCCCCTCGCGCACCTGGCTCAGCCAGCGGCCGAGCAGCGGGGCGCGGACCGTCGTCTCGGCCACTTCAGCTAGCTTGCGGCCCATCCGGATGGTCATCGTCCGCAGCTCTTCGCCAAGCTTCCGGTCGAGGACCGCGTGGTCGGCAACCGCGAGCTGCTCGAGGTCAGCGGCGCGGGCGGCGCGATGGGCATGCAGAAGCGCGATGCCGTCCGATGTCGCGCCGCGGCGGGTGGCGGTGCGCACGAACTCGGTCAGCGTGGTCGCGTCCGCCACCACACCCTCCTGGACCGCGGCCTCGAGCCCGTTCGAGAACGAGAAGGACCCGACGGGCAGCAGGGAGTCGCCGAACTGGAGCAAGCGCATCGACCTGCCGATGCTCACGGCGACGCCTGACCCGGCGCGCTGATGTGCTGATGCCGCTCGGCAGTCCCGAAGAGCCGACGGGATTCGTGCGGCGCCAGGTACGGAATGACCTCGGCGCCGGCGGCGAAACCGTAGCTGATGCCGTCGAAGTCGTGCGTCTTTAGCACCGAGGCCATGACAGCCTTGTCGACCGTCAGCGGGACGTAGATGACCGTCCCCTTGATGACGGCTGGCCAGTGCTGATTCCCGAGCGCGTGCCCGAGCTCGACACAGGTGGCCATCGCTGCTTCAGCTGGTTCGGCCGCGAGCGCCGTGAGGTCGATGACCAGCACGTCGCTCAGCTCGACGCGCGCAACGACAGCCACGCGGGCGGCCCCGTTCCATGCCAGCACGTCGCCGTCACGGACGGCCACGCCACGGTCCAGGGCGATCGCGACATCGGTACCGCCCTCGGTTGCCTTGCGCAGTCTGCTCTTCTGCGCCTCGGCCTGATCGAGACGGAGTAGATCGACCTGGGCGTCGGCAAGCTGACCGGGCCATGGGTCGTCGGCCGCGTTGCCGAGGACTGCCGCCACCCGGATCACCGCCGGGTTGGCACCGAGCCTGCTGCCGCTGGCTGCCATGGCTAGCTGAAGAACATCAGGCGGCTCAGGCTCACGGACTCGCTCGGCGGGACAGTGGCGTGCACGCCGTCGGCCTTGACCGCGAAGGTCTCGGGATCCACGTCGATGCGGGGCAGGGCGTCGTTCCGGACCAGGTCGCGCTTGGTAATGGTTCTCGTCCGCTGGACCGGCCTGACCTGCCGGCGAAGGTTAAGCTGGCGGGCAATGCCCGAATCGCAGGCCGCTTGCGAGACGAAGGTGACGCAAGTCTGCGGGAGGGCCTGGCCGAAGGCGCCGAACATGGGCCGGTAGATGACGGGCTCGGCCGTCCCGACGGAGGCATTCACGTCGCCCATCAGCGCCCAGTTGATCAGACCGCCCTTGATGACGAGCTTCGGCTTGGCACCGAAGAACGCTGGTTCCCACAGCACCAGGTCGGCCAGCTTGCCGGGCTCGACCGAGCCGATAACGCTCGCGGTCCCGGCTGCGATCGCGGGGTTGATGGTGATCTTCGCGACGTACCGCAGGACCCGGAAGTTGTCGTTGCCCGCGGCGTCCTCGGGCAGCTTGCCGCGACTCCTCGCCATGGCGTCGGCGGTCTGCATGACGCGCTGCCAGTTCTCGCCGACCCGGCCCATCGCCTGGGAGTCGCTGGAGAACATCGAGATGGCGCCCAGGTCGTGCAGGACATTCTCGGCGGCGATCGTCTCCGCCCGTACCCGGCTCTCCGCGAACGCCACGTCGGAGGGCACCGCGGGGTTCAGGTTGTGCACCACCATGATCATGTCGAAGAGCTCGGCCTGGGTGTTGATGCCGAACGGCAGCGTCGGGTTGGTCGAGCTGGGCAGCACGTTCTCCTCGCCCGTGACCTTGAGCAGGTCCGGTGCATGCCCGCCGCCCGCGCCCTCACTGTGGAAGGTGTGGATGGTGCGGCCGTCGAACGCGGCGATCGTGTCCTCCACGAAGCCGGCCTCGTTCAGGGTGTCGGAGTGGATGCAGACTTGCACGTCCATCTCGTCCGCCACCGACAGCGTGGAGCGGATAACAGCAGGCGTGGCGCCCCAGTCCTCGTGCAGCTTCAGGCCGGCGGCCCCGGCGCTGATCTGCTCGGCGACGGCCGCCTCACCCGCCGATGCCTTGCCGAGGATCCCGAAGTTGACGGGCAGGTCCTCCACCGAGCGCAGCATCATGGCGATATTCCACGGCCCCGACGTCACCGTGGTGCCGGCCGTGCCGTCGGTCGGCCCGATGCCGCCGCCGAACAGGGTCGTGACGCCGCCACTCAACGCGGCGTAGACCTGCTGCGGCGCCATGAAGTGGACGTGTGTGTCGATGCCGCCTGCAGTCAGAATGAGCTGCTCGCCGGAGATGGCGTCGGTAGCCGGGCCGACGTCGAGGCCTGGGGTTACCTGATCCATCGTGCCGGAGTTGCCGGCCTTGCCCACGCCGACGATCACGCCGTCCTTGATGCCCACGTCTGCTTTGACGACGCCCAGGACGGCGTCCAGCACCGTGACGTTCGTGATCACCAGGTCGAGCGCGCCACCTTCGCTGGTGAGCTGGTTGTTGACGCCCATGCCGTCGCGGAGCGTCTTGCCGCCGCCGTAAATTGCCTCGTCGCCTAGGACGCGCAAGTCCCGCTCGATTTCGATGAACAGGCTGGTATCGCCGAGGCGGATCTTGTCGCCGGCTGCCGGGCCGAAGAGGCCTGCGTATTCCTGCCGGGAAATCTCAGTCATGACGCCCCCGCTTACTGGCGTGACGTGCCGACTTGAAGCCGTACTCCTGTGCCAGCCGGATGGCCCGGGTCGCGCGCGGGCGGTAGGCGCCATCCATCGACGTCCAGCCGTCGACGAGGTTGTTGAAGCCGTGCACGCGACGCTTGCCGCCGAAAGGCACCAGGATCACGTCCCGCTCGTCGCCCGGCTCGAAGCGAATGGCGGTGCCAGCCGGAATGTCGGGTCGCAGCCCGAACGCGCGCTCCCGGTCGAACTCGAGGGCGCGGTTAACCTCGAAGAAATGGAAGTGCGAGCCCACCTGGATCGGGCGGTCGCCAGTATTACGGACAGCCAGCGTCATGCGCGGCCGGCCGGGGTTGATAGTGACCGGAGCTGCCGCCAGGACGTAGCCCCCTACCGGAGTGTTCACTACCCCATCTCCTTCGCTCGGTCGGCTGGCGGCTGCTGGCTACTGGATCGGCGAGTGCACCGTGACGAGCCTGCTGCCGTCGTCGAACACCGCCTCGAGCTGGACGCGGGCAATCATTTCGGCGACGCCGTCCAGCACGTCGGCGCGGGTCAGGACCTGGCTCGCGGACGTCATGACCTCCTCGAGCGTTTTTCCTGCTCGCGCGTCGTCGAGCGCGGCGGCCGAGATCACCGCTACGGCTTCGGGGTGGTTGAGCTTGAGCCCCTTCTCTTTCCGCTTCAGCGCAACCTCGGCCAGCATGTAGATCAGCAGCTTGTCGAACTCTCTCGGCGTCAGGTGCACGGCCGGTCCTCCTCCCCCGCCGCCCGGAGCGCGGAATCAGAAGCCGGCCAGGCCCTGCGGACTGTTGTACGGGATGGCCGCGCTGGTGACCTCGCTGAGCGACCCGTCTGGCTGGACGGCGTAGCCCATGAGCTTGGACGCGTTGCCGTAGATCTGGTAGAGGTACGCCCCGTCCGGGGACATCCAGTTGTCGCTGGGGCCGCTGCTCACGCTCCCGTTCAGGGCCCGGAACGAGCCGTCACCGGGAACCTTGGGGCTGGCCGGATCCTTGGCGACGGACAGGACGTCGCCATCGATGCGGAAGCTGCTGAGGTAGCTGTAACCGAAGCTCGTTGTGAAGACGTACTGGTCATCGGGCGAGATGGACAGCCAGCACAGTTCTGATGGCCTGCCTGAGCTGGTGTCGATCTGGACGACTGGACTGATGTCGATCCGACCGCCGCTGTCGATGGTGCCCATGACCAGTCCGTCGCCTACTGCCTCGCCGATGACGAAGTGATCTGGGCGGTTATTCAGGAACGCGGGGAAGAACGGCGATGCACCGCCCGCGTCGTTGAAGGTGGGCGCCCCGAGCGTGCCGTCGCTCGCCACCGGATAGATCACCAGGCCGTCCGGATCCGGGGCGTTGGACGCGATCGACTTGGGTTTGCCGTCAGGCCCCTTGACCCAGATGATCGGCGAGCCATCAGGGTTCGCATGCGGCAGCTGATCGAATGTCGTGCCGACCAGGAGGAACTTGCCATCGGGAGACAGCACGGCAAGTGTCGGAACCCGCTCGGGCTTGTCCGGCGTGTTCGCCGAGTAGCGCTCCGGGCGAGCGGTCAGCTTCCCCTCGCCGTCGACCGACATGAGGCGGATGTGGTCAGGCCCGAAGGAGTGCAGCACGAACAGCGTGCCCGAGCCCAGGTGATAGGCCAGCGACTTCGCGGTGCCACTCCGCCCGCTGACAATGTTGCCGGTTCGCTTGACGTCCTGGAGGGTGAGCTCGCCGTTGTCGCCGACCGCGAAGCTGGAGACGGAGTTGTCGCCGCCATTGGTCGTGAGCAAGAACCGGCTATCGGGCGTCATGATCACGCTTGCCGCGCCCTCGAACGCGTTCGGGGCGCTCTCCTGGCCGCTGATCGGCTTGTAGACGCCGGAGCCGGCGCCGCCCGTCGGTACCCGCTCGACTTCGGTGATGGTGCCGTTGGGCGAGCGGAGGTAGTGGATGACGGCGTTCTGGACCTCGTTCGTTTGCATATAGAGATGTCCGCCATGCCGCATATAGGCGGTTGACGTCTGCGTCGGCATCGACTGCATCGTCGTCATGCTTCTGCCCCCGTCCTCGTGGTTATGCGCGACTGGTCCTGGCTTAGGCCGGTACAAGCTCAAAGCCTGTTTCCCGGCGGGCATCGCATTCGGCTGGATGCGGATCTGCCTCGCTCCGGCCGTCGCCGCGAGCTGGCGACAACACTGCATCAGTACCCGGTCCGCCGAGGCGGCTAACCGCCGGACTGGGCAAGTCACGGTCTGGCCTGCCGGAGCTCCGGCGTGACAGCAAAGGAGGCAGACGGGGAGACTGCCAGAGTGACCGAGGATGCCAGCCGCGCCGATCGGCTCGAGCACGCACGCTCCTACCTCCGCGACGCCGATCCGGTGCTGGCCCGACTCATTGACGACCGACCGGCCTTCGACCCGAGGGCCTGGCTGGCTCAGCTCGCCCCGATGGACTTGTATGGAGCCCTGCTGTTCCAGGTCACTGGCCAGCAGCTATCCGTCGCAGCGACGCGGCGGACTCTCGACCGCATAGAAGCACTCTTCGACGGGCATCTCCCCGCTCCCGCCGAACTGCTGCAAGCCGATCCCGCCAAGCTCCGCGAGGCAGGACTCTCGTGGCGGAAGATCAGCACGCTCCGCGACCTCGCCGAGCGGCTGTCCGACGGCCGTCTGGACGCGGACGTGCTCAGTACGCGCTCCGACGATGAGCTGCTGGCAGAACTCACCGCCATTCCCGGCATAGGTCCGTGGACCGTGCAGGGCGCGCTCATCATCGCGCTCCAGCGAGAAGACGTCGTCCTGCCTGGCGACCTCGCGCTTCGCAAGGCCGTCCAGCTCGCCTATCAGCTCGATCACCTGCCCGATCAGCAGGAGGTCCTTGCCATCGCCGAGAAGTGGCGACCCTACCGGAGCCTGGCGACCAGCTACCTGTTCTCTGCCGCCTTCCAGCCGGCGGACGCACAGTCGGATCTCACCGACCGTAAGCGCAGTTCAGGGACGTAAGCCGGTATCGCGTGGTGGCTATTCGTTCACAACGCCGATGCGGCGAGGTCTGCCGGACGCAGGCGGTAAGCCTGCAAGCGCAGGTTGTGGTATTTCTCGGTCTCGCCGATCCATTCCATGCCCATCCGGCGCACCGTCGCCGTGGCGCGCACGTTGGATGGCCGCACGACGGCAATGACTTGCTCGAGGCCTTGCTCAAACGCCCGCGCCGCCAGCGCTCTGCCGGTCTCGGTGGCGTAGCCGTGGCCCCAGGCATCCCGTTGCAGCTGCCAGCCGATCTCGTATTCATCATCGGGCGGCAGCGGCAGCATGGTCGCCCCGCCAATCACGCTCCCGTCTTCGCGAAGCTCGATTGCCCACCGGCCAGCTGGTGTGAGCATGCGCTCATCCTCGGCGATCCACTGCTGCAGGACGACATGCATGGCCGCTTCATCGCCGATCCTGTCCATCGCCGGGGCTAGCCAACGCGCCACCTCAGCGTCTCCGTAGGAATTCAGCGCCGCCCCGGCGTCATCGCCAGTCCACTGGCGAAGGACGAGGCGCTCGGTCACCAATCGCTGTGCCATTAGCTCACGATAGCCGGGCCGGAATGACGCAGCGCTACCACCTATGCGCTGCGGAGCAGGCCTCGTTCCAGCACGACCGGGACGTACAGCTGCCGGTAGCCGTGCTCGTCGAACAGCACCGTGACCTGGTCGCCGTCGTACCGCTGCACCGTGCCTTCGCCCCAGCGGTCGCTCCGGACACGTACGCCCACAGTAAAAGGCACGTTCGCGGGCGCAGCCTGAGCATGATCGAGATCGTTGTCGCAGTTCCCGCAAGGCCCGGGGTAGTCCTGCCCGAAATAGGTGAGCAGGAACGAACGACGGCAGCCGGTGTGGTCGGCGTAGCGACGCATCATCGTCAGGCGCGTGCGCTCGACCTCGTCTTCGCGTTCTGTCTGCGACTCCGAGGCCTGTACCGCAGCAGCCACGGTCATCGTGCCAGTCCAGCGGACGTCGCCGTCCGCCTGCCAGACCGCCGCTCCGAGATCGGCCAGCCGGGCCAGCGCAGCCGTCTCCTGCCGCGTGCCGCGCTCGGTCGGCCCGCTCTCCTGCCCGGATGCGAGCGCAGCCGCGGCCCGCGCGACTGCGCCGCCGGAGATCCCCCTCGAAGTCAGGTAACGGGCCTTCTCGAAATCCTCGTAGCGGTACAGCAGGCGCACGTGCGATGGCCGCTCGTCCCGGCCAGCCCGCCCGATCTCCTGGTAATACGCATCCAGCGACGGTGGCGGGTCGGCGTGCAGGACCCAGCGGACGTCGGGCTTGTCGATTCCCATTCCGAACGCGACGGTCGCCGCGATGATGCGCGCCGAGCCGTCCAGGAACGCCGTCATCGCCTGGTGCCGCTCGCGCCCGGAGAGCCCGGCGTGATACAGCGTCACCTGTTCCCCGGCCGATGCGAGCGCATCGTGGGCAGCTTGCGCGCTGGCGTGCGTCGCCGCATAGACAATCCCCGGGCCTGCGAACTCCCGCGCCGCGCGGACCACCTCGCGCTCCTTGTCGGGAATAGTGATCACGTGGTGCGCCGACAACTTCAGGTGCGGCCGGTCGAAATCGCCGATCTCCACCACCGGATCGCGCATGCCGAGCCGCTCGACGATCTCCTGCCGTACGGGCGGCGCTGCGGTCGCGGTCAGGGCCAGGCGGACTGGCGCGCCGAGGGACTCGGCCTGGGCGCCGAGCAGCAGGTAATCGGGGCGGAAGTCGCGACCCCACTGGCTGATCAAGTGCGCTTCATCGACGGCGAATAGCCCAGGCCCGGCGCGCCGTAGCGTCTCCCGCGTCTCCGCGTTGGCCAGCTGCTCCGGCGCGAGGAACACGAACGTGCCTGAATCGCACGAGGCCAGCAGCGCCGCCGCCCGCGCACCGGCCGCCTGCTGCGAGTTCAGCACGATCGCCCGCAGCCCAGCCGCCTGCAGGTGGGCGAGCTGATCATCCTGCAGCGCGATCAGCGGCGAGACGACAACCGTCGGCCCCGTCTGCAGCATCCCCGCCAGCTCGTAGATGGCCGACTTGCCGCCGCCCGTCGGTAGCACGGCTAGCACATCACGGCCAGCGGCCAGCGCCTCCACCGCGCCGAGCTGTCCGGGCCGAAGCTGGCGGAAGCCGAGCCGCTCCCGCGCCAGCTCCTCGATCCCGGCGCCAGTCTTATTCACACCAACCAGCGTACGGTTCGCTGTTGCGGCGCCCGGCTGGGCTCTTAGAAGTCGAAGTCGAGACCATGCAGGCTGGCTCCTGGCAGCCACTCATGTCGCCGCGGGGCCAGGTCCATCGTGAGGTCGATGTGGCCTCCCAGAGTTCGGAACCCAGCGGCGTGGAACCGCCGTACGGCCGCGACGTTGCGAGCGACGGGGCGGATGGCCAGGTATTCGTAACCACGAGCGAGCGCCTGCTCGACGACCCGGCTGATGAGCTGGCGGCCGATGCCCTGATCGCGGACTGCCTCCGTGACGACGACCGGCTCTACTTCGCCACTCGCACCTCGGTCAAGCAGACCGGTCAGACCCACGACCCTGCCATGAGACTCGGCCACCCAGGAGCCGATCCGTTGCGGCGTGGCCAGGTAGCCATCGAAGCCAGCCCCAGGGTCGTCGCCACCGATCGAGGGATCCCCATAGATTCTCCGGTGATAATCGGTCAGCTCTGTCCACAGGGCTCGACAGGCACGGTAGTCGCCGTCGGTGTAGTAGCGAACGATGAGTTCCGGGGTGCCAGCCGGCTCAGGCAGCTGCGAATCCGTCATTGCCCAATATTGTCAGGCGGCCCTGTGGTGGGCGTATGCCTCGGGGCATACGCGGCCGGGAGAGTGTGGCCTCGAGGCAGACGCCATGGCGCGGCGCGGACCGTAGCGTTCTAGTCGTCGGCAGCTACTGGTGGAAGTCGCGACCTCCGTCTCGGTAGTCCGAAGCGGAGACGCACGACAAGCCTCTATCAGCCTGGAGAACTCACATGGATAACGCTGCTCGCATGCGCCAGCGAGTGCTGGCCCTGTTTCTGCCCCTCACCGCCCTGCTGTACGTCAGCACGGAGGCTCTTAATCCCAAAGGCACGGACCAGATTATTTCGACCACAGCAGTTGCATTGAAGGTACTGCCGATCGCGGCAAAGCACTCAGGTCAGCTCTACGTCTCAGGCTCGCTCTCGCTTCTCG
>DATHQE010000091.1:0-2359 GCA_035483035.1 Streptosporangiaceae bacterium | reverse complement strand
ACCCAAGACCAGCGAGGATGCCACGTCGTTCGGGCGGCGCACCTGAGGCAGCGAACAACGATCTCATCCTGCACTCTTGCCGCCGGGACAATAGGGCATCGCGCACTTGATCTGCTTGAGCAGGTTCCTCTGGTAGATCAGGATGAGCACGCCTGCCACCCGGTGGGCCGCGACTGGCCGCCCGAGGTAGCGCTCGAATACGGCGGCCGGGATGCGGCCGCTGCGGTCGGCGTGGACAAATTCGGCGATCGCGAACGTCGCGTCGTGCCGAGATGGGCTGTACCAAGAGGGGTCCGACTCCCAGGCGGCATTGACCAGATTCTTCCCGCCGCCAGGAGGTGGGTTGATCGCGCGAACCTGGACCAAGTTGTCCGACTCCACGGTGACAGCAGAGGCGTCCCAGTACCCGGCGATGCCGTACCTAAGCCCATGCGCCTCAAGCCATCTGGCGAGCGGAGCCGCGTCTGGTTTCGCTGGCGGGATAGCGGCTGCAGCGGTCAGCGGCACCAGCGCGACAAGGCTGGCCGTGGTCATCGCGACGCGGGCGCGGACGCCGTCGGCAATGTGCGCCGGCACGCAGGCCCGCGCCGCCAGTACCGCGCCGCACGGTAGCAGCGCGACGATCTCGCGGGCCGCGCTGGGCCCCTGAGACGGCATCGTGGAAACGATGTACGCGCCGATGTTGATGACGATTGCGGTGCACAGCACCTGCTCGGCGCGGCTGGCGGTGCGCCAGCGCCAGACGACCTTCGCGAAGCCGAACGCGGCAGCCACCAAGCAGGCCATCCCGAAGGCGGCTCCCAGGACGCCCAGCGTGGAGTCCGGCCTGGCGTACGTCCCGAACAGGACCCGGATGCAGCGGAGAGCGACTATCGCGTGCTGCGGCCATTCCGATGACGGCGAGATCGCAGTCCGCGGCGGGATCATCAAGTACGCGCCGAAGTGCAGCATCACGGCGCGGATCAGGGACGCTAGCGGCGCGGACACGGCGGCGGCTACCACGATCGCAACGTCGGCTGTGCGCAGTTTACGTGCGACCAGCGCGCGGTAGCCGCACACCAGTATGACCGCCGGTACACCGACGTAGCGGACGGTGGCGTCGCCAAGCTGACCAGCGCAGAGGATCGCGCAGAGTAGCGGGGGCGTGAAAGCCCGGCCGACGGCGCGATCGATCAGCAGCAAGCAGATCAGCAGGATCGCGCAGGTCCCGGTGTGGTCGGGCTTACCCAGCACAATGCCGACACCGGCAGGAGTTAGGAGCGGCGCGGCCAGCACCGCGATCAGGACTCCGCCGCGGGCCGCCCTGGCCGGGCCGCGGCTGCCCGTCACGCCCACGGCCACAGCGCAGGCCGCGACGATCAGGTAGGTGAGCGCGGCGACCAAGTGGACGGTCACGCTATGCAGCCCGAAGAAAACTTCGGTGATAACGAAGAGAGGCAGCTCGAACGTGTAAAACGTCGCGTCGCCGATGATGAATCCGTGCAACAGGAAGTTGCCATGGAGCATAGCCAATCCCTGCAACGCATTGTTCGCCCCGTCCGAATCCAGCGGGACGCTGAGTGAGATCCGCAGGAGAAATGCGAACAGCGCGAGCCCGCCGGCGATCCAGGCGGCCGGAACCCACCAGCTGCGCGACGCCGGACGCGCCATGGCATGTTCTTGGCCCGCGAGTCGCTGGATCTGGCTTGGTGGCGACCGCGTTCCTTGCGGTGTCATTGCCTGTGCTTTGCCGCCGGAGTGCCCGCCGCGCAGCCAATATTTCCACGGACGCCTTGCCGCGGGGATTGACTGCGGTCCTGTGCGCATCGGCGGAGCCTTGCACCTAGGTGGGCTGAAGTAGTGAGATTTGTTGCGCGGCGACCACGGATTATGAGCAGAAATCGCATGCTGTCTGGGAACCAGCTACAAGACATTGGCTAATCCGGAGCCCTCACCCGCCATATAAATTACATGGCGGCCAGGGCTGAGCTACAGTCCGACTGCTAATGCTCAGACGTTGAAGCGGAACTCCACGACGTCGCCGTCGCGCATGACGTAGTCCTTGCCCTCGATCCGCGCCTTGCCGACGGCGCGGGCAGCGGCGATCGAGCCGACCGCGATGAGGTCGTCGAACGACACGATCTCGGCCTTGATGAAGCCCCGCTGAAAATCGGTGTGGATGACGCCAGCGGCCTCCGGCGCGGTCGCGCCAACCGGGATTGTCCAGGCGCGGGATTCTTTCGGCCCGGCCGTCAGGAACGTCGACAACCGCAGCGCTGCGAAACCGGCCCTGGCCAGCTGCGCCAGGCCCGGCTCCCCGAGGCCTAGCTCGGCCAGCAGCTCCGCGGCCTCGGCGGGTTCCAGCTCCGCCAGCTCGGAC
>DATHQE010000090.1:0-3923 GCA_035483035.1 Streptosporangiaceae bacterium | reverse complement strand
CGACTGGCTCGCTGCCGCCGGACAGGGTGACGCGCGGCGACTACGCCGGGTACGGGAAGAGATCTCGGCCATCGCCCTTGGCGAATTGCGCCAGCGAATGGGCGGCCTGCCCGGCGAATCGCGACTCGACGAGCTCGCCGGGCGCGTGGTGGCGGGCGATCTCGACCCGTATTCCGCCGCCGACGAGCTCATCTCCGGCTAGCGCGAGCCCCGTCTCGCGTCTGTCGGCGGCCTGTTTTGCCTGGCTTGACCTGTTTCGCGCCGCAGTTTCCAGGGCGCCGCGATCCTGCCGAAAGATTCGACACCGCGGGCTATGTCAGATCTTTCGGGATCATGGAGTGCCCTTCCGGGGCGGTCGGACTCGGCGGGAGATTCGCCAGTGTTGTCCGTTTCTTCTGACCGCCAGGTCAGACGCGTGCGGATTTAGGGCTCAAGGTGCGCTCGATTTGCGCCCCAGATCCACACACGTCTTTGACTGGGCTAGCAGGCGCCGTCGCCCGGCACGGAGGATGGGGCTGGCCCGGCTGAGGAGGCCGGTGCGATGGACGGGGCTGGCGACGTGATCGCACTTGCGCCGGCTGTTGCGACGGTGGCTTCCGCTGGCACAGCGCCCTCGGCTGGATCGGCTCCCTCGGCTGGTTCTGTTGCGCCGACTGGTTCTGCTGCGTCCGCTCGCTCTGCTGTTGCCAGTGGTGGGAGGGCGGGCTGAGCCTGTCGGGCGGCTGCCTTCTCGGCTGCCTCCAGGACCGACTCGCTGCGCAGGCGCGTGTCGTAGGCGTCCTTGCCGCCGCGGACACCGAAGAGCCGCTTCGTGATCACCAGGTAGAGCACGAGCGCCAGGTTGATCGCGAACAGCACCAGCGCCGTCGCGGTGACCCTCTTGGCGAGGTCATAGATCTCCAGCGGCAGCCCGAGTGACGTCGCCACCATGGCGAAGTACTCACCCCAGCGCCGTGCCAGCCACAGCCCGACCGCTTCGACGATCTCGATGATCGCGTACAGCGCCAGGCCGATTGCGAGCAGCGTCAGGGTCTTGGTGCTGAGCGTCAGGGCGTGGTGGAGTAGCCCGACCAGCTTCGAGCTGTTGATGTTGTAGCCAAGCTGGCGGAACAGGCCGCGGATGACCGGTAGCTCACGGTCGAACTTCTGCTCGATGCTGGTCTGCGAGTGCCGGAACTGCCACAGGAACACTGCCGCGGTCACGGCCGCGATGGCGCGCAAGAGCCGCTCGATCGCAAACAGGCGCAAGATGAACCTGCTCCGGATCTCCTTGCCGCGTGGCACCACCGGGGCTGTGGCGGCCGGGCCAGAAAGCGTGGCCGGGCCGCGAACGTACGCACCGCAGCGCAGGCATTGCCAGGCTGGCCCATCGGCCAGCCGCGCACGCAGCTGGTCCGCGAGCTCAGGCTCGTCCGGCGCGAAGGTCAGATGACCGCCCTGTCCGCAGGCAAGCGTCCCCCAGTCCACCTAGGCAGCCTATGGCAGCGAGCGCGGGCGGACGCCCTGCCGCGTCGTCGTCAGCTGGTGATCAGCACGCCGTCGGCCAGGACGAGCACGTCGTCGCACGCCAGCTCAAGCGCTGCCCGGTCGCAGCCGGCGACCAGGATGCCGCTGTCGCGGCTCAAGTCGCGGATGGAGCCGGCTAATACCGTCACGTCTCGTGCGGGGAGGCCGTCGAGGAGCCCGTCGAGCAGCAGTAGTTCTGGCTGGTGCACGGCAGCGGCGGCCAGGCGGGCACGCCGGGCGATCGAGTCCGGCGCTGCGCGCAGCGGAACCTCGGCCCAGGGCGTCAGCGAGAGGCGGTCCAGGACGGCCGCGGCGAGGACGTGCCGGTCGCGGGGGTCCGGCCCGGCGATGCGGGCGGCGTGCTCGACCAGGCCGCGAACCCGCATCCACGGCATCGGCCTGGCGTTACGACGCGCGACGCCGGCCCGGCGCCGGACCGCAGCGCGGCCGCGGATGGTCGCCATATCGTGACCGAGGACACGCAGCTCGCCATAGGCAGGACGGGCCACGCCGGCGAGCAGATCCACGAGTGCCTCTGATTGCGCGGGGTGATCGAAGAGGATGCCGAGCGCCGACCGGCCCGGCACGGGCGGGCCGATGCGGAAGCTGGCCGCACGGACAGCCCAGCCTCGGCCGCGCCGCACGCCGATCCCGGCAGCGAGCACGGGATCCGGGCCGATGACCGCGTGGCCGGACGGCACATTTTCCCCCGGATTTAGCTATGAGTCGATCCCCCGCTGGCAATGTAACTGTCTGTAATTGGCCACGTCCACGTACGCGCCGGCGGACATGATTGCTGTTGCGCAGCCGGTGTGAGAAATGCCGGGCAAGCCCGGTCACGGTACCTTGTGCCTGTGCCCAAGCCGCTTGATCTGCCGTTCGATCCGATCGCCCGCGCTGCCCAGACGTGGGAGAGCCGGTTCGGTGACGCCAGGGCCATGGCGGCGGTCACATCGATCATGCGCGTCCAGCAGATCCTGCTCGGCCAGCTGGACGCGCTGCTGCGGCCGCACGGGCTGACCTTTGCCCGCTACGAGGCGCTGGTCCTGCTCAGCTTCAGCAGGGACGGGTCGCTGCCGATGCGGCTTATAGGCGAGCGGCTGATGGTCCACCCCACGAGCGTGACCAACACGATCGACCGGCTTGAGCGCCAGCACTTCGTGGTACGCAAGCCCAACCCGGAGGATGGCCGCGGCACCCTCGCTGAGATCACGCCCGACGGGCGCGAGGTCATGCAGCGGGCAACCGCTGATCTGATGGCAGCCGAGTTCGGCATGGGCGGCTACAGCGACGAGCAGCTGGAAGACATGTCCGGCCTGCTTCGCGGCCTCCGGGTGACCGCTGGCGACTTCAAGGACACGTAGCCAGGCCGGTCATCAGGTGACCGGCGATGGGCTCCAGGTCTGCCCGCCGTTGCTGGTCACGAAGATCTCGCCGAGTTGCGCGTTGGCTGGCACCGCGACGCCCTGCGACTGATTGGTCATGCCCACGTAACTGAATCCGCCAGTCGGGGCCGGCCCGCCGAAGGTGGCCGTGCCCCAGGTCTTGCCGCCATCAGCGGAGTAGTAAATCCCGGTGCTGGTAGCAAGCACGGCCTGGCCCGTCGCCGCGGAGGCGAGCGAGGCCGGGGTGCCGGTCGCGCCGACCACGCCGGCGTTCTGCCAGGAGGCGCCGTCAGGTGACGTGTAGAGGACGGTCTGCGTCGTGCCACCAGCAGCTTGGGTCTCGCAGCTCAGCAGCAGTGCTGGCCCGGCGGCCAGCTGAGCGCCGGACTGCTGGCTGCCGGCCTGCACTGGACCAGGCTTGCAGGGGGCCTGGCCAGCCGACTGCCAGGTGCCGCCTGCCACCGGCCCGCTCAGAACCTGCCCTGATGGCGTGAGCACGTACACCGTCGCGCCGCCCGAAATCACCAGTGTCGGCGCCGCCGAGGAGGCCATCTGGGCGAATCCGGCGGGCACGGCGACAGGCGACCAGGCCGTGCTGCCCGCCACCGAGGTGTATAGCGAGAAGCTCGTGCACGTCGCCGCGTAGTCCGGCCCGGCGCCGGTGCACGTGCCGAACACCGCGTAGGCGTGTCCGCCCGCCGCTTCCACGTCGATGACCCGCTGGCCGAAGGTGTCTTCCCGGTGCCAGGGCCAGCCGCCGCCGCTGGTCTCATAGAGCGCAGGCCCGAAGGCCCAGCCATCGTGGATGTTGGCGAATCGAAGCTGGCTGACCCCGGCGCTGCCGTCCGGCCCGGGCGTTACCGGCGCGCTGACTCCGTACCAGGAGCTGCCGTAGTCGGACGTGCCAGCCAGCGAGGTGCAGTCACTGGTCTGGCACGGCGGCCCGGCCTGCCCGATGACGGCACCCACGAGGCTAGGTCCGACGCCCACGAAGGTCACCGACGTGGGCCGAAAGTGCGGCGGCGCAGGTGC
>DATHQE010000089.1:0-20367 GCA_035483035.1 Streptosporangiaceae bacterium | reverse complement strand
GTAGCGTCGGGCCTGGTCAGGACCTGCTGCCGCTGCAGCCGCAGGCTGACGCGCCGTTCTACCTCGTCAGCCGACGCCGAGCGATGGCCAAGCACGGTGACCGCGCGCGCATAATCCTCGGTCTGGAACAGGCCAGGCACGAACTGCAGCTCGTAGGTCCGGATCAGCGACGTCGCCTGCTCCAGGCCGACGTAGGTCTCGAACCAGTCGGGCATCACGTCGTCGTACCTGGACCACCAGCCCTGGCTGTTAGCGTGCTGCGCCAGGTTGAGCATGCGCCGACGCTCCGCCTCGTCGGTGACGCCATAGAGGGTCAGCAGGTCAGCGACATCGCGTTCCTTGAAGCTCACCCGGCCGTGCTCGACCCGGCTGATCTTGGAGCGCGACGCTCGGATCTCATACCCAGCCCGGTCAGGCGTGATGCCAGCCGCCTCTCGCAGCTTGCGCAATTGCCCGCCCAGGAAAATCCGAAGCACCGTCGGGCCGCTGATCGCCTCCGCGGAGTTCAGCTCGTCATCCGGCTCTTCACCCGACTGCTGAGCCACGCTCACCTTCGCTCCTGCGTTACGCCACAGGGCGCGGCATCACGTCCCGCCATGCCAGTCCCCTGCTCCGCTGTGCCCGCGCGCACACCTAACCTCCTGCGGCAATGCCAGACAATGGCTCGCAGGCGGACTGCACGCTCAGAGCACGTTATCACCTGGTCCGAGGACTATCGGCGCGCTGTAACCGTCTTGTCACTTCCTTCACACGAGCGCGTTATCAGGCGAGGTCGTCGAACTCGCCATTCCGGACTCCGGCCAGGAAAGCGGCCACTTCTGCGCGCGTGTAGACAAGCGCAGGTCCGTCCGGGTGGCGCGAGTTGCGCACTGCTACCGCACCATCGGCCAGCGCTGCGACCTCCACGCAGTTGCCGCTCGGATTGCTCGCGCTGCTCTTGCGCCATTCCACGGCGATCAGGTCAGCCGCCGCCATGCCATTTGTGATCTGCATCGAAATCTCCCCGGCTGAGACAGAACGATCGGTTGCGCGTTCGGTCACACGCGCATCATGAAACGCAAACCTAGTGCTGTGATTGCAAATGCATGTGCACCTGCACGGAACGGCTGTAGCTTAGCGCGCACTGGGCGAGCTAACAACTCAAATGCACGTGCAGATGAAGGTTGCGACTGCCTTGTGCATGAGGCAGGATATGGTCGTTAGCGCCTTATTTATCGGTTCCGCGTACCAGCTAGGACTTGGACCTGCGATGACTACGCGCTCGGCCGCTTTAGCGCCCGCCAGCCCTGTTGACTGGCGGTGGCTTCAGTCGGCCGTCCACACGGCGTGGCGCTCATGCCGGGACTGGCCGTGCGAGCGCGGCGGGGCGGACGGCAGCTGGACTGCCATGCCGAGGATCGCAACGCATACGCCAGCCCCGGCGTCCCATGCCATCGGCATCGCGCGAAGCTTCACCTTCCAGACGATGCACAAGTGGGGCGTCACCGATCGCGCCGACGATATTGCCGCCGTCGTCACCGAACTGCTCACCAACGCCATCCGGCATGCGCTGCCGCAGGCTCAGCACGCTGCAGTGACGGTGTCGCCGTGGCCGATCAAGGTCGGGCTCCTGCATCCGGGCTCCCACGTCATCTGTGCGATCGCAGACCCGAGCACTGAGCTGCCTCAGCTCCGCTCCCCCGACTGGCAGGACGAGTCGGGTCGCGGGCTGCTGGTGGTGTCGTCGCTCAGCGATCACTGGGGCTGCTCCGCCGCCCCCGACGGGCAGGGCAAAGTCGTGTGGGGCGCCTTCGCAACCGCTGCTCGCCCGTATTAGCGGGTCAGGCTGCCGCGGCTGCCGTTAGTCAGGCCGGCAGCAGCGGCAATGACGTGCGAGTGCCGCGGACCGACGCGCAGACACCGTCACTGGCGGCTGCCGCGGCCATGCGCGCGGTAGACGGCGTGCCATACAGCGTGGTCCGCTGCCGGAGCGGGCGCCCGGTCGGGGCGACGAGCTCAGCGAGCTGGCTGATGGTCTTATAGGAGCCGTTCTCCGAGCCGGCCATCCGACTGATGGTCTCCTCCATCAGGGTGCCGCCCAGGTCGTTCACCCCGCCGCGCAGCACGTCCTGGCAGACGTCGGCGCCGAGCTTGACCCAGGAGCACTGGATGTTGTCGATCGCGCCGTGCAGCATGATTCTGGCAAGCGCGTGCACGACCCGGTTCTCCCGCCGGGTCGGTCCGGGCCGCGCCATCCCGGCCAGGTAAATCGGCGAGCTTGCGTGCACGAACGGCAGCAGCACGAACTCCGTGAAGCCGCCGGTGCGCTCCTGGATCCCGCGCAGCACCCGCAAGTGCCCCACCCAGTGCGCGGGCGTGTCCACATGCCCGTACATCATCGTCGAGGTCGTCCGGATGCCGAGCTCATGGGCGGTGGTCATCACCTCGATCCACGCCGAGGCCGGGAGCTTGCCCTTTGTGAGCACCCAGCGAACGTCGTCGTCCAGGATCTCCGCCGCCGTGCCCGGCAGCGAATCCACGCCGGCCGCACGCGCCCGGATCAGCCACTCCCGCACCGGCAGGCCGGTCCGTGACGCGCCGTTCATCACCTCCATCGGCGAGAACGCGTGCACGTGTATCTCCGGGCACCGCCGCTTAACCTCGGCCGCAATGTCGAAGTAGGCCGTGCCAGGCAGGTCCGGATGGATACCGCCCTGCATGCAGACCTCAGTGGCGCCTGCCTCCCACGCTTCGGCGGCACGGTCGCCGATCTGCTCCATCGACAGCGTGTACGCGTCCGCGTCCGTCCGCCGCTGCGCGAACGCGCAGAAGCGGCAGCCGGTGTAGCAGACATTGGTGAAGTTGATGTTGCGCGTGACGACGTACGTCACGTCGTCACCCACTGTCTGGCGACGCAGGTCGTCGGCCATTGCTGCCAGCGCGTCCAGTTCCGGGCCGTCGGCGTCCAGCAGCGCAAGGGCCTCGGCATCGCTGATCCCGGCCGGGTCACGCTCGGCGCTGCGCAGTGCGGCCAGCACCTCGGCGCTGGCGCGGCGCAGCGCGCCGCCAGGCTGACCGGTGGCGGCTCCGGGCGCGCTGGCCGGCCGGGCCGCAGGCTCGATCCGCGCGCTCACTTCGTCCCAGTCGCCGTAGACCTCGGCGAAGTCGTCCCGCCTGTCGTTGGTCCGCCCGGTCGTGTCGATCGAGGTGAACAGATCGGTCCGCCCGCTCGCACCCCACGTGCCGTCATCGGCGAAGCCGCCGTCTGGCTCCTGCCACGGCAGGCCGTTCGGTCGGGCTCCGGCCCTGGCCAGCCCGGTTGACGGGTCCGCCAGCGCCGCCACGTGCCGGGTCAGCCGCGGGTCGAGCCAGGGCTCGCGGATGTAGCCGGGGTAGATCGTCAGCCGCTCGGCGAGCTCGAACCCGCCCGCGGCTGTCCGCGCCGCGAGGTCGTCGATCTGCGGCCAGGGCCGCTCCGGGTTCACATGATCGGGGGTCAGCGGCGAGACGCCGCCCCAATCGTCGATGCCAGCCGACAAGATGAGCTGGTACTCATCCCCGATCAGGTTCGGCGGCGCCTGGATCCGGGCGGACGGGCCGAGGACCAGCCTGGTCACCGCGATCGTGGCCGCGAGGTCGGCGAGCTCGGCATCCGGGACGCCGCGCATCTTCGTATCCGGCTTGGCCCGGAAGTTCTGCACGATCACTTCCTGGATCCCGCCGTACTCCCGCGCGACCTGCCGGATCGCGAAGATTGACTCCGCCCGCTCGGCGAGCGTCTCGCCGATGCCGATCAGGATCCCGGTGGTGAACGGGACACTGCTGCGGCCTGCATCCTGGAGCACTCGCAGCCGAACGGCCGGGTCCTTGTCCGGACTGCCGAAGTGAGGACCACCCCGTTCCGTAAAAAGTCTGGTGGAGGTTGTCTCGAGCATCATGCCCATCGATGGCGCGACCGGCTTCAGCCGCTGGAAATCCTGCCAGCTCAGCACTCCGGGGTTCAGGTGCGGCAGCAGGCCGGTGTCCTCCAGTACCCGGATCGCCATCGCCCGCACGTAAGACAGGGTGTCGTCGTAGCCGTGCGCGTCGAGCCACTCGCGCGCCTGCTTCCAACGGGCCTCTGGACGGTCGCCGAGGGTGAAGAGCGCTTCCTTGCAGCCCAGCGATGCGCCGGCGCGCGCGATCTCGAGTACCTCGTCAGGAGACAGGAACGGGGCCGATAGCCGTCCCGGCACCGTCACGAACGTGCAGTAGGCACAGCGATCCCGGCACAGTCGTGTCAGCGGGATGAAGACCTTACGCGAGTACGTAATCACGCCGGGCCGGCCGGCTGCCGCGAGGCCCGAGTCCCGCACCCGGCCGGCGTGGGCCACCAAGACGGCCAGGTCGTCACCGCGCGCCTGGAGCAGGATGGCCGCCTCGCCCTGGTCGAGCGATTTCCCGTCCCTGGCCCTAGCCAGGGCGCGTCGCAGCCCGCTCGGGCTGGCTACCGGGTCCGCCGGGGCCGGGCGCACGCTAGCGGCACTTGACTCGCGGACAGTTGCCTCGTCGGCGCTGATGGCAGTACCTCTTTCGTCTTCGGGCTTTACGCCCTTGTCCCAACCCTAGGCTGCGGCGCCCTGCCCGGCCTTGCTGAGGCCGACCCGAGCGATAACGAGGGAAGCCCCGATGTGCTTCCCTGTTCAGATCGCCCTGTTCAGATCGCCCTGTTCAGATCGCCCTGTTGAGATCGCCCCGGTTCAGGTCGCCCTGTTCAGATCGCCCGGTAGTCGCGGACGCTCATCCTCGGCCCGTGGCGCGGCGGCCCCGCGACGCCCAGCTCGATGAGGCGCGTGGCCCGGTAGCGCTGACCGGCGTAAGGCGCCAGGAGGGCCAGCATGCCCGCGTCGTCGGTGACCTCGCCTGCCAGCGCCCACCCGACAAGGGCAGGGATGTGATAGTCACCCACGCTGACGGCGTCGGCGTCGCCACAGGCCCGCTGCCGGACTTCGGCTGAGGTCCACGGCCCGACTCCGGGCAGGGAACGGAGTCTTTGGTCGGCCTCGGCGGCTGGCAGCGCGCAAATAGCCTCCAGCCGGCCCGCGACCCTGGCCGCATTCGCGATCGTGCGGGCGCGCACCGCCTCGACGCCCGCCCGGTGCCAGTCCCAGGACGGGATGGCCTGCCAGGTCGCGGCCGATGGAACTACTCGCATTCCGGCCGGCGCCGGACCGGGCGCCGGCGATCCGTGCCATGTCAGCAGCCGACGCCAGGCTCGGTGCGCCTCGATGCTGACGACTTTCTGCTCCAGCACAGCGGGGACGAGCGCCTCCAGCACCCGCGCGGTGCGGCTGATCCGCAGGCCAGGAAGCTGCTGCACCAGATCGCGCAGCCGCGGGTGCGCAGGCCGGAAGGCGGCCGGGTCATCGCGCGCCCCGAGCAGATCCGGCAGGGTCTCCAGCAGCCACGCGGCGCCGTCGCCCCAGGCGGCGGCGCGGATCCTGGTGCCCTCGGCCTGGCCGTCCGGCGGCCAGATCCGGGCGAGCCGAAGCGTGCCGGGCCCGTCCGGCGTCAGCGACGTCCGCCAGATGGCCCCGCGATCGCCGATGCGAAGCGTCGGATCGCCCGGTCCGCGCCTGTGCACGAGGAGCGTCAGGCGCATGTTGATCGGGAACGGTGCATCCCAGTCGCGCGTGAGCGCGGCCTGCGCGCCCGTAGCCACCCGCTCGCCACGCGGCGGTCCTGCTCGCACACCCACCATCCTGGCCCTCTATCCGTATGTGCTCGCGTCGTCTTCGCCCGGTGGCGCGCCCGGCTGCCGTACGGAGCGCGCCACACATCGGGCATAGTTGGCTAGATGCTGTACTCCACGATTCTGGCAGGCGGCAGCGGCACCCGGCTGTGGCCGCTATCACGCGCTTGCGAGCCTAAGTTCTTTCATGCGCTCACCGGGACGAGCCGTTCGCTGCTCCAGGCCACGGTCGACCGGGTCAGCCCGCTGTCAGCCGCTGACCACGTCTACGTGGTCACCGGCACCGCCCACGCCGCGGCCATCTCGCGCCAGCTGCCCGACGTGCCCGTGGCCAATATCCTGGTCGAGCCGTCGCCGAAGGACTCGTGCGCGGCAGTCAGCCTGGCCTGCGCCGTCCTGGCCAGGCGCGACCCCGGCGCTCTCATGGCGGCGTTCTCCGCCGATCACCTCATCGGCGACCAGACGCGGTTCATCGAGATCATCAAGCAGGCGGCGGCCGCAGCTGCGGACGGGTACCTGACGACGGTCGGCATCCGGCCCGCACACGCGGAGGTCCGGTTCGGCTACCTCAAGCTAGGCCCCCCGCTGCGCGGCGAGGCGCGGACGGTGGCCGAGTTCAGGGAGAAGCCCTCCCGTGAACTCGCAGCGAGCTACCTGGAGTCTGGTCAGTACTTGTGGAATGCCGGCATCTTCGTGTTCGGCGTCGATGCCTTCCTGGCTGAGCTGGCCAGGCAGCGGCCGCAACTCAGCGCCGGCATCAACCGGATCGCGGACGCCTGGGACACGGCTGAGCGCGATGCCGTGCTGGCGGAGGTCTGGCCAGGTCTGGAGAAGATCTCGGTCGACTACGGGGTACTCGAGGGCGCGGCAGCCGTAGGCAACGTCGCGACCGTCCCGGCCGACATGCCCTGGAGCGACGTCGGCGATTTTGACTCGCTGGGTGAGTCGCTGCCCACGGACGAGTCGGGCAACCTGCTGATCGCCGGCCAGGCCGAAATCATCGCGCGCGATGTCAAAGATGCCGTCATCGTCTCGACCACCGATCGCGTGGTGGCGGTCGTGGGCCTCGACAATGTCGTCGTGGTGGATACGGCGGATGCGACCCTCGTCTGTGCCCGGTCGCGCGCTCAGGAAGTCAAGCAGGTGGTGGAAGAGCTCCGGGACCGCGGGCACCTCGGCCGGCTGTAGCGCCCGCGTTAGGCAGGGCCTGGGCGCGCCGTGTCGCTAGTCGGCGCCCTGCGCCGCAGCGCGCTCGTAGCTGATCATGTGGGCCTCGGCGGAGGCAGCCCAGCTGAATTCCATGGCCCTGGAGTAGCCCGCGTCTCCCAGCGCCTGGCGGCGATCTGGGTCCTGCAGGAGCGATTGCAGGGCTGCCTGGATGCTCGCCGCGTCAGGCTCGGTGTAGGCGACGGCGTCACCGCCCACCTCGGGCAGCGCCGTCCGGTGCGTCGTCAGCACCGCGGCTCCGCAGGCCATCGCCTCCAGCGCGGGCAGCCCGAATCCCTCGCCGGTGCTCGGGAACGCGACAACCTGTGCACCACCGAAGAAGCCAGGCAAGTCGTTGAAGTGCAGGTAACCAGGGCGGACTAGATGCAGGTGTGCGGGCACCGATGCGATCGCCTCGTCGACCTCTTCGCTCCAGCCGCTGGCGCCCGCTAGCACCAGGGCAGGCGGGTCAGTCATGTCGGCTACTGCGGCTGCCCAGCCCGTGATGAGGGCGGGCACATTCTTGCGCGGCTCGAGGGTGCCGAGGTAGGCGACGTAGGGCTTCCCGTGCAGGCCGAGGCGGTCTGACACCTGTCGCAGCTGCCGCTCGCCAGGCCGGTGGAACAGGTCATGATCGACGCCGTGGTAAGCCACGTCGATCCGCGTGGGATCGGCGGCCAGCACCCGGACCAGCTCGTCCCTGGTTGCCTTGGAGGGGACGATAAGCCGGGTGGCCCGCCGGGCCGACGTGCGGATCGCCGCCTTGTAGAAAGTTGCGATGACCGGGCTGTGCGCGTCCGGCGCGGTGAAGAACGTCAGGTCATGGACGGTGACCACGACGGGAGTGTTCGGCCGCAGCGGCATTGAGTAGTGGGGCGAGTGAATGACTCCGGCCTCCACCTGCTGGGCGACCAGCGGCAGTCCGCTCTGCTCCCAGGCCAGCCGGGCAGGGCGGTGCGCAATGGCGGGTGGCCCGGCGACGACCCTGGCGTTCGGCACCAGCCGGCAGTATCGCTCCTCATCTGCCCGCTGGCAGGCAACGGCAAGATCGGCCCCGGCCGCATCAAGCGCGCTGACCAGGCCATCCACATAACGACCCAGCGCACCGCGGTCGGCAGGCACCGCGGTCGCATCAACCAGCACACGAGGCGTCACGACCAGTACCGCTCCTTTCCCCTCCGCTACGCGAGGACGTACCTAACTGGGACCGGTACACGTCAGGACCGGCTTATTCCAGGCCGCGCTGACGCCAAGACGCACCGACATAACCGGAAGCCCCGCCCTGGATGTCCCGTCAGATCCGAGCGTACGCCCTTGGCGGCGCGGACGCGCCGTGGTGGCGCCGGGTCTGCGCACGGCTGGGCAGTGCGCGCGCAATGGTCTGTCGGAGTTCAGTCCTGACCTGCCAGCTGTTCAGTCGGAGCCGGGCGGCAGTTCACAGTCGGGCCGGGCGTGCTGGTGCGCGGCGCTAGCACGACGGAGCCGGCTTGCCCTGCTCGATGGCCCGCAGATCGGTGACCGCGCCCGCCAGCGAACTGACCTTCACCAGCCGAAGGCCGGCCGGCACGGCGCCTACCGTGTCCGCGCAGTTGGCTGCGGGCGTCAGGAATACCGTGGCGCCTGCGGCCCTGGCACCGGCCATCTTCTGCTGGATGCCGCCGATCGGCTGGACCGCTCCGGCCGGTGAGATCTCCCCGGTTCCGGCGATGAACCGGCCGTCGGTCGGGCTGCTGGGCGAGAGCTTGTCGATGATCCCGAGCGCGAACATCATGCCAGCGCTCGGCCCGCCGATGTCGGGCAAGTTGATCTTGACGGTGAACGGGAACACATACTTAGGCGACGCGAGCTGGATCCCCACGACCGCCTGACCCGACACGTCCTTGGTGACCAGGGTGATCGTCTTGGTCACGCCCTTGCGGTCGACAGTCAGCGTGACCGGCGCACCAGGCTTGCGGTCCCGGATCATGGTGACGACGTCGTGGTGGCAGCTGACCTGCTGGCCGTCCACGGCCGTGATCACGTCGCCGGACTGCACCGTCCCGTAGGCCGGCGTGCCCTTCACCGTCGCCGCGACGCTGTCCACGGTGTGGTAACTGATATTCAGGTAACACAGCGCCGCGGCAGTGGCATCTTGCTGCGAACCCAGCATCTGCTGGGTGTCCTGCTGCACGACCTGCTGCTGCGTCTGGCCCGAGGAGAAGATCTCGCTGGACGGCACGACGGCGTTATCAGGCGTCAGCCAGGCTCGCAGCGCGCTGAAGATGTTGAAATCCGTGCCCGGCCCGCCGGTGTAAGACACCGTCACCAGATTCAGATTGCCGGTGGTCGGATAAGTGCGATGCCCGATGATCTGGATGATGGGCTGCTGGCCGCCTGCCGGCTTGCCTAGCGTGTTCAGCGTGGGCCCAGGCGTCAGCGCAACATATGGGACCGGTGCGACCGCGGCCACCACGAGCCCGGCCAGCACGCACACGCCGGCGATCAGCAGCGTGACCAGGCGACGGGACATGGGGGGTAGCCGAGGGGGCACGGGCCGAAGCCTACGCACTATTGACCCACTCGCTGTCACCGCCCGTGAAGAACTGGTTCTTCCAGATCGGCACGGTCGCCTTCAGCTCGTCGATTAGCGCATGGCAAGCCGCAAATGCGACATCTCGGTGCTCGGCTCCGACGGCTGCGACCACGGCGAGGTCGCCGATCTCAAGATCGCCGATGCGGTGCACGACGGCGAGCGACACGATCGAGTAGCTGGCTGCGATCTTCTCGCACACCCGCTCGAGCTCAGTCTGCGCTGACGGATGAGCACTGTAGGACAGGGCAGTCACGCCGCGGCCGTCGTCATGATTCCGCACGGCGCCAATGAACACTGCGACGGCGCCAGCCGCCGGGTCGGCGGCCGCAGCGCGGATCTCATCGACTGAGAGCGGCTCGGCGCGTAGCTCGGTCATCCTAATGACGCTCACCATGACAAGTTACAGGCATCCGGCGGAACCCTGACCAGCCCCTACCAGGAGCCGGGCGGCCGTCGGCTCAGGTCCCGCGCCGGCGCCGCCGGACCTGCCGCACCACCGCGGCGGTACCGATAACCGCCACAGTCGCCCCGGCTGCCGTGATGGTCGCGTCCTTCTTGCCCAGCCTGCGGCCAGCGACCGCGTGATGCCCGGCGCGCTGCGCCAGCAGCACCTCGAGCGCCGTCGAGTTGTCATAGCGCGGCTGCCAGCCGGCCTCCCGCAGCGCCTTACAGTCGACTACCCACGGGTACACGACGTACCGCAGGTCAGCGACAGGTGCCGGGGTGATCCCGGCGCGGTGCAGCCGCTGCGCGGTGGCGAAGGTGAGCCCGGCTGGGAGCTCGATCCTGCGCAGCCCAGCGATCTCTTCGAGCTCATCTTGCTCTAGCCAGCCGTCGGAGCCGACGGCGAACGCGCCGGTTACCTTGCCGTCCACCGCGAGCTCGAGCGCCGAGACCAGGTCATCGATATGACAGAACTGCCAGCGCGCCGCGCAGCCCTTCACCGCTAGCAGGCGGGGCGCCTCAAAGTGCCTGGTCACCAGCGTGTCAATGCCGTCGCCCACGAGCGCGGCTGGTCTGGCCACGCTGACCTGCAGCCCGAGATGAGCCCGCGGCGATCGCTCAGCGAGGTGCTCGATCTCCAGCAGGTCGCTCACCACGCTGTCATCTGAGTCCGCGCTCAGCGGAGCATCCTCCGGCAGCGGCACTGAGTTATCCGCCCGCGCCCCGTAGACCATGGCGCTCGTGACGAGGATGACGTGACCGACACCTCCTGCCGCGGCGGCGGTGAGAACCGTCTGAGCGCCGCGCACGTTGAACGCCCGCCTGACGCGCGCATCCGAGTCGGGTGAGAAGTCCACGTCCGTATGCACGACGACGTCGACGTCCGACAGCCGACCGGCCAGGGCGGGATCGCGCACGTCGGCAATTCGCCAGGTCACGCCGCTGACGTCGCCGCGGTTGTGGTCGATCGCGACGACCCGCCCGACCAGCGGCGACCGCGCCAGGCGCGCCGTAAGGGCCAGGCCAAGGCCGCTCGCGGCGCCGGTCACCGCCACGACCGGCCGCGCCGCGTCGGTTCGCCGGCCCGCCAGATCAGACTCGGCCGGTACGGATTCTGCTCGTTCGCCGTTGACCGCGTCGTCGGCGTGGTCGGGCGCAGTGACCAAATCGCCCGCCTTCCGCCGCCCGCGAGTCGCCGCCGGAGCCCTGGATGTGGATTCAGGGCTGCGCTCAGGGCGAACCTGAGCTACTCGGTTGCTCACCGCGGACCGCTCCTGGGATAGCTTGGCCAGTGTGGACCCTTCCATCCTGCCTGAGAGTTCGGGCAGATGACCCCGAGAGGCCGGGCAGATGACTGAGCCTCCCTTCGGCTTCGGCCCTGGGCGCAACTCCGGTGACGATCCGGACGTGCCCGGCGGTTCCGGCGGCTCCGGACCTGGCGGTGGTGGCCCAGCCGGGCCGTTCGGCGGCATGGGTCCGCTTGGTCCCATGGGTGACCCGCAGCAGTTCGCGGACGCGCTGCGCCAGTTCGCCGATCTGATGTCCTGGCAGGGCGGTCCGGTGAACTGGGACCTGGCCAAGAACATCGCCCGCCAGACGGTCGCTCAGAAGGGCGACGCGAGCGTCCTGGAGATTGACCGCAGCAAAGTGGTCGAGGCGTTGCGGCTCGCCGACCTCTGGCTCGAGGACGCCACCGAGTTCCCAAGCGGGATCCGGACATCGCAGGCCTGGAGCAGGTCCGAGTGGGTCGAAGCGACCCTGCCGGTCTGGTCGAAGCTGTGCGATCCCATCGCCGCGCGGGCGGTCGACGCGATGAGCGGACTACTCGGCGATGACCCAGCGGAGCTCGGCGCGGACATTCCGCCCGAGATGCGGGCCATGATTGGCGGTCTTGGCGGCCTCGGCGGCCTGGGCGAGATGATGCGCCGGATCGGCGGGATGATGGTCGGCGGCCAGACCGGCGCGGCCGTGGGAGCCCTGGCCGAGGAAGTCGTGAGCTCGACCGATGTCGGGCTGCCGCTCGGGCCGCAGGGCACTGCCGCCCTGCTCCCGGCGGGCGTGGCCGCGTTCGGATCAGGCCTGTCGGTCGACGCCGACGAGATCCGGCTCTTCCTCGCGCTGCGCGAGGCTGCCCATCACCGCCTGTTCGGCCACGTGCCGTGGCTGCGGGCCCGACTGCTCGGCGCGGTCGAGGACTACGCGCGCGGAATCACCGTCGATGCCGCTGCACTCCGCGACGCGATGCCGCAGATCGATCCGTCCAATCCCGAGGCGCTGAACGAGGCCCTCTCGGGCGCCGCGCTGTTCCAGCCGGAAGACACCCCCGAGCAGAAGGCCGCCCTCGCCAGGCTGGAGACCGTGCTCGCGCTCGTCGAGGGCTGGGTCTCGACCGTGGTCGCGACCGCCGCGAGCGATCGGCTGCCGCAGGCAGAGGCTCTCGCCGAGGCGATCAGGCGGCGGCGCGCCACCGGCGGGCCCGCTGAGCGGACGTTCGCCACGCTCGTCGGCCTCGAGCTGCGGCCGCGCAGGCTGCGCGAGGCCGCCGCGATCTGGCAGGGCCTGACCACCGAGCGCGGCATTACGGGGCGGGACGCTATCTGGGCGCACCCGGACCTGCTGCCCACTGCCGATGACTTCGACGATCCCGACGGCTTCGTCCAGGGCCGGCCGGAGCTCGACATCTCGGATCTGGGCGGGCCGGCCAGCGATGGCCCAGATCACGATGGCACAAATGACGACGACACCGATGACGGCAGCCCAGGACAGCCGGGCAGCACGCCGGAGCCCCCCAGCCAGTCCTGACACCTGGACAGCCGGGCAGCACCCTGCAGACCCCAGCCAGTGCTGGCGGCCCTCAGCTCAAGTTAGCCGCGGGCAATCTCCGTCCACAGCACGTGGACGCCGTCCTGGCTGATCAGCAGCATCCTGGACCGATTTTGTCCGGGCAATTCACACCGACGTGCACAGGTATCCACAGGGACGCGCCGCGCGCTCCCCACGTTGTGCACAACCGCGTCCACAGGGTGGGCTTGACCTGCAGGACCAGCGAGCCTACCTTCGCCAGCCAAGGGGTCCCCGGGCCCCGGGCCGCTCGCTGCTTCTGGGGAAGGGGGGCGAGCGGGCTGGCGACCCGGGGACTTGCGGCCCCGTTCCCTGCCTGAAGCCCTTGCCGTCCGGACTGTCGGTCCGCAGTGGCATCGTTCCCGTTGTGAGGCCGGCCTTGAGATCGGGTCTGCAGCCGCTGTGGCGGGACCGAGACACTGTGCAAATGGGCGTCGACCCGCGCCGGGCGGCAGCTGTCTCCGGCATGCGCGGAGCGGCCGACGTCATCCGTTTGCTCGACGGGAGCCGCCGCCGCGATCAGGTCGTTGCTGAGGCGAGCCAGCGTGGCGTGCCGGCGGCCGTCACCGAGCGCGTCATCACACTGCTCGCGGCCGCTGGCGCCATCATCGACTTCCCGGCCGATACCCTTCGGTCGCTGCCGAGCGAGCTCCGGCGGCAGCTCACCCCGGTGCTCGCGGCAGCGTCGCTGGCTGGCCAGGACGCGGATGGCGGCGTTCGGTTACTCGCCCGGCGGTCGGCGACGATGGTGCACGTGCGCGGCAGCGGGCCGATCGCGGACCTAGTGACCGACCTGCTGACCCGGTCGGGCCTCGCGGCCGCCGCCGACGTTGAGCAACCGTGGCGCCGGGACCGTCAGCCGGATCTCGTCGTGCTCATCGGCCACCCAGGGCCAGCAGAGATCATCGAGTTGCAGCGCCAGCGGCTGGCGCACCTCGCCGTCTGCGTTAGCGAGGCGATCGGCGTGGTCGGTCCGCTGGTGCGGCCCGGCCGGACGGCGTGCCTGCGCTGCCTGGATCTCGCTCGCGCCGAGCGCGATCCGGCCTGGCCGCTGATCCTGGCCCAGCTGCCAGCCGACCGGATGGATGCGACCGCCAGTGATGGCGTGCTCGCGACCGCAGTCGCGGCCCAGACGGCAGCCCAGGCGGTGGCGTTCGCTGACCGATCCGAGCTGGCCGCTGCAACCGCGGACGGGACGCTAGAGCTGGCACTGCCCGCCTGGCAGTGGCGACGCAGGACCTGGCGGCCGCATCAGGCCTGCACGTGCGGCAGCTGGGCGTCAGCCGCGGGCGGCTGAGGACGACCGGCGCAGGCGCAGCCCGGCCCCGACGGCAAGCACCCCGGCGAGCGCGATGATCGGCCCGGCCGTGGCCCACACCGAGCTGCCCGACATCATGCTGCCGCCAATTACGCCGAAGCCCTGCAGGGCGAAAATCACACCGACGATCGTGGCTAGCGCTCCCACAATGATCAGTAGTCGGCTCAGCATGGCGGCGGCTCCTCGGTTGCCAAGGGTGACGTGCGGCTGCACACGAACGTAACGGACCGCGCCAAGTCATGGTTCAGCTCTATTTAGGCCGGCCGGCTAAGGCCATACGGGCAGCCCCGTCGCATGCGGTAGCACGGTTAGCCGACAATAGAGATCATGACTGACCTCCCGCGTCTCGCCGTGACCAGGACCGCGAAGCTGGCCTCGCTTCCGGTGGGGATGGCAGGCCGCGCCGCGCTAGGACTTGGCAAGCGCCTTGGCGGCAGGCCCGCGGAGATCGTGGCGCAGGAATTGCAGCAGCGGACTGCCGAGCAGATCTTCCGCGTTCTCGGTGAACTCAAGGGCGGAGCGCTCAAGCTCGGCCAGGCGCTGTCGATCTTCGAGGCGGCCCTGCCGCCCGAGATCGCGGGCCCATATCGCGCCACCCTGACCATGCTGCAAGAGTCCGCCCCGCCCCTGCCCGCCGCGGCCGTGCATAAGGTCCTGGCGGCCGACCTTGGTCCGGACTGGCGAGACCAGTTCGCCGAATTCGATGACAACCCGGCGGCGGCCGCGTCGATCGGCCAGGTGCACCGCGCGATCTGGCACGACGGCACGCAGGTCGCCGTCAAGATTCAGTATCCCGGCGCTGGCAAGGCGCTCAGCAACGACTTCACGCAGCTCAGCCGCGTAGGCAGGCTATTCGGGATCCTGATGCCCGGCCTCGACGTCAGGCCGATGCTCGACGAGCTGCGAGCGAGGGTCGTCGAGGAGCTCGACTACCGGCTGGAGGCGACCGCCCAGCAGGCATTCGCCGACGCGTACGCCGGCGATCCAGATATCGCGGTACCCGGCGTGATAACCGCTACTGATCATGTCCTCGTGACCGAGTGGATGGACGGCACGCCGCTCGCGACGATCATCTCCTCGGGTACGCAGGAGCAGCGCAACGACGCTGGCATGCGCCTGGTCCGGTTCTTGTTCTCAGGCCCAGCCAGGGCGGGGCTGCTTCATGCTGATCCGCATCCGGGCAACTTCCGGCTGCTGGCCGACGGCCGCCTCGGTGTGCTCGACTTTGGCGCCGTTGACCGGCTGCCCGATGGGCTGCCGCCGATCTTCGGCAAGCTGCTCTGGCTGATGCACCACGATGGCGACATCGAGATGGTGGAGCAGGAATTGCGCGAGCACGGATTCCTGCGCCCCGGCGTGAGTGTGGATCTCGAGGAGCTGCGCGCGTTCCTTGCGCCGCTGGCCGAGCCATCGCGGGGCGAGAGCTTCTCGTTCAGCCGCGAGTGGATGCGCGGCGAGGCGACCAGAGTCGCGGACCTTCGCCCGGCCAACGTCGCCCGGCGGCTGAACCTGCCGCCGTCTTACGTACTCATTCACCGGGTCTCGACGTCCGGCATCGGCGTGCTGTGCCAGCTGGAATGCTCCGGCAGATTGCGCGCTGAGGTACTCCGCTGGGTGCCCGGCTATGGCCCGCCAGGCACAATCGTGACTGAGTTGCTCACCGGTCCTGACGTGCTGCCCGGCCCTGAGGCACTGCCCGGTGCCGACGCGCTGGCCCGGTCCTGACGTACTGCCCGGCCCTGAGGCACTACCCGGTGCCGACGCGCTGGCCCGGTCCTGACGTCGCGCTAGCCGTCGGGCCCGATCGCGCTAGCCGTCGGGCCCGGGAAGTCCGCTAGCTCCCCGGGCCCGGCCCCTGCCTGACTCCCTGACTCTCGCTACCGCGCCGACTCGATTAGCTCGAGGGCAGCCCGCAGCCGGGCTGCCTGATCCCCGCGGCGAGTCTGGAGTCGCTCCGCTCGCTGGGCCCGCCGTGCGATCCGGTCATGCATCCACGCCCGGTTGCCGTCGCGCTGAGCGGCGGCCATCGCGAGGAGGGCCTGTTGTCGTTCTCGTGCTAGTTCGGGTTGTACATGCGCCATTGCACTGTCCCCTCGGTGAGTGAGTTGATTTCGTGGCCATGTCGGCCGATGATCAGGCCGCCACTGCGTCCTTGCGCGGACGTCCCCGTGGCCGCTTGCGCGGGACGATCTCGCCCCGCAGGAATAGCTCGCCGCCCCAGACGCCCCATGGCTCCGCTCGGGCGATGGCCCCAGCAAGGCAGACCATCCTGGCGGCGCAGCTCCCGCAGAGCGACTTCGCGAACTCCACGTCCTCTGGTGACTCCGCGAAGAACAGCTCCGGGTCATCCCTGCACGGCAGCTCAGCTGCGCTGAGTGCCTGGCCGTCAAGGCCAGTCCCGCTGGGAACTCCGGCTAGTTCCTCCAGCACGTCCGTTGTGCCGGGCCACTGCATCGGTGCCATCCCCTCTCCACTTACTCGTCGAGCTTCTCGTATGCCTCTGACAATCTGTGGCCTTGCATAACGAAGGCCGCGGACCCTTTATCGGGTCCGCGGCCTGGAGGGGATCTGGCCGGTCTGTGCTCAGACCGGTACTGGTTCCCTCGCCGGATGCGGACCCACTCCACCCGGGATAACCGGGTACTGGCGAGCCATCTGGATGAAGTTGTGGGAGCCAGCCTGGACGGTGTCCACGGGGACAATGCCGAGCTGGGCGATGCTGACCTGCGTGCCGGCGACGCGGCTATTCGTGCACGTCGCGTCGGCGAGTCCCGCCTTGGCGCCACCTGTGATGGCCGAACCGGCACACGCCTTGACCCGCTTGATCCGCGGCACTGCCAGCGCAGCGGCCATCTTGCTCACCTGAGAGCCAGAGCAGGCACCATCACGCGTGAAGGCGCCCGCGCCGAAACCGGCGAGCGGTCGCTGAGCGGCCTGCGAGGCGTAAGCGTCGACGGTCTGCACCGTGGTGGCTCCTGCCATGGCCGGGGTTGTGTTCAGCATCTCGGGCACCTCCTCTCGGGGCGTAAGGGATCCGCTTGCGGACAAGCAGAAGCCTACGTAAGCCTCCCGGATCGCGGCAACTCTTTTTCTACCTGGGACTTCTTCGTAGTGAGGCTGCGGCCGGTCTGTTATCTGCCCGGCTCGCTGCGGCGCAGCAGACCCTCCTGGACCACAGACACGACCAGCTCTCCGCTCTCGGTGTAGACCTCACCCCTAGCCAGTCCCCTGGCCCCGCTGGCGGTCGGCGAGTCCTGGACGAAAAGCAGCCAGCGGTCGATCCGGAACGGCCGGTGAAACCACATAGCGTGATCCAGGCTCGCGCCAATGGCGACGCTCTCACCCCAGGATGCTCCGTGCGCCAGCAGCACAGTGTCGAGCAGGGTCATGTCGGACGCGTAAGTCATCAGGCAGACATGCAGCAGCGGGTCATCAGGAAGCTCTCCGTCGGCCTTCAGCCACACCACGCTCCGCGAGGAGATCAGCGAAGGGTCCCTGGCCGCCTCAGCTGTGAGCGGGCCGACGTACCGGATGTCGATCGGGTTTGCTCGGGTGTACTCCTCGACGCCCGACCCGTAGAGCCGCCGAAGCCGATCAGCGGTCGGCTCGATCTCGTCCGGGCCCGGCACGACAGGCATGGCGTCGGAGTGCTCGAATCCAGGCTCTGCCAAGTGGAACGACGCAGACAGCGTGAAGATCGTCTTGCCGTGCTGGATCGTTGTGACCCGTCGCGTCGTGAATGACCTGCCGTCCCTAACCCGGTCCACGACGTACACCAGCGGCACCGCGGGATCGCCTGGCCGGATGAAGTAGGCGTGCAGCGAGTGCACTTGCCGGTCGGAAGGAACTGTACGCCCAGCCGCAACCAGAGCCTGACCGGCCACCTGGCCGCCGAACACGCGCTGCCGGCGCTCGCCCGCCGGGCTCCGGCCGCGGAAGATATCCAGCTCGATCTGTTCGAGATCCAGCAGGCTGACGACTGCATCGAGCGCCTTGGTCATGGCCCTGTCCGAGCATCCACGGCGACTGTCTGGCCCGTCCCGGCTGGCGTGCTCGCTGTCTGCGCGAGCTGACCGCCCGGCTCGGCGCAGATCGCCAGCACGGCCGCGCCGTGCCGGTCGAGCTTGACCGCGCCGACGCCAGGCACGCGCGCGAGCTCGTCGCGCGTCACGGGCCGAGTGTCAGCTATGGCCTGGAGCGTGGCGTCGGAGAAGATCACATAGGCGGGCACGGCGAGCTCCTTGGATGTGGTCAGGCGCCATTCCCGGAGCCGACGGACGAGCGGATCGTCGGCATTGAGCTTGCTGGCTGCTGCTTCCCGGCCACGGCGGCCAGCGCCATCCTTGGCACCGACCGGTCTATCGCCCGCGCCACGGCCTGGCGTAAAGCTGTTGAGAAACCTCGATGGCTTGCGCGTCCGGCGCCCGCCCTGCGTCCTCGCGAGGGCCCAGGAGAGGTAGAGCCGCTCGCGCGCCCTGGTGATGCCCACATACAGCAGCCGGCGTTCCTCTTCGATGGCCTCGTCGGTCTGTGCGTAGATGATCGGCACCGTTCCGTCGGTCAGCCCAGGCAGGAAGACGGCTTGCCATTCCAGGCCCTTCGCCGCGTGCAGCGAGGCAAGCGTGACGCCCGCCATCGCTGGCACGTGCCCGATCGCACTCCGAACTGCGAGCTCGGTGGCCAAGCCGTCCAGGTCCGCCTGCGGATTGGCGGCGAAGAAGTCAGCAGCAAGCTGCGCAAACGTCTCGAGTGACTCCCATCGCTCCCGGGCCGTGCCGCGGCCACCAGGCGGCTGCGGGGTTAGCCCGATGCTTGCCAGGATGTGGCGGACTTCCGCCGCGGGCTCGTCGGGCGCCGACGCTGACCTGGCAGCGGCCCGGACCAGGCCTACGGCCTGGCGGATCTCGGCACGGTCGAAGAATCGCTCTGCGCCCCGCAGCTGGAACGGCACGCCAGCTGCCGCGAGGGCCTGCTCCAGACCCTGAGTCTGCGCATTCGTCCGCACCAAGACGGCGATCTCGCCGGCCGAAGTGCCGCCCTTGATCAGCGCGCGCACCTGACGGGCCAGAGCCGCGGCTTCGGCCGGCTCGTCCGGATACTCGGTGAGCTGTGGTGCGGGACCAGCGGGCCGCTGCGCCGCGAGCGGCGCCTGGTCCACCGTCGTGCCTGCCACCAGCCTGTTGGCTAGCGTGACGACCTGAGGCGTCGACCGATAGTTCCGCACGAGGCGGACGACCTGAGCAGACGGGAACTCAGCCGGGAAGCCCGTCAGATACGAGGGCGTCGCACCGGTAAACGAGTAGATGGTCTGGCGCGGATCGCCCACAACGCAGATCTCGTCCCGGCCGCCAAGCCACATGTCCAGCAGCAGCTTCTGGAGCGGATTCACGTCCTGGTACTCGTCGACGACGAAGACGGTATATCGCTCGCGGACGGAGCGGGCGGCCGCTGGGTACTCGGCCAGGATGCCTGCGGTCAGCTCCAGGACCGATTCGAAGTCGACCAGGTGGCGCTCGGTCCGGAGGTCTTCGTAGCTGGCGTAGATCCTCGACATCGTGATCGGATCCAGCGGCGGAGTACGGCCAGCCTTGGCGCTGGCAGCCGGGAAGTCATCGGGCCGGACCTGGGTGACCTTGGCCCACTCGATCTCGGCGGCAGCGTCTCGCAGCTCGGGCAGGCCGGCCGATACGCGCAGGCGTCGTGCCGCCTCAGCCACCAGGCCAATCTTCGAGTCGACGACCTCTGGCGCCCGGCCGCCCACCGTCGACGGCCAGAAGTGGGTCAGCTGGCGAAGCGCGGCCGAGTGAAACGTCCTGGCCTGCACTTTGTCCAGGCCCGCGCCTGGTGCGACCTGTCCAAGCTGGCGCAGGCGTGCGCGCAGCTCACCAGCCGCCCTGGTGGTGAATGTCACAGCGAGTACCCTCGCCGCGTCGGCCTGGGCTGTGGCCGCCAGGTAGGCAATCCGGTGGGCGACAGCGCGCGTCTTGCCAGTGCCTGCCCCGGCCAGCACGCAGACGGGGCCACGGGCAGCCAGCGCGACCTCGCGCTGCTCTGGATCGAGACCAGCGAGCACGGCCTCCGGGCCCGCAGCGGCCGCAGCGGCCGCAGCGGCAGCCGATACTGGCGTTAGTGTCTGAGCATCCCGATCCGGCACGGTCGCGCGGCCTCCCCTCAGTAGTCGCTGCCACAGGCCGGGTAAATCACCCTGGCGCCGCCAGACGACATACTTCCGCATGCCACCGACGCCTGCGAGGCTGGCCGGGAAGTGCGCGAGCG
>DATHQE010000088.1:0-5018 GCA_035483035.1 Streptosporangiaceae bacterium | reverse complement strand
CCGGTCGACGCCGCGCTGGCCTGGCAGGAGGCGGGCGCCGACTGGATTCACCTGGTGGACCTCGACGCCGCATTCGGCCGCGGGTCGAACGCTCGCCAGCTCGCCGGGCTCATCGGCAGACTCGACGTGCGGGTCGAGCTGTCCGGCGGCATCCGCGACCAGGCGGCGCTGACCGCAGCGCTGGCCACCGGCTGCGCCAGGGTCGTGATCGGCACGGCGGCCCTGGAGGACCCGGACTGGGTCGCCAAGGTCATCGACGAGCACGGCGACCGGGTGGCCGTCGGTCTCGACGTCCGCGGCACCCGGCTGGCCGCGCGTGGCTGGACCACCGATGGCGGCGAGCTCGACGACGCGCTCGACCGACTCGAGGCGGCCGGATGCCACCGCTATGTCGTCACCGATATCGACAAGGACGGCATGCTGCGCGGGCCGAATCTGGATCTGCTCCGCCGGGTCTGCGCGCGGACCGACCGGCCTGTCGTCGCCAGCGGCGGCGTATCGAGCCTGGCTGACCTGCGCGCGATCGCGGGGCTCGGGCCCCTCGGCGTCGAAGGCGCGATCGTCGGTAAGGCGCTGTACGCGGGTGCGTTTACGTTGCCCGAGGCGCTCGCGGCGGTGGCGTCATGACCGCGGTCCGGCGTGTGTCGAGCGGCACGAAATGGGAGCCAGTCGCCGGTTACAGCCGGGCGGTCGCGGTCGGCGACTTCGTCTTCGTGTCCGGCTGCACCTCGGTGGTCGGCGCCGACTTCGTCCATCCTGGCGACGCCTACGCACAGACCGTTCAGGCCATCGCGAATGTCCGGGCCGCGCTCGAAGCGCTTGGCGCGGGGCTGGCCGACGTGGTGCGTACGAGGATGTACGTCACCGACATCGGCCGGTGGGAGGACTACGGCCGGGCCCACGGCGAGGCGTTCGCCGCCGTCCGCCCCGCGACCACCATGATCGAGGTCAGCGGCCTGATCGACGCACGGATGCTGGTCGAGGTTGAGGCGCTCGCCTCTAAACCCGGGATCGGCGCCACGCCTGGGCCGGCGGACGTGGCGGTCGCGCTATGACAGTCGCGGTGCGTGTCATTCCGTGCCTGGACGTCGACGGCGGCCGGGTGGTCAAGGGCGTCAACTTCGCCAGCTTGCGCGACGCCGGTGATCCGGTCGAGCTCGCCGCGACTTACGACCGTGCGGGTGCGGATGAGCTGACGTTCCTCGACATCACCGCGTCCAGCGATGAGCGGCAGACCATGTACGACGTGGTGCGGCGCACGGCCGACCAGGTTTTTATCCCGCTAACGGTAGGCGGGGGCGTTCGCAGCACCGGAGACGTCGACCGGCTGCTGCGAGCGGGCGCGGACAAGGTGGCGCTCAATACCGCGGCAGTCGCGCGGCCAGAGTTGCTCCGCGAGGCCGCGCACCGGTTCGGCGCGCAGTGCGTCGTGCTGTCGGTCGACGCTCGCCGGTCGCCGGGCACTGCGTCCGGCTTCGAGGTGACGACGCATGGCGGGCGGCGGGGGACCGGCATCGACGCGGTCAGTTGGGCACGCGAGGCCGCTGAGTCCGGAGCGGGGGAGATCCTGCTGAACTCGGTGGACGCGGACGGGACCAAATCCGGCTTCGACCTCGAACTGATCAGGGCAGTCCGGCTAGCGGTGCACGTTCCCGTTATTGCCAGTGGCGGTGCGGGGGCGGCGAGCCATTTCGGGCCGGCGATCGACGCGGGGGCCGACGCCGTGCTCGCCGCCAGCCTGTTCCATTTCGGCGAGCTGAGTATCGGCGCGGTCAAGGACGCGCTGGCAGCGGCCGGGCACCTGGTCCGGCCGGTGACAGCGAGGGAGGCTTCGAATGCGGAGTGAGGCTGCGGGATCGGGGCTCGACCCTAAGATCGCCGCCCGCCTGAAGCGGAACGACGATGGCCTGGTCGCGGCCATCGCCCAGCAGCACGACACCGGTGAGGTGCTGATGCTGGGCTGGATGAACGACGAGGCGCTGCACCGCACGCTGACGACCGGCCGCTGCACGTACTGGTCGCGGAGCAGGCAGGAGTTCTGGGTCAAGGGCGAGACCTCAGGGCATATCCAGCAGGTGGTCTCGGTCGCGCTCGACTGCGACGGCGACACGGTCCTGGTCCGGGTCGATCAGACCGGCGGGGCCTGTCACACCGGTGACCGCACGTGTTTCGACGCGGACGTCCTGCTGGGCGCCTAGCGCGCTAGCGGGACGGCGCGATCCCGGCCAGGCGGCACTGCGGCCGGGTCAGGACCGAGATCTTGTCCGTCGCCGCGAAGGCACGCTGGCAGGTGGCCTTTGCAGGCTGGCCGCACTGGTGCAGCAGGCCACCGCCCGTGCTGCTGGGCACGGTGACCGTGATGCACCCGTCCTTCGAACTGCCGTAGCTGCCGGGCCGGACTGCTGCCCACACGCCGACCGCGGCCAAGACCAGCAGCACCGTGGCGACCACGGCCACGATGCGGCGCTTGTCTCGCCCGGTCACCTGCTCGGCTGGCGGCGTGCTCGCGAATGGCATCAACGCGAAGTATAGGCGGGTGATGTCCTCGGCATCCGAATACCTGCGCCGCTCAGGCCAGCTGAAACATCGACTCTCTTGCTATGAAATGCAATGATTTAGCCGCCGAGTACTTCTGACGTCGCCGGAGATGACCTCAGCGGCAGTCGGCCGGTCGGTTACCTAGGCTCCGCTCGTGAGCACAGTGGTCCGACAATGTAAGTGGGCCGTTGCGACCGCCGAGCCGGGGCGTCAGCCAGTCGACGGCCGAACCCGAGCGTGTCCGGGTCGCCATTGCGGCGCTGCGGTGCCTTCTCGGTAAGCCGTTCCTGCAAAGCGGCGCCATTTCATTTCCCTGCGCCCCATAAGCAACACGCGTGAATGCTTGACCCAACCGCATTGCGATGGTTCATTCAAATCATGATCAGGGGAGGATCTCGGCGGCGTGCGTGGGCGCCGTGATCTGGACAGTCGCTTTCGTGGTCGTTGGCGCCGTGCTGCTGGTGGCGGCTGCGCTGGCGCTGCTCGGCATCGCGCATGTGCGGCTGTCTGGTCAGGAGGCCATCGAACGAGATGGACTGGCCACCGGCAGGCGCGCTCCGAGCTGGTCGCTGACCGACACAACCGGAGCTGTGCATACATCGCCGCCGACGGCACCGCTGCAGCTCGTCGTCTTCGCCGACCATGCGCTCAAGTCATTCCCGTCGGTCGTCGACGGGCTACGTGACCTGCTGACTGACGGCGCCCCGGTGGAGATCGTGCTCATGCCCAAGCAGCCGAGCGAGATGGCCGCGCCGGTGCTCGCGGAGCTTGGTCTCGGCGACGTGGCCGTGGTGACCGGCTCGCCCTCGCTGTACGCCAGGTACAACGTGCGGGTCGGGCCGTTCCTGATCTTTGTCGATCGCGATGGCCTTGTCCGCGCTTCCAGCCTGGTGAACTACTCCTGGCAGGTGGCCAAGCTGTATCAGCTTGCGAGCCTGCCGGTCGCGGCGGCCACCCGATGAGCGTGCTCGTATTAGCGGCCAAAGCGGCGCTCGCTGTGCTGTTGCTGGCAGCGGGCGGGGGCAAGCTCGCCGACCCGGCCAGCTTCGCCGCGGCCATCAGGCTGTTTGTGCCGCCGCGCGCGCCCTCCTGGGTCCGTGCCCGGGTGCCGGCCGCCGCGGCCGCAGTGATCGCGACCGAGCTGCTCTGCGGCTTCGCCAGCCTGTGCTGGCCGTCCGCTGGCTGGGTGAACCTGGCGGTCTTGGCGCTTGCCTGCGGCTTCACCCTGGTCGCGGTGGTCGGCTATACCCGGTTCCGTGGTCGGCCGTGCAGGTGCTTCGGCGCCCTGACGCGCCGTAGTTTCAGCGTGCGCAGTGTGGTCCAGTCGCTGGTGATCCTGGCCGTCGCCGTGCTCGCGACGAGACCGCCTGGCCACGCCGCCGTGGCCATCGGGCTGACCGCGCACCTGCTCCTGCTCGCTGCCGCCGGCCTGCTGGCGCTGGCGGCGTGTACCGCGGCTAAGGCGCTGGCACCGGAGGTTGCGACATGATGCGGATCCCGGAGTATCTGGAAGTAGCGCAGTGGGCGTTGCTGTTCGCGCTCGGTGCGCTGGTCGTGGTGCTGTACCGGCAACTCGGCCGGCTGCTCAGCCAGGAGCGCGATCCCGCCACGCCCGGCCCTGCGGTCGGCGACCGGGCTACGCCGATCCGCTATCGACGGCTGCCGGATGGCGACGCTGGCGAACTGTCGCCAGGCCATGGCCAGCCCGCGCTGATCGCCTTCGTAGATCCCACCTGCCCCGCCTGCGAGCGGCTGGTGAGCAGCCTCGACGCTCTGACGGTGGCCGGCGAACTGGCGGGCATCAGCGTCCTGCTGCTCATCTCCGACCCGCCTGGTTACCTCGCCATCTCCGCCACGTTCCAGGACACCATGCTGGAGATTGGCCGACCGCTTGCCGCGGCGGAGGTGGCCGGATACCGGGCCACTGCCACCCCGCTCCTGGTCGCGGTCGACGGCACCGGGGTGATCCGGGCTGCTGGGGTAGCGAGCACAATGCACGAAGTCCAGGTGCAGGCAGCATCGATCGCCAGGGAAAGCGAGGCCGTGGTATGAGCTGGAAGCAGGCGGGACAGCGCTTCGACAGTAGCGTCGGCGATCTTGCCGAGCGCGTCGCCAGGAGCTTGAGCCGCCGTGCTGCACTTCGCAGCGCGGTCATCGGCGGGACAGTGGGCGTGGCCTCACTCGCGATCGGGGAACGGCCGGCCCTGGCCGCCGAGTGTCACTGCGGCCCGACCCGCCGGTGCGAGGGCTGTCCCAAGCACGGCTGCCCGGAGGGCCACCACCTGTGCAAGGGTTCCTTCACTAGCGACTGCTTCAACTACCAGGGCTATCGGTGCGAATGGCCGCGAGGCCAGTGGCTCGCGTGCACGGGACTCGGCAAGGGTCATGGGTTCCGGATGTGCCACGACTGCATTGGCGAGGGCGGCTGCCACCGCTGGTGCACGTGCCTGAGCATCTGCGTGTGCTGCGACTGTGTGACT